>QHBZ01000379.1 GCA_003244055.1 Pseudonocardiales bacterium | reverse complement strand
GGTCGCCGCGTGGTCGGGCTACGCCAGATCGACGGGATGCCACTCCAGCCCCAGCGTGCAAGATCTGTCGGTAACCCACCGCCACGTCGAGGAGTCTGGCCGGGAAAACTCCTGACCCAGAATCAGGTGCTTGGCGGCGTACATTCAGCTGATCAGAGCCCGCGACCGAGGAGCGCCCTGCCCTACATCAATTGGTACATCAACGGCTACGGACCACCATGGACGTCCTCGGACCCGAAGCCGAAGATAAGGCCCGACCACGGACGAATCTGCACGTAGCGGGGGGCGCTGCATGCGACTACGGATCAGATGGCTCGCCGACAAATTTTTTGACGCACCTTACATTATCAACATCAAGTGCGGTCCGCACATCTTCAGGCCGCGGGTGACTCGATCAATAATGGCAGATGCGGCGACTCTCGTAAAGGTCGCGGGCTCGATCGACGATTAGCAGGACAGTCGCCGCCACGAGTACCAATTGGTCGACTGAGGCGGTGACCCTCAATAGTCGTATGTCGGCAGCGTCGCCGGTGATCTCTTCTCGATCAAGGAAGGCGATGGTGGGCCAAGTACGGCCGTGTGCAATGGCGCTACCGGTCATCCAGATGAGCTCCAGTAGGTCAGGCTCGTACGGGATGTCGATGGCTGCTTCTCGTAGTACGTTTTTGTAGCTGAACCTGGCCAATACAGCGTTCGGATCGAGCCCACGAGCTGTCGCCAGTTGCCTGACCTCACCGCGTCGTTCTGCTTGCGTGCGTCCAGGCGGCGGGGGCGTCAGCCCTGAGAGTTGCTGGGCACGTTCTGACTCGTAGATTTCCTGACCTTGGAGCTTCAACCGCCTGCGTACTCGCTCATTCCGCTGTGTTGGTGCTAGCAGCCACACTGCTGTCGCGGCGCTCTCTAGGGCTGAACGAAGCAGCGTGTGGTGGGCCCATGGCTGAGTTCGGCCGACATCTTCCATCAGTGCGCGTACGGCTTCAAGATCGTCGGCCGCTATGGAGATGGCAAACCAGGCGGCATGTGATAGTTGCAGTGACCCGAGCACAGCATCGTCACCAGCGAGCGAGCTACCCGGTTCGACGGGCAGCGGCGGGTGGGTCGTCTTCTCGAAGTGTCCGCGTATACGGACAAAAACTTGCTCACGATCTCGCGCAGAACTACCGGTCACTGCGCAAACATGCCATAGCCGG
The DNA here is from genome assembly GCA_003244055.1 of Pseudonocardiales bacterium. Taxonomy (GTDB): domain Bacteria; phylum Actinomycetota; class Actinomycetes; order Mycobacteriales; family Pseudonocardiaceae. Next base: position 10,048 of record QHBZ01000379.1, on the reverse strand, counting down.
TCGGTGACTGTCTGCTGTGGGGCAACGCTGCCTGGCGAGACGGACGCCAAGGTGCGCCATGCAAAGCCCGCTACGCGGCAGAAGGGTCGCCGAAGACAGCGCTGTAAGATTGCTTGACGCCGGTACTGGGTCACCCTTTTCGCAAACGCCGCAATATTAATTGGTCACCGCGACCAATTGAACCAGCAATTGTGGAAGTGGGCGTTGTGTCGGTGAACGCGGGTTTACTACCGCTGGGGCAGCTGATAATTGGCATTATCCTGTCATCTGGGAGGGATCTGCGGCGTGTCCAAGGGAATGGATCAGTCTACGAAAAGTCCGGCATCTTGCGATCTAGCCCCTGGCCCTCATGTCACACGGCGAGCTCGACGGCGTGGCCGTCTACCTCCACAAGCTCACAGTGCATCCGAACAGTGCCGCTAGGTCGACATGCGCCACCAAGATCGTTTGGACACTTTTCGGTCACTAAACACACCCAGACAACCGAATACAACCACCAACGATGAGCGTTTGCAGACGCAGAAGTTGCAGGTAATCGGTGCTATCCACGAACAACCAATACCACGGTCTAAAAATCCTTGGGTTCGAGGTCGCCGTTCCCTCGGCCGGAGATCGTCCACGTCGCGTCGGCGGAGTCAATGGCGCCTGACGGCGTCGCGCTGCGATGGCGCAAGCGCCACCATTGACACCACCGCCACGACGAGCAAGGCGGCCAGGACGAGGGAACGGGCAGGAGCTAGGGACGCGTCCGCTTCTGTCCTGTTCCGTACTGGGAGCCAGCCGCACGGTGCACCCGGACTCCACGCCAATCGTTCTCGCGAAGCGCGAAGCCAATGCGAAATGGCCGCTAGCTCGGCCGCCAGCGACCGAGGCAAAACAGCACGTCAGGCGCTGTGTACAGTTTGTTACTGACGAACCATTCCTAAACCGTGTGTCGCAGGTTCGAATCCTGCCGGGGGCACCAGGCCAGAGCCACGAAGCGGCCCTGAGCTGCCGATACGTGGTGCGAGCGCTGGCGTAAGTCGCGAACTATGGATCACATGAGTCAAAGCTGCAAGATCACCCAGTGTAGTTTCGACCTCTGGGAACCTCGGACGACGCACCCAAGCAGCATGATCACCGTATGTGCCGTGACCTGCGCCGCGGCCACTACGAACCCGGCCCTGGATCTCGAACCGAGGCATCGGCTACCGACTACGATCACCGAAAGCGCCTACGCACGCTGATTGAGCCGGTACCTCGGAATCTCGTCTACGTCGACCTCCTGGTTGAGGTTCACGCTGGCCTTCCCCCGATCTCCTCAGCGCGCTCAGATGGAGCTTGAGCTCGATCCCGTGCTCGGCCGCTCCGTCGAGCTGCACTGCGAGGACTCAGCCGTCCTTCCGGGACCAGGTCGCCGCGATCGCGCAAGCAAGCGCTCTGTGCGGCTTGAGGAGCGAAGCGGCTGAAGCCAAAGGTCACCCTGGCGGTTCATCACCACGACGCCGGCGTACGACAAGCACGTCCTGGCCGAACTCGACGAAGTCGCCCTCGTCCATCGCTGCAACGATCACATCGAGGTTTTTCACGAACAGCGCAAGCAAGGCATCGTTGGTGATGTTGCCGGTCGCGACGACCAGAAGTCGCCGCGGGGACCCCGTCAACAAGTGGCTGTCTCGGAAGTCTCGATCCTTGGTGACCACGACTCGATCGCTGCCATCCGCAACTTCAGCAATTCGGGCATCGGTCGTGCGGTTGCCGTCAGACAGGTCCAACGTATGCAGCGCATCGTGTCCCGAACTGCTCAGGAACCGCGCGAGCCGGGCGGGCAGTTGAGCGTCGACGAGGAACTTCACGCCGCGCCGAGTGGGACCACCCTGCGACGACCCGAGGCAAGGGCGCCGAACTCCAGCGCGGCGAGGAGATCATCACGCTCGAGGTCCGGGTAGTCGGCAAGCACTTCCTCGATCGTCATGCCCGATGACAAGAGCTCGAGAAGGTTCTCGACGGGATACCGCAGACCACGAACCGTCGGTTGGCCGTGACAGACCGCCGGGTCCGACACGATGCGATCCAGCCTGGACATGTCACAACGGTACCGCTACTACATGCTAACGCAGTAAGCGTGCTGCCAGCTCATGATCGGGCCGGCGTCGAGCCCGGCAGGCCACCACCACCACCACGGGCCGATGGCGAAAGACAGATCGCCTGGCGAGGACAGCGAGCTCTCCCATCGACAGGCACCATAGAGGTTCATGGCGCGGTTGGGCGAGTGGCCCACCCGGTGCAGAAACCGCTCCAAGACGTAGAAAATGAGCAGTTCATCGGTCGAGCGCTCCTCGCGCGGGCCATTCTGCGCAGGTCGTTGAACACCCGCCCTGCGGTCATGGCACGACCCGAGTCGGCGATATCAGCTCAGCACCGCCTCGACGGCTTGGCGCACCGGACCCTCCACGTCCAGAGCGCGCGCATAGTCGAGCACCTCAGCCAGATCCGCCTCGGGCCGTTTGACCCAATGCCGCAGCGCCCGCAGCGCCACCGGGTCCCCCACCCGGTGCCGCAGCCGCATCACGTCCACGACCGAGCGAACCGGCCCATAGATCCGCACTCGCTCCCCCGGCGCGACTTCACGCTCGTAGACACCGAGGGCGAAGGTGCCGGGACCTCTCAGTCAGCTCATGCAACGTCAACGCCGAGATCAGACACACCACAGCGAGGTCGTCGCCAAGAAGACCCGTGGTGCGGGTCGTGGTGCGAAATCTCATGCTGCAGGGCCAACAGTGCGACGTGGTGCGAACAGGAGTCACCTATAATGGCTGCTAGAAGCCACTGCTAGCACTGCCACAGCTCTTCCTAAACCGTGTGTCGCAGGTTCGAATCCTGCCGGGGGCACCACGCCAGAGCTATAAACCTGCCTTGAGCTGCGCATTCGTGGTGCGGCCGGTGGTGCGAGACTCGAACTGCAGCGCCCAAGAGTCGAAGGTGACGCACGGACTGTAAACCTAACAAGATCGACTTGTTACGGGATGCGTCCTCATTCCCGGCCGAGGCCAGCACACCAGCGCTGTGGAGTGGGCACGCCGCCGTGCGCAAGTTTTGCCACCGGCCATGGATCGCGTCGGCTTGCCGTAGTGACGAGATCCTCGGCTACTACCAACCCTGACGCTGCCCAAAGGATCTTCATCCGCAGGTCTCAGCTGTTGGCTCCTTCTGGCGACGCACGCAATCGCCGATATGGGTCAACAACTACCTCGCCGGACTTCGGCCGTGATCAGCTCAGCACGCTCGTCCCCACACAACCCGCCCGATCAACAAGCACCTGTGGCGTGCTTTAACTGGTCGCCATCGACCTGAGGCATCATGACCACATGGAGCTGCGGCCAGGACTGCGCGTAGATGATGCCATGATCGCGGACTTCGCCACCCGCCATGGCATCCGCCGACTCGAACTGTACGGCTCGGTGTTGCGCGATGACTTCAGCCCGGCCAGCGATGTCGACATCCTCGTCGAGTTCCACGCGGGCCGCATTCCTGGCCTCATCCACCTCGCCCAGATGGAGCTGGAGCTCGAGGCCACCCTAGGTCGCCCGGTCGAGCTGCGAACCTACGAGGACCTCAGCCGCTACTTCCGCGACAAGGTCGCCGCGACAGCGCGTCCGCTATATGCGGCCTGAGGACACGGTTCGCCTTCGGCACCTCACCGAGGCCGCGACCAAGGCCATCGGCTACAGCACCGACCGGACCCGGGCTGACCTCGACAGTGACGAGTTGCTCCGGCTCGGGTTGACCAAGCTCGTCGAGATTGTCGGAGAGGCCGCTAAGCAGGTCAGCCCGGAAGTCCGCACCTCCTATCCTGAGGTTCCGTGGACCGCCGCCGCCCGGATGCGGGACCGCCTCATCCACCACTACTTCGACATCAACCTCGACCTGCTGTGGCAGACCGTGACGACCGACTTGCCTCAACTGCTCGCCGCGCTGCCTGACATCGACGATGCCGATCCGGATCTGGTGTGACGGATGCTGCCGCACACGACTGGTCCCTGTAGTGGACTAAACCGGTAGCCGTCCTATCAGATTGGGACTCCGACGGTTCCCGCGAGGATCCCCGCCTTGAGGCTCTCCGCGCCGATAAGGTGGTGGAGCACGAGGAAGCGATTTTCCCCTCCGCTCGAAGAATCAGAGTTCGGAATGAGCCCACAGGCTCTCGGCGGCGTCACCCAGCGTCTCTACGTCGTCGTTGAGGACCCCGACGCCCATTGCGAGCGGACGAAGGCCGGCGGAGCCCAGATCGTCTGGGGACCAGCAGACACCGACTACGGCGCGCGCATGTACTCCGCCCGGGACCTGGAAGGCCACATCTGGAGCTTCGGCACCTACTGGCCAATCCTGGCCCCCTCGCCAGACACGGAATGAGCGGAGGCCACAGCCCACTTCCCGCAAAGCCGATCCCTCAGCAGAAAAACCCGACAGTCCGAGCTGAATGACCCAGCACCGACGACGTGTCTCCGATACCGTCGGCCGCGATTCATCCAGAGAGACCTGAGGGACCTGGCCCGATGACGGTCCGGCAACCAGCTTCGGCATGGTGCCAACGCCAGGATCGATGACGGAGGACCGCGTTGGAATACGTCGATGGTCTGCAGCTACGGCGGGCGACACCCTCAGACGCTGAGGCCATCGCCTTGCTGCACGCCGACAGCTGGCGCCGCCACTACCGAGGCGCGTACTCCGACGCGTTCCTCGACGGCGACGCGGTCTCCGATCGCCTCGTCGTGTGGGCCGATCGGCTGCGGGAGCCCGACCTGTTGCGATACACGCTGGTCGTCGAGGACGACGCAAGCTTGATCGGCTTTGCACACACGCTTTTCGACGAAGATCCGTCCTGGGGTGCGCTGCTCGACAACCTGCACGTCGACCACGGACACACGCGGTGCGGCATCGGCTCGCAGTTGCTCGCATCAACCGCCTCGGCCGTCCACTCTCGGAGGACTGGCCTGTACCTGTGGGTTCAGGAGCAGAACGTCGCTGCTCAACGCTTCTACGAGGCGGGCAGCGGAACATGCGTGGGCCGAGCCCTCATCTCGCCTCCAGGAGGCGTTGCGAACCGGCTCAACGGCACGCCCCACAAGCTGCGCTACGCGTGGAACCCTCAACAACTGACACGGCTGGGCGCGGAACACCGCGGCGACTGACTGGCATCTCGGCGCATTCCATGCCCGAAGCGGGAACCTCAGATGGGGCACCTCGCGTGATCGCCACCAAGCCCGGGCACGGCGTCCCGGTAGCGGATCTGCTTGCGGGACACCGTCAGGTCGGGGAAGGGCCGGCGGTCTCGTCGGTGTCGAGTCCCCAGGACAGGACGGTGGTCGGGGTGATGCGGATTCGGGCTTCGCCGCCGGCTGGATCGGCCGCGATCGCCTCGCCGAGGCCCTGTACCAGTACGCAGCGTGGATGCCATGGTGGTAGCACCTCATCGATCACGATCGCGACGTGCGGATCGGCCAGCACGTTGCGGTACTTGCGGGTGGTGGCGAAGGCCCGACCGGAGATCTCGATCAGGCCGGACTCCGGGTCGAAGGCCCAGCCGACCGGTGTGACGTGCGGAAACCCGTCGGTTCCTACCGTGGCCAGCCGACCGAGATGCGGCGCTGCGTTGAGGTAGACGCGCTCGGCCGCGGTGAACGCGGTCACGATCCGACCCGGCCCGCGGTGGCTGGTGTGGGCGCCTTGGCGCCGCGGGCGGCGATCTGCAGGGCGATCACATATGCCGCCCCGGCCACCAGGTGCATCACCGCGAGCAGCAGCCGGGTCCCTACCTTGGCCGACACGGTGAGGGGCAGCAGGAGTGACGACAGCGCGAGCACGGCGCCGATTGCCTGCGCGTCGCGCAGCCCGCGGCGGCCCCGGAGGGCGAGCAGGCGGGCCAGGACGGTGCCGAGCAGCACCGCGGCGGCGGACGCGGCGACCAGCCCCGTCCCTACCTCGATGGTGGAGCCATCGGGGTGGACCACGAAGTCCACACCCGTGACAGTCCCGGCGGTGTGCACCGCGAGATCGGCCACGACGGCGGCGCCGGTGGCCGCGAGTCCTGCGGTCCAGATGCGCCGATTGCGGGTCGTGTCGGTCCCGAACATAGTTACCACTCTCGATGGTTGATGTACTCAAGCTGATGGGCGTACTGCTTTGTGTTATCAAGCATTGAGGTTGGCCAGTATTGTCGGATGGGTGATCACTTCATCGGACGAGCCGGACAGCCTCGATGACGCGCACGAGATCGCGGGCCTGCTCTTCGCGGTCGCCGAGCAGACCCGTCACGTCTTCGAGGCCGCAGCCCGCCGCGTCGAGCTGACCCCGCCCCAGGCCAGGGCCCTGCTCGAGCTGCACCGGCCGGCGTCCATGCGGACGATCGCGCAGCGGCTGCGCTGCGACGCCTCCAACGTCACCGGTATCGCCGACCGGCTGCAGGCGCGCGGGCTCATACGCCGCGACGAGGGCCAGCAGGACCGCCGGGTCAAGACCCTCACCCTCACCCCGGCCGGGGAGCGCGCCCGGGCCGATCTGGAAACCGCCGTGCGGAGCTCTCCGGCGATGGCGGGGCTCTCCCATGCCGAACGAGCGACGCTGCGCGATCTGCTCGCCAAGGTCGCCTCCCCGGGAGCCACGCCATAGCGTCGGATCCCCTGACGTCCCCCATGACGTCTCGATCTGACGACAGGAAGCAATCGCGGTCGGGAGTGCATGCCTGCGCCGCGTAGCGGTTGACCCTCGCCTGACGGCGATCTGCCACGGCGCACGCTGGGGCCCTCAGGCCGAGTCAGACGCCGGTCGTCCCGTCGATGCTCCGCTGGATCTACGTCCGTGAATCCTCCGCTCGTCAGGTGAGCACCAAGAACTGACGGCCATCGAGAAGGCCACGAACGGCATCGAGGTGCCCGGCATGGCAGGCCGTCTCGGCCAGCACGTGCAGGACCGTCCCCCGCAAGTCCCGGACCGGCAGGTCCGCGAATATTTCGACCGGCCACCACGCGGCCTCCTGGTCCACAGCTCGACCCAGGATGACGCCGTCGGCGCGCTCGGTCTCGTCGCGATAGGCGTCGAGGACGACCGCTGCCGGCGTGTCGTCTGCAACCCGCCAGGCCTCACCAGAGGATGGACCCCATGTCACATGTACGACGTTCGACCATGTCGGTATCACCGTTGCGGACCTCAACACGGTGACGGCGTTCTTCGTCGGGTTGGGTCTCGAGGTCGAGGGCACACGGATGTTCGTGGAGGGCGAGTTCTTGGACGGTCATCGGCATCCCCGACTCCCGCACTGAGATCGTCATGCTTCGGCCGCCCGACGGAAGTACCCTGCTGGAGCTCTCGAGCTTCGTCCGGCCCGCCCCACCAGCCCGGATCGCCCGCCGCGATGGCCGACGAGCTTGGCCTGCGCAACGTGGCCTTCGAGGTCGACGACCTCCAGACAGCCCTCGACCGGCTGGCCACGGACGGCTACGGGCTGGTCGGCGGCATCGGCCAGTACGAGCACATCTGGCGCATGGCCTACGTGCGCGGTCCGGAGGGGATCATCGTGTCGCTGGCCGAGCGGATCGGCTGACCTGTCTTCAACCGCGCCGACCTCACCAGCGACACCCGCCTACGGCTACGTAGCGACAGTCCTCGAAGACTGGGTTCTGGACCAGGATTCACCCGTCGGCCGACGACGAGCGAGACATCGTCGCGGACTGCTCGCGACCGGAGGTGGCCGTCCCGTGAAGGATCCGGCTGCAGGTCGGGGGCTCGCGTGGACCTCGACCGCCTGGCCGCTGGCAACAGGAGCACGGGCTGGGTGTGCGGGTCGCTGGACGGCGAGCGACTGACGACGTCGGGGCAGGTGTTCCGCATGAGTATGTACCACCCCAACCATCCGGACGGCCGGTACGAGATAGCCAACCAGGTCCGGGAGCTCGATCCGCCCCGCGCGATCTCGTGGATGCCGGGAACGGAGGACGCCGGGGGGCGTCTCAGCTTCGGCGGCTGGATCTGGCGCTACGACCTCGCGCCGGCGGCGGACGGCGGCACTGAAGTCCGGCTGACATACGACTGGGCGGGCGCGACCCCGCAGGCGCGCAAGGTGATCGAGTTCCCGCCGTTCGACGTCGCGCACCTGGAGAACTCGCTGCGCCACCTGGCGGTGCTCACCACGGCGTAGAAACCGGCTCAGCCGGGCGCGGGGTCCCCGACGGGATCAGCGTCGACAACGGATGCGCGTTCGTGGACTTTGGCGACCCCGTCGCCCACTGCGGTGGGCGCGGTCGATCAAGCGGCCGCGGTCATCAGCGGCGTAGTCGATCCTGGTCGGCGTGAACCTCGTCGTAGTCGCCTAAGCAGCCGGCGGCCGACTCGTAAAGGGATCGTCAAGCGGGCAGAGCCAGTCGGGCTGGCGGGCGACTACGTTCGGCGTTGTCGGGCGCGGTGCCGGCGATTGTTGGTATCGCAGCGTCCGGCGTCCTGACCGACGACGACGCGAAGGTCGACGTTGGCCACCGCCATCGAGGAGGGCCGGGACCTGTCCTCGATGAGCGGCATCTGGCCGACACCGCCTACCGTCTGCTGCTGGCCTGACGGCTCGGCCTCACTTTCAGGTGCCGGGCGAAGAACCGGGCCCCGTCGTCCACCTCGAACCACGGGGTACCGGCGTGCCCTCCCAGATTGGCGTGCAGCGTCTTCTCCTTGGTGCCGAAGGCGTCGAACAGGTCCAGGGTCGGCTGCCGTTCCATCCCTTCGTCGTCCCACTGCAGCAGGAACTGCAGCGGAATGGTGACCTGCCGGGCCTCCTCGCGCAGGGTGCCGGGCACGAAACCCCCGGCGAAGAAACCGGCGGCCGAGATGCGCGGCTCAACCACCGCCAGTCGAATGCCGATGGCGGTCATCCCCGCGTACCCGACCGGGCCGCCGATCTCGGGCAGCGAAAGGAGGGCGTCCAGGGTGCTCCGCCATTCCGGGACCGCCCTTTCGACCAGCGGGACGATGAAGGCGTCGACGATCTCGTCGACCGGCTCGCCGGCCTCCACCGCCCGACGGAGGTCGGCGCGGGCCTGCTCGTCGACGGCGGAACGGGGCCGGTCACCGTGCCCGGGGGCGTCGATGGCGGCCACCGCGTAGCCGTACTCCGCCGCGTAGTGCCGGGCCCGGGCCACCAGCCGGGGTTCCCGCTTGTGCAAGCCGCCGTTGTGGCCGCTCAGGATCAGCGGGGTAGGTGCGGATCCAGGCGTCCACAGGACGCCTGGGATCTCGCCGAGGGTGAATTCGCGTTCGAGGACGCCGTCGTCGAGGCGCTGTTCAGAAGTGAATCGCATGGTCGTGCCTTTCGGGAGTGCTCTTGAACGGCGCTCCCGGACGACCTATCGTCCGACCGTGACCCCGGAGGGGAGCACCCATGTCGATACTGCGTTCACGGGTACCACCTCCTCGTTCTCTCGCACGGCCTCCGGAAAACTAGCATTAGTCGCTGTGGTCCGCCAACAGGTTTTTGCGGAGGCTCCGTGGCCGGATGCATCGACGAGAAAAGTGGTCGACTGAGCGATGAGTCGGAGTGCTGGCTCGGGTCCTATTGGAGAAGCCTCAATGCTGCAGCGTTGATCCCGTCGGGCACATCATCGGCCCTGATGTCGACGCGTGATCGGGCGTCGACGGGGTGACCTCCCATGGCGTCGACCACGTCGGAGTCGACGGCGGACTTCCCGCGCGGCCGACGCGTCCGCGTACGCCAGAACCAGTCGGTAGGCCCCGCCGGGACGCGCATCGAAATGCTCGAACCGGCCGGTCATCCGTCGGGCGGTAGCCACACGGCAAGCGCGTCGGAGTCGGTCAGCGCGGCGAATACCCGGTCCGGCGAGGCGCTGATGACTCGGACGGCGGTGTCAGTCCGACTCACCGCGGGCGCGCCCGTAGCGCTCGTAGATCACGCGCGAGCCGAACGTCGTGGTCTCGACCAAGTCTAGCCGAATGTCTTCGGTGACCGGCGGCAGGAAGGGCGTGCCGCCACCGACGACGACCGGATAGCGGAACATGCGCAGCTCGTCGA
>QHBZ01000378.1 GCA_003244055.1 Pseudonocardiales bacterium | reverse complement strand
GGAATTTCGGCGAGCGCCATCACGGGTGTGGCATCCCATCGACCTCCCTCAGGGCTACCACACGGCGGCCCGGGCGCAGAGCTAACCGAGGCACTCACCGGTCGCGTCGAGGGCTGCCTTCGGGTCGCCGCGCGGTCGGGCTCCGCCAGATCGACGGGATGCCACACGAGCCCCCAGCGTGCAAGGTTCTGAGTCGAACCCACCACCAAGGCCGTGCTAAATCCGTGCCAGATGCAGCGGCGACCGACGGAGTACAGCGGGGAGCCACGGGGACACCGATCGCCACTCCCCACTGAAGGCTCCGACCCGTTATCGCAGGTCAAGAGTCATTGGTGCTGGGTGGCGCGTCAAGGATTCGAATCTTGAAAGGCGTCAGCCGACGGATTTACAGTCCGCTGCCAGCTGTTCCGGCTCATGCCGATGGTGATGGACGTGAGGCTCGCGCCGGGGCCGTGGGTCTCACCCCGGCTGGGCTGGGTGCGTTGCGGGCCGCAGTGGCCTGCGGGTGCGGGCTCGGCCGGTTGCGGAGCTCGTGTCGTCTCTATTTTCTTCTCATTCGCGTTGGTTCGTTGACGTTCGCTTATTACCGGGTGGATTTACCGGCGCAGGTCAAGGTCGGTGGCGATTGAGTATGAACGCGTTACCATAGTCCTGAAAATCGGAAGGTCGACGATTCGACCCTACCCTTGGCTACCGCTTTTATAAACAAGTAAACGCTGTTGATTTCTCACTTATCGTCCGTCGTCTCGACATGATCACCGGACCGGCCCTGGCCATCCAATGCCGCGAGGATGCCCTCGGCTCGATGACGGATGCGGTCGTCGAAGTCGCCATGTGTCAGCGCGTAGAGCTGATCGGCTTCCACTGCGGCCAGGATGCGCTCGGCCGCGACCTCCGGCTCCATCACGGTGGCGATCCCCCGCTTCAGCGTCGCCCGCACCTGTTCTCGTTGTTCCTTCGACAACTCCGCCGGCAGATGCTCAGTCCATGCATCGTCATCCGCCTCAACCAAGGTGGCCAGGCCCTCGACCAGAGGTGTGCGCACGTAACCTGGGCAGGCCACAGTCACCCCGATCGGCAACTCCAGCATCTCCAACTCGCGGCGCAACGTCTCGGAGATCGCGACCACCGCGTGTTTGCTGGCGCAGTAGCTGCTGCCAAACGGCATCACCGCAAGTCCGGCGATCGACGCGATGTTGACCACGTGTCCAGCACCGGTCCTGACCAGATGCGGCACGAACGCCTGAATCCCGTGCACCACACCGAGCAGGTTCACCCCCAAAACGCGCTGCCAGTCCTGCGGGTCGCTTTGCCACAGCGGTCCGCCGCCTCCACCGATACCGGCGTTGTTGACCACCATGTCGACTCGGCCGAAGTACTCCACGGTGCGCGAGGCCAGCGTGTTGACCGCCGCCGCATCGCTGACATCAGTGATCACCGGCAGCACTCGCGCGCCGCGGGCCGTGAATGCCTCGGCTGTGGTCTGCAGCCGCTCCGTCGCGATGTCCGCCAACACGACCGACACACCCCGGTCGATCAGCCCGGCGGCCAGGGCACGACCCAATCCCTGCGCCGCCCCGGTCACCACCGCAACCTGACCCACTTCGATGATCACGGAATTTTCCCTTCCCCGCTGCCCCTCATCTTTACCGGACACCACCCCCGCCGAGCGCGCGAATTAACAACCCAAGCCCACCGCGCGGCCAGCATCACGCGCACCAGCTCACCGCAGCCCGCCACCTCCAGCCACCGAGTGCACGGCCCCCATCCCAGCCGGGTGCGTGCCCCCCCGCATGCCCGTAACCAGGGTCACCAGCGGTCAATCACGGTTAATCCTGTCCTCTGTCACCAGATATCCGCAGTTCAGCATATTGCTGGTCAGAGTCATGATCCATCCCTAATCTTCCAAGCTGGCCATGCGGGTTCGCTTCTCGTCTCCCGCGTATTCGGTCAGCTTCTCGCCGTGACCGGCCGTGTGTTCAGCTGCCCCTTACTTGGTTTGGCTACTGTGCACTGTGGAGCTGTCGATTTTCCATAGACCGTCCTCGGTGACCAGCCCGTAGCTGGTCTGCTCCTCGACGACCTTGCCGTCCGTGAAGAAGTAGTCAATTGTCGCGTCCACCGCGTCGCCTTGTTTCGCGGAGACGTCGAAGACCGTGACGCGCTGCACGGGGCTCCAGAAATTCTGATACCCGGTGAAGCCCCCGGCGTGGCTCTGCTGGTAGTTCGCCGTGAGCCGGTTCCACGCCGCCGGCAGATTTCCAGGCACCAGCGCGTAATAGTCCGTAATCGCCCCCTGCAGCTGCTCCGGCGTGTCCTGTGGACTACCCGGGACGGCCGGGGTGGTGGTGGGGGGGGCTACCTGCGTCGTGCTGCTCGGTCCTGGTTGAGCGGGAAGGGCTTGCAGGCTCTGCGACGGGCCGCCCGACGTGCTCGTGGGGGCTACCTGCGTCGTGCTGCTCGGTCCTGGGTGGGCGGGAAGGGTTTGCAGGCGCTGCGCGGCGTTACCGCCGGTGACGTTGTCGTGGCTGATCAGCACGGCCACCAGGACACCGGCAGCCAGCAGCACGATCGTCATGAGCCCAGCGAGGAGTCTCCGGCGCCCTGGCCATCCGTTGTGATTGCCTGAGACCGGCGCCCGATCGGCTGCGGTGTACAGCCCAGTTGACCTTGCCGGGCTGGTCGCCACCTCCAGTGGGACCACCTGGATGAGTGTCTGCTGCGTTCTCGGGACCGGTTCCAAGGACCGGTCATCCCGGGCTGGCGGCGGTGCGGAGGCGGACGGACCGACTGCGGCTCCGGCCGGGCTGGCGGCAAGCGTGGCCAGCGCATCGTGGGCCTGGTCCATGGTGGGGCGTTGTTCGGGATTCCGCTGCAGCAGGCGCAGCAACAGAGGGGTGAGCGGACCGGACTGTCTGGGCGGGATGATCTCACCCGAGGCCACCTGGTGCAGCAGGGCAATGGCGTTGGTGTTGAGTCCAAACGGCGGCGTACCCTCCAGCGCGGTGTAGAGCGTGGCACCTAAGGAGAACACGTCCGAGGGGAAGCCTGCGCTGTTGCCCTGGGCGTCCTCCGGGGCCAGGTATGCGGGCGTTCCGGCCAGCATCCCGGTGGCGGTCACAGTGACGTCACCGACTGCGTGGGATATACCGAAGTCGGTGATCTTGACTGTGCCGTCGTCAGCGAGCAGCACGTTGCCTGGCTTGATGTCGCGGTGCACAATGCCCGCCTTGTGCGCGGCGGCCAGCGCGGAGGCGATCTGGCTGCCGATGCTGGCGACCTTGTAGGGCGGTAGCACACCCTCTATGGCCAGCGCCGTTGCCAGGCTCCTGGAGGGTAGGTACTCCATGATCAGGCACGGTTGGCCCTGGTGGTCCACCACGTCGTAGACCGCGATCGCGTGCGGGTGGTGCAACCGGGCGGTGATACGCGCCTCCCGCATCGCCCGGCGGTTGGCCTCGTCAGCCTCACTCTCGCTCAGCCGCAATGGCAGCAACAGCTGCTTGATCGCGACGGTGCGGTGAAGGCGCTCGTCCTGCGCCTGCCACACCACCCCCATCGCACCGCTGCCCAGCCGCGAGACCAGGCGGTAGCGCCCAGCGATCAGCTCACCCTCATCGCTCACTGCCACCCCCGGGAGACCGATGCGTGCTTACCTTGCGTAGTGCGGCGACCATCTCAGGCTGACTTCATCCACAGCGCTGACCACAGTTGCCTCACGGCACCCTACGACGCCGAGGAAGCCGAGGCAGGGCGCTGAAGGCCACTCCAACACCGTCGTTGCCCCCGTGCCGGCCATCGGACGTGTCGCACACCCAAACTCATCAGGACGAGGAAACACAGTCACAACGACCACACCCGTCCTGACCGGCACCGTCCCTGCGGGGATGACCCGGCACCACCATCCGTACAATCGCCGCCGCGTGTTGGAGCGGTTGGCGGAAGCTGGCCACATGGCACGCGGCACAGGTGCGGCACAGGCCGTTGGGCGCGAGGTAGCCAACCCGAGCCCAACAGACCGAAACTTGCCCGCACGCTAGCGATCCTTTGGTTGCGAGGTTCTGACGTTTGTCCTGAGTTTCGGCGCGTGTGGAGATCCGTTCGAAGGGTGGGGGTGGGGTCAGGCTGGCTTGCGTAGCCGGGCGTGGGCCAGGCGGTGGTCGATGGCCTGGTCGATGGTTCGTAGCGCGGTGCGCAGGTCGGGTGGCGCGTGGGGTTGGCTGCGGGTGGCGAGGAGGGGTTTGAGGACCCGGTCGTGGACCTTGGTGTAGAAGATCGCGAACTGGATGCCCTCGGGGGTCAGGGTGTAGCGGTGGTGGTCGGGAACGCGGGTGATGAGGCCGTTGTGGCGGAGTCGGGACAGGTCGTAGCTGGCTTGGTTGAGGCTGTAGGGGGTGCCGAGCAGTCCGGTCATCAAGGCGCGCAGGCTCTTGTTGGTGATGTCGGTGACGGCGAACAGCGTGTTGGCTAGGGCGCCGGCCAGGGCCTGGACCCGAGGGTCGCCGAACCGCAGGGCTGGGGCCCTCCTGCCCTCGTCGGTGACGGTGGACTGTGCGATCCGCTCAAAGGCTGGACTCGCAAGGACCGTGCCCTGACCGACCCGTTCAGTGTCCAGCAACCGCTGGTTGATCGCACGGGCCTTGACCTGAAGGTCGTCGAGGTTGGGCAGCAGGCGCTGGCAGCCGATGTCGTAGGCGTCGTTGATCACGGTTTCGATGCGCAGCGCGCGGCCGTCTTTGAGGTACTGCTTGACCCGGGAGTGCTTGTAGAACACGTTGACGGTGACGCCGTGGGTGTGCCGGTCGATCGCGGTCTTGAACACTCCGCCGGCCTTGCGGCCTTTGTGGCGGCCGAAGATGATCTCGACGCTTTCGGGGCGGCCGAGGTCGAGGTTGTCGGCTACGAGGGCTTCGAAGAACGACCGGGCGTGGCGGGGGGCGTCGAACACGATGGTGCGGGAGGTCTCGACCTGCCGCATGGTCAAATCCCACCAGAACCCGGCGGCCCGGTCAGCGCTGGTCAGGGGCAGCGGTAGCCGTGAGGTCCAGCGTTCGAAGAACACCCGGATCGCACCGGGGCCCAGACGGTCGCAGATCGCTTGCAGGGCAGCGTGATCATCGCAGGTGGCGAACCCGTTGGATAGCTCGGTGAAGCCGATCCCGGCCTGGGTGGCTTGGCGCTTGGCCCATTCATGCCCGTTGATGCATTGTCTGAACTT
>QHBZ01000377.1 GCA_003244055.1 Pseudonocardiales bacterium | reverse complement strand
CCACGGGCTGAATATTTACGTCCGTAGCTCTGCTAGATCGGTCCACCCAACCGGCAAGACTGGTATAGTGCCCAGTACCTCGATCATCCCGTGATCTCCCAGCCGCTGGCCACTCAGCACGTATGCCATCTGGTCGCCTCGTTGCCACTGAATGGTAAATCCGTCCGCAGGGTGACGATCAAGAAATACCCACCCAGTCGGTGCGGTGCTGGGTTTAAACCCACCTTTGTTGCTCATGTCGCCCCCGAATCGATAGCAATGGGGCTAGTCGCGGTCGGAGCGCCGCTCGCGTGTCTGGTGGCTGGTGTCATGGGCATCCGCACGTCTGGGGTGTCGGGGAGCAGGCGCAGCAGGTGGGGTGGAATGCTGACCAGCACATTGTCGGAAAAGCACACATAGAGTGAATGGAGGCCCCGGCCGAGAACCTGGCCGCGCTGGTGCAGCCGAGAGGGCAACACCCCGGAGTCCGAGTCTTCAATAACCTGCTCGACCCAGCAGAATAAGGAAATGTGTATACCGGCGACGTCGCGCCATCGGTGATGAGCCGATCGCGGTGCTTGTGTGGACATGGAGCACCTTTCCCATCTTGCCGGGTTAATTGGAACCGGCTGGCGCCGGGAGCCGAAGCGTCGGGGCCGCTCGCTCAACCGACAGCCAGCCGGTGGTCCGCGCGGTAATGGATATATACGGGATGTCTGCTGCTATTGCCCGAAGAGATCCTCTGAGATCGTTTCGCATCGACGCGGGGGAACATCCATGATCCGCAACTGCGCAGGTGTAACCCCGCAGTACAGGACGACCGCTCGGAGGGCAATCTCGTCAACTGGGGTACTAGCGGGATTGGGCGCTGGATCACCACTCGCACGGTAGATGTATTCCGCAGTTGACTCCAGAATGTCAAACAGGGTTACACCGTAGACGTTTCCGATATCGGCTAGTCTAACAAGTTGAGGAAAAGATCCGCCCTTCTCGTAGGAGCGCAGCGTTTCTGCCGGAATGTTAGTCTGCGATGCCAGTTTTTCCAACGAGCACCCCGCGCTCATTCGTCGGGATCGCAGGTCCAGGCCCAGAGCGATTCTGTAATCGGAAAGTGCGCGACGGTGGACTTCGAGAACATTCTCGCTCATCCTGCCGAAACCTCATTCTGTCTACGTTCTGTCCGGGGGCGGCTCCGGGGCCGGACGGTGCCTTGGCGTCGTGGCCCGTCGCATGACGCTATGAGCGGACAGGCGGGGGTAGATGCCCGTGCCACGCATGACTTTTATGCGGGCCGCGCATACTGGCCGTTGAGGAAGGGTTAGGATGCGCGAGCGCATCCAACGGCGACGGTCGATGACGGAGGGGTTGGGCATGACTTCCGCTGCTCCTCGATACTGCATGAGGTGTGGCAGTCGCCTGACTCGCGACAGCCGCGCCAGCATGTGCGCACCGTGTCGCCAACTGAGCGGGATCGGGTCCGACCATGCCCCTGATCTTGGGGCGGACTTCTGGTACACAGACCAAATGCGAGATTCATTCGCGTCTCGTGACATGGGGGCGGTTGTACGAGCGTACAGATATCACCCGGCGCATGGACATAAGGCACTTCCACAGGAGACGGTGAGTCGATGGCTCGGTACGGTTACTCAGTCCCAGCTGAGTCGGATCGAATCCGGGCGCAACCGGGTAGACGCGCTCGACAAGCTCATACATTATGCGCGCTCGCTGAAGATGCCGGCCGATTTACTGTGGTTTGAGTTGCCAGAGGAGGGGCAGGAGGCGCCAAAGCGCTCCGGTGACATATTCGCTCTGCCCGATGGTCCGCTAGTTGCTGCTACTAGCTCGCACACAGAGTCGGCACTCGCCGATTCGTTATTGGAGACACTCGAGCTGTATTCAAAGATGGACAACCTGGCTGGTCCACATTCCCTCGTGGGCATAGCGCCACAGCAATTGAGATTCGTTGAGGATCTTCTATCGAATGCTCGAGGCAAAGATCGCAAACAGCTTCTGCATGTGGGAGCGCGCTACGCGGAGTTTGCCGGGTGGATTTATCAGGACACGGGCGCACTGAACAGTGCAATGCAAATGTCGAGTATTGCTCTCGATTTCGCGCAAGAAGCGGGTGACGAGATGCTCATCTCGTATATCTTGATGCGGCGCAGCAATATCGCCACTGATGCGAAGCGGCCCGAGCTAGCATTGAAGCTCGCCGACGCCGCATTGGACAAGGCGACCCGTCTTCCTCCGCGTTATTGTGCTGTCGCGTTACGTCAACGGGCGCATTCATTTGCACAGCTCGCCCAGTCAGACGAGTGTGCACATACCCTCGAAGGGGCGTTCAAATTCGCTGAGCGTAGCGTCGACTCGGAGAAGGACCTAGCGCAATACTGTACGCCTGAATATGTTGAAATGGAAGCTGCGCACTGCTGGATCGAACTAGGGCAATCAGATAAGGCGATCGGCACGTTGCAGCATAGCCTTGCAGAGTGGAAACCGGAGTTTCGTCGCGACCTGGGGCTCTGCCTCTCTCGTCTTGCGGTCGCACATGCGAGCAGTGACCAGATCGACCATGCGCTAATTGTTGCCGACCGGTCGCTGGAAATAGTGCGTGACACTAAATCATTCCGAACCGAAAATCAACTCGCTCGGATCCCGGGTATCCTGATAAATCGAGGCGCCGAGGACGAAGCTCGCCGATTTGACAGGAAAATCCGGTCGTTGAAGTCGTGAGGAAGAGTATGTTGATCACCGCTGCAACGTCGACCGATGAAGCTCAGCGTGGCGCCACGGTCGCGATGCTCCCGGTGGGAAGTTTCGAGCAGCATGGCGACCACCTGCCGCTGACAACGGACACCATCATTGCGTGTCTTATCGCAAACCGTCTAGCGGCAACATATAATGTACTCCTCCTTCCGCCGGTAACCATCTCATGTTCGCACGAGCATGAAGGCTTCGAGGGAACCGTAAGTATCAGCTCTCGGACACTGATCGCCATCATTGATGATGTCCAGTCGTCTCTGGCTAGGTCTGGAATCAAGTACCTGGTGCTAGTCAATGGTCACGGCGGTAACTATGTGCTGTCCAATATCGCGCAGGAAGCGAACGTCGCTGAGCACCGGGTAGCGTTATTTCCGGGTCGGGAAGATTTTCGAGTCGCACGCGAGCGCGCCGGAATGGTGACCACCGCTAGTGAGGACATGCATGGCGGCGAGTGGGAAACATCGATACTCTTGCATTCGCACCCTCATCTCGTTCGTGCGTCGTACTCGCAGAGCGACCACGACGCAGCGCAACGCCCTCATCTCCTGATCACAGGGATACGAGCCTACGCGACGAAGGGGATAATTGGCAGGCCGTCCGTTGCAAGTGCGGCGAAAGGACAGGCCGCGCTTGACAGCCTGGCCGGCTCCTTCTCGGACGTGCTCAAAGTCCTGACTGGCTAGCACGTCAGCCGGCGCATTGCCATGCGCGCTGCGCATACGATCTATGCGCGAAAGTCGCACGTCCTATTCTAGTCGCGCATAGAAGGTATGCGCTAATTCCCTGAATTCGCAGTTGTCGCTGCCCTTTACTCAATGGCACAGCCCACGTTCCGCTGGGTGGCCATCGAGTCAAAGGATTACATCTGTCATGAGTACCGCTAATCCTGGCGCCGGTTCGTCCGGTGTTTTGTCGATCCGGGAAACCGCGTGGATTCTCGGTGTGGATAAGTCCGAGGTATTCCGGTTGATCCGCGTGGGTGCGTTGCCCACGATTCGCCGCCGGTCTCGGTTGGTCGTGCCCGCGCATGCGCTGGCACGGCTGCTGCTCGCCTCTGACCAGGGGAGGGCGCGATGAACGACGAGGAGATTTTCGAGGAGGTCGCGGCCCGGCTGGATGACCTGGAAGGGGCGCCGATCGTGTCGTTGTCCGACCTGGTCAGGCGCGCCGGCGCATGCATGTGGATCGAAGTCGGCACCGAGCAACCGACGTGGATGGGCGATCAGGCGACCGACCGAGAGTTGGCCGCGAACATCTGCGGGGGCTGCCCGGTGCCCGACGAGTGTCTGGAACTGGAGTTCCGCACGGCTGGGTTCACCACGCTCGGGGTGTGGGGGGCGCTGGCCGAAGATGACCGGCGGCCCGCCTACCTGGCGTGGTTGCAGCGTCGGGCCGGGGGTGCGTCCCGATGACTGCATCGCACATCGATCCGCTGCTCGTCGTGTTCGTTGCGCTGGCGGGTGTGGGTGCGCTGGTCGCGTTCCGCGGCGGCGCGCGCAGTGGGTACCGGGTCGCTCGGCATTCCCAGCAGGTCACCAGGATGGGCGGCAATCTGGGCCGTGCGCTGGGCACCAGCGTGGTGATCGTCGGGGTGCAGTGGGCGGTGGTGAGCCTTACCACCGACCCGCGCGCCTGGGGTGTGGTGTTCGGCGTGCCCGCGTTGTTCGCTGGTGCCGCGATCGCTCGCCTGTTCTCCGTCACCGAACTCCTCCACGCACCGGAGCGCAAACGGGGGCGACGGTGACTCCCGACAATCTCGGCACAGACAGGGAACCGGCACCTCTGGTGCTGGAGGGGGAACTGCTCCCGGATGACGAGAGCACTGCGCTCCTCGCACGCCGATCGGGCCCCGAAGGGCTCCGCGCCCGGGTGGCGGTGCTGGTACGTGGGGTGGCCCACGCACCACAAATCAGTCAGCTCCGGGCTGTCGCGGGGTACCGGTTGCGTCAGGCGCCCCGGGATGTGGTCCGGCTGGGCTGGTTTTTCCTGCGCGGGCATGGCCGGTGGATCGCTAAGGGTTGGACCTGGGCCACCCACGGTGACCTGCGCGCCGACGCCCGGGCCGCCCGGCTGGCCGGAGACCAGGAAGCCCGCCGGACGGCGCAGGAGACCATCCGGGCCGATGCCCACGCCCGCTGGTCGAAGATCGGTCGGGTGCTGCACCGCACACTGGCGGGTGGTCTGCTGGTCACGTTCCTCGCCGGGGTCCTGGCGCTGGTCGACGCCCAGGTACCCCGGGCGGACATGTGGCTGTGGCTGGCCAGCGTCTACACGGTGCTCGGCGCACTCGCCGTGGTGGGGATATGGGTACTCAAGGCGGCGCCGCTCGGGTGGCTGGTCGCTGCGATCTGGGAGGGCAGGGACAAGACGCCGGGCGCGTCCTGGCTGGTCCGGCCATGCCGGGAGGACGCCGACTCGTGGATTGATGAGCGGATGATCTCCCAAGCCCTCGCGCATCTGGGGATCTCCCCCTTGGATCGGTTCTTCAAGAACGGGGGTGAGCTGACGTATACGGTGCCCGCCCGAGTGGACGGCGAGGGCACCTTCGCCCAGATCCGGCTGCCGATGGGGGCCACCGCCGACATGGTCGCCGCCAAACGCACCACCCTGGCCGCGAATCTGGGGCGGGCCGCGCTGGAGACCTGGCCCACCCAGGGTGAGGAGGCCGGACTGCTGGATTTGTGGATCGCCGATAAAGGCAAACTCGGTGGTGGCGCCGGACCCTGGCCACTGCTGCACGAGGGCACCGTCGACGTGTTCGAGGGCGTGCCGATCGGCAAAACCCAGCGCGGCCACGTCATCTACGGACATTTCTTCGAGCGCAACTGGATCGTCGGCGGCCGCCCCGGCCAAGGCAAGACCGCCCTGGTCCGCATCCTGGTCCTGGGTGCTTGTCTCGATCCGACGGCGGAGCTGTGGGTGTTCGTCATAGCCCAGAACACCGACTTCACACCCTTCGGCCCCAGGCTGACCAGGTATCAGGTCGGCATGGGCCCCGACGTCGCCGCCGCCGCCGTGCAAGCCCTGGCAGACCTGTTCTCGGAGATGGAACGCCGGGGAAAACTGCTAGCTACCCTGCCCGGCAGCCCCCCGGCCACCTCCCGGCGCCTGGCCGACAAACCCGCCCACGGGCTGCACCCGCTGATCTGTGTGATCAGCGAATGCCACGAACTATTCGGGCATCCCACCCACGGGGAGCAGGCCGAGAAGCTCGCGATCAGTGTGATCAAGCAGGGCCGCAAGTTCGGGATCACCCTCGTTTTGGACACCCAATCCCCGACCGCGACCTCGATCCCCAAGGAGGTCACCCGCAACACGTCGTGTGGGGTCGCGTTCTCCGTCGCCGATCACATCGCCAACGACGGCCTACTGGGATCCGGGAAGTACCGGGCCGGGATCCGGGCCACTGATCTGCGGATGCACACCGACCGGGGCACCAGCGTCATGGTCGGCGTCAGCGACGCCACCTTCGAGTTGGTCCGCGGGTTCTATGTGCCCTACTCCGACGGGGTGGACATGGTCACACCCGTGGTCACCCGCGCCATGACCGCGATCGACCAGCTACGCCGCACCGGTGGCCCCACCCCGGACGATGAAGACCAGGACGACGAGGCCGAACAGATCGACCACCTCGCCAACGTCCAGACGGCGCTGCGGGGAGAGCGGCGGGTGCGTACCCAGGTGGTGCTGACGAGGCTGGCCGAACTCAACCCCGCAGTCTATGAGGGCTGGACCTTCCAAGACCTCAGCGCCGCACTGGCCGACTACGACATTGAGCCGGTCAAATCCGGGGGAGTCAAGGTCGTCCGCGCCACTGACGTCACCCACGCACTCACTTATCGTGACCGGCTATATGACACGGAGGGTGACGGATAGGACGGGGACTCGCGGTGGGGACCCGGCCGGGGACCCGGGGAGTTCTCCCCACCCCCGTCCCCGTCCGTAGGTCCCCTAGCTGACCAGCACAAACAACCACTAGGGACCCACGTTCTGGATGGCTGAACGACGGCGAAAACCCCCGAAAACAGGGGTCGCGATAGCCGTCAGTCGACTCCCTCCCTCCCCAAAACCCCCACCCCACACAACCACGATCGATTACAACAAGTGACTAAAGAGGTCTCGACGTCATGACCACGCTCACTGACACCACCACCCCAACCGAAACGCACGGAAGGACCAACCCACCATGACCACCCCCACCGGCCCCGAGACCGCCAGCCCCGACGAGCTGCGTGCCGTGCTCGTCAAGGCCGTCCCGTTGCTGCACTGCCCGATCTGGCGCCCGACCCCAGAGAACCTCGTCGAGTCCTGTGCCGGGCTCCGATTGCATCCGCTAGGTAACGCCACCGGGAGCCGCGATGCCCCCTAGGTCGAGACCGGCGACCACCAAACACAACACAGCACAACCACAACCAGACAACACGAAGGGTGATCATGAAACCAAAGGTGGCTCGGTCGGCGTGGATGACGAAGCGATCGCATTCTGGGACGAAACGTGCGCCGCCATGCCACCCATGACCCCGGCGACTATCGAGGCCGTCGCCATCATCGTGCGCCGCATCGACCGACGACGCGCCCAACAGTGAACCGCCCGCGGGGTGAGCCAGCCGATACTTTGCCGCTGGCATGAATGATCAGAAGATCCTGGAAGCGTCCACGCCGCAGTGCTGTCGGAATTTCGCAAACTGGTGGTCAAATGCCATCCGGGTCGAGCCAATGGGCCTCCGGTCGCAGATCTAGGCAAGCCCGGACCTTCTGAGCTGCGACGGACTGGCAACGCTCACGCGAGTCAGCTGTGGGGGTTCAAGTCGGAGGGGGGACTTGACCCATATCCCCACCCTGATTCACAGCGCTGAGCTGCGGCTTCCGTGAGGAGTTGGCTCAATAACGACGGCAACCAGGAGTCGGCGGCAGAGAGCTGGCACGCGTTCGCCTGTTGATTCCGGTGTTCAGCCCGACAACCGACGGGAGGAGCCACCATCCTGCGGATCAGGTCCTGGCCAGCGGCTATCTGCGGTGGTTTCGAATGTCGGGTAGTGCCGGGCAGTGTCGGGTTCGCACAAAACTGCGGAGCCCGATAGGAGCCCGCGACGTCCGCGGTGTAGGCCATGCTCACGGTAGCTCTACTGGCGAGGATCATTCGCTGATGTCACCGGGCACCCGAACTGTTCCTCGTGCAGGACCTGCATGAGTGGCATCCGGTGTCGCCAGCCGTGCCGTTCGAGGTCGGGTCTGGCTTGTAGTTCTCGAACCGGTCCTAGGCACAGCCACGCCACCGGTCGCACCCGGGCGGGGATGCCGAGCAGCTCGCGCAGGAACTGCTCCCGGTAGAAACTGACCCAGCCGACGCCGAGACCCTCGGCGGTGGCCGCCAGCCACAGGTTTTGGATTGCCAGGCATACCGAGTACAAGCCGGCGTCGGCGATGGCGTGGCGCCCGAGCACCGCGGGAGCACCCCGTTGCGGGTCGTAGGTGACCACGATGCCCAGGCTGGACTCCAGCACCCCTTCGACTTTGATTCGGGCGAAGATACTGGCCTGCTGCTCATCGAGCTGGCTTACAGCGCGGAGATCCCGGCGCTGATGCTGTCCGGTGGCGCGCTGCTGGTCGGGGACCTGGCCTGGCCTGACCTGCTGGGCGGCCCCGAGCAGGCCCGCCGGGCCGCGCAGGTGTTCTGCGAGACCATCCAGACCACGCTGTTGGCGCTACCCGACCATGTGGAGGTCTTTCCCACCCACGTCGCCGGGTCGCTGTGCGGGGGCAATATCGGGAGCCGGCTGTCTAACGCGGACTTCCACGCG
>QHBZ01000376.1 GCA_003244055.1 Pseudonocardiales bacterium | reverse complement strand
ACTCCGCAGATCCGATCCGCCTCCCGCAGGAAGCCGATGACCTGGGTGGAGCTGCGCACCACCGCGCCGTACTGGGCGGCGGTGCGGGCCACCGTCATGGTGTGCCGGGCATCGTCGGTGATCGCGTCGTAGTAGTGCACCCCGCCGACGAGGGAGTCGCGACGCAACGCCGGAGCCAACCGAAGCGCCCCGGCCCGGGTCAGGTGGCGCTGACCCGGCACTGATCGTGTCCCACCCAGCGTCTGGTAGAGCGCCAGCCCAGCGGCGACATAGGGCCGTTCCCAGACCCGGTGGGCCAGCGGGTACAGGAAACTCACCGGTTTGACCAGGTGCGGGGCCAGCCGGGTGAGCATCAGCTCCCGTTCGCGCAGGGCCTCTCTGACCAGGCCGAACTCCAGCTGCTCCAGGTAGCGCAGGCCGCCGTGGAACAGTTTGGAGGACCGGCTCGACGTCCCCGAGGCGAGGTCCCGGGCTTCCACCAGAGCCACCTTCAGACCACGGGTCGCGGCATCCAAGGCCGCGCCGGACCCGACCACACCACCACCGATGACCACGATGTCGAACTGCTCGTCGGCCAGCCGCTGCCAGTCCGCCGATCGCTGCGCCGGACCGAGCTGACCGGGGGCCGTCCCGCCGATGGGCTGGTGCTCGCGCTGAGCCTGCACGGTCCCTCCCACCCCTGCGGTCGTGCCACTCGACTGATGCACGCTACCGCGTGGTGACCTCTTCGGGGTCGCCCCGCGCTTCAGGAGCGTCCCGCAGCACCAAGCGCCACCGAGGAACCTCGACCGTGATCAACCCGGAGGAGCCGGAGTGGCCGTTGCCGATCGGGCGGATGATCACCGTTTGGGTGTCCACAACGACACGAGATGTCGCGGGCCGGATCGGCTTACGGTCACCCGAATGGGTAGTCGACCAACGTGGCAGCGGCGGTCGTCCGGAGAGTACAGGGGATGGCCGCTAACCGTCGGTTAGATGAAGCTCCCCGAGCCGACTAACGTCCTCGCTCGATGAGCCAGTACGTCACGGCGAACCTCACCCGCCGCCAGCTCGGTGCGCTGACCGTTGTGGCGGCCGGTGGCGTGATAACCGGATTGGCCGCCACCGCCGCCGCCGCCGCACCCGGTTGCCGCACCGACCCCGCCGCCGGCAAGCACCAGTTCCGGGCGCTGTGGATCGCGAGCGTGGTCAACATCGACTGGCCGTCGACCACCGGCCTGGGCGCACAGCAGCAGCGCGCCGAGCTGACCGGCTGGTTCGACCTGGCAGTGCGGTTGCGGCTCAACGCAGTCATCTTGCAGGTTCGACCGACCGCCGACGCGTTGTGGCCATCGCGGTACGAGCCGTGGTCGCAGTACCTGACCGGCAGGCAGGGCGTCGACCCTGGGTACGACCCGCTGGAGTTCGCCGTCGCCGAGGCTCACCGGCGCAACCTGGAGCTGCACGCGTGGTTCAACCCCTACCGGGTCAGCATGCAGGCTGACCCAGCACAGCTCGTGCCCGAACACCCGGTCCGCCGGCATCCCGACTGGGTGTTCGCCTACGGTCCGAAGCTCTACTACAACCCGGGCATTCCGGACGTGCGGCAGTTCGTGGAGGACGCGATCCTCGATGCGGTCACTCGCTATGACATCGACGGCGTGCACTTCGACGACTACTTCTACCCGTACCCGATTGCCCACCAGGTTGTGCCAGACGCCGGCACGTTCGCAAGATATGGCACCGGGTTCGCATCGGTGGCCGACTGGCGCCGAGACAATGTCAACAAACTCGTCTCCGAGATGGGGCAACGCGTCCACCGCGCCAAGCCGTGGGTGAAATTCGGCATCAGCCCCTTCGGGATCTGGCGCAACCGAACGACCGACCCGCGCGGTTCGGATACCAGCGCCTTGCAGTCGTACGACGAGATCTCGGCCGACACCCGGCTGTGGGTCAAGAATGGCTGGATCGACTACATCACCCCGCAGCTCTACTGGAACATCGGCTACCCCGTGGCCGACTACGCAAAGCTCGTGCCCTGGTGGAACGACCAGGTACACGGCACCGGGGTCCAGCTCTACCTCGGTGAGGCGACCTACCAGGTCGGGACTCCAGGGGCTTGGAGCAACCCCGCTGAACTGTCCTCGCACTTGAGCTTCGACCGGAACTATCCGGGAGTAATCGGCAATGTCTACTACTCAGCTCGCAGCGTGCGCACCGACGCCCTCGGCGCAATGAGCCGGCTCGTCGCCGAGCACTACCCCCATCCGGCGATCACCCCGCCCATGGATCACCTGTGGCACGACCGTCCCCCGTTGCGGCCGCCGACGCTGACCGACGCTGCCCGCACCAGCGCGGGTGTCGAGCTGCGTTGGCGGCCGGAGGGGGCCCACCGGCCGACCTCATACGCGGTGTACAGGTTCGACGGTCAGGCCCACGCTCAGGGCTGTGACTTCGCCGACGCCACGCATCTGCTCGCCACCACCCGAGACCAGCGGTTCGTCGACGCAACCGCCATAGCCGGCCGCGCCGACACGTACTACGTCACAGCGCTGGACCGGCTGTCCGCCGAGAGCGAGCCCACCCCGTCCCCTGCAGTGTGAGCGCGCCAGCGGGTCGGCCTCAGGACCGAGTTCATTTCCGTCCATGCACCTGTGCCAGCCAGGCCATGATGCCGTCGGCGATGGCGGCCGCGTAGCGGGCCCGGCCGCGCGGTGTGGCGATCAGCGCGGCCTCCTGCGGGTTGCGCATGTTGGCGCACTCGACCAGCGCGGCCGGGATCTGGGCGAGGTTCAGCCCAGCAAGGTCGGCGCGGGGGTATAGGCCATCGGAGCCGATGTAGTCAGCGGCGGTGAAGCCGTCCCCGCGCAACGCCCTGGCCAGGGTTTGGGCCAGGGAGGCCGAGGGTTGGCCCTGGCTGTCGTTCAACGGCGGGTCGGAGTAGGAGACGTGGAAACCGTGCCCGGACGGCGCCGCCCCGTCGGCGTGGATGGAGACCACCGCCTGCGCGCCCGCCCGATTCGCGATCGCGGCGCGGTCGTTGACACACGGGCCGACCCCGGCGTCGTCCGGTCGGGTCAGCACCACGCGCACTCCGTGGGCGGTCAGCGTATGACGGACCCGGAGTGCGACATCCCAGTTGAAGGCATGCTCGGGGTAACCGCCATTGGTGGACGTGCCGGTCGTGTTGCAGGGCTTGGTGCCTGCCCGGCCGTTGGGAACCGGGCGGTTGATCTGCGCCGGGTGCGATGCACTGGCACCGTTGTGTCCCGGGTCGAGCACCACCGTGGTCCCCTTGATCGTCACCGGCGGGCTCGAGTGACTGGCGAGAGCCTCAGGTGAGGCCGAGTGCACCATCCCCCACGCAGCGAGCGGAACCAGGCACGAGACGAGCAGCTGCGACTGGAGACTGCGCGACACCGAACTCCTCACCACACCTCCTATGGCAGGCCGGGAACCTTCAGGGTGATGCGGTAGAGCGATGTCTTGGCCGTGATGTAGAGCGTCTTGCGGTCGGGGCCACCGAACGTGCAGTTGGAGGGCACCTCGGGGACGGAGATGGTGCCCCAGGGCATGCCGTTGCGCTGGTAGACCTTCACGCCGCCGTCGGTCGCCACGTAGAGGTTTCCCGCGTCGTCGACCGCCATCCCGTCGCCGCCACCGCCGGTAGCTGGCACGAACGTCGTGGGCGGCCCCAGGGAGCCGTCAGGCCTGACGGGGAACCTGCGCACCAGCCCAGCCGCGGTGTCGTCGACGTACAGGGTCTTCTCATCCGTCGAGAGGGCCACGCCGTTGGGCCGGTTCATGTCCGCCGACTCGAGGTGAAGCTTGCCCGCCGGGTCGACCCGGAAGACTCCCTGGAAGTCGAGCTCGCGTGCCTGACCGGCTGGGACGCCGTAGGGCGGATCGGTGAAGTAGATGGTGCCGTCGCTGCTGGTGATGTTGTCGTTGGGCGAGTTGAGTCGCTTGCCCTGCCAGCGGTCCGCCACTGTCACGATGGTGCCGTCGGCCAATGTGCGCGACACCCGCCGGTTGGCGCCTTCACTCGCGATGAGCCGACCCTGCGCGTCGAGCCCGAGCCCGTTGCTCTCGCCGGTCGGCCTCCGGAAGACGGTGACGGTGGCGGGCGGCTGGAGCTGGTGGATTGTGTCGGCCGCTACGTCAGAGAAGAGGAGCAGGCCTTTCGACCCGATCCACACCGGACCTTCGGTGAACGTGAACCCGCCGCGGACCTTCTCGACCTCGCCCCGCCCTATCAGGGGGTCGATTCCGGTCGGGTTGGCAGTTGGATTGCTGTCGCAGGCCTGACAGAGAGCTGCCGTGGCAAGAGCAACGCCGACGAGGGCGACGCGTTTCAGGATCCGCATGGCGGCGCGAGCATACCGGCAGGCGGGGCCATTGAAATCATGAGTTGGCGATGGCTTGGGGGAAGGTGAACAACCGGTCGGGGTCATAGCGCTGCGCGGCCTGGCGTAACCGGGTCAGGTTGTCGCCATAGTAGGCGTGCGCCCAGTTCGGCAGGGTGTGATCGATGTAATTGACGTATGCGCCGCCGCCGACGACGCCGGTCAACTGGTCCCGCATCTGGACCACCGACGAGGCCGCTGCCGCGCGGTCGGCCGGGGAGGTCCTCAGATAGATCTGCATGAGGGCCAGTGCGCCTCGGTGCGGAAACGCCGTATCAGCCGAGGTGACTCTGCTGATCGCACCGCCGAGTCCGTCGATGATCACGAAAACGGTCCGGCCGTCGAACACTGAGCTGATCTGAGCCGGGTCGGCCACCGGCGCGGTCAGCACCCGTGACGACGCTACGAACGCTTCGCGGTTCCAGTGCCTGCCGCTGGCCTGGTCGTGGCACTCGGCGGCGGATTTGGCTGAGCAGCCGGCGAAGTAGCGCATCCCGTCGAGGTAGCCATGCTCGGCGACGGTACGCAGCGTCGGCTGGCTGCCGATTCGGCCGATCAGACCACTGAGCAGGGGATTGAGCCCCCGTGCCGATCCGATATAGCAGCCGATGACCGTGCAGCTCGGCGGGCTGCCACCGATGATGTGGCAGTTAGCCGACAGCTCGTCCGGCATGCTGATGATCCAGTCTTGCCAGCCACCGAGTACGTCGGGCACTGCGCCCGCCGGGAAACCGAGCAGGAACACGGTCAATTGCGGCGCCGGCACGGTGTCGAAGGTCAATGACGTGACGATGCCGAAGTTGCCGCCACCGCCGCCCCGCAATGCCCAGAACAGGTCCGGGTCAGCAGACGCGGACACCGTGCGCGAGGTGCCGTCCGCTGTGACAACGGTCGCCGACACCAGCCGATCGCAGGTCAGACCGTACTTGCGGGACACCACGCCGACCCCGCCGCCTAGCGTGAGACCGGCAATGCCGACCGAAGGACAGGTGCCGGCCGGCAGACACCGCCCCGCACCGCCGAGCGCGGTGTAGATGTCGATCAGCCGGGCGCCGGCACCGATCACCGCGGTGCCATCGGCGTTGACCAGCACACTGGACAGGCCGGACAAATCGGCGACCAGCGCACCGTCCGGGGTTGAGTAACCGGCGTAGCTGTGCCCGCCGCTACGAGCGGCGATCGGCGCCCCTGCCGCGGCGGCGGCCGCCACGCAGGCCTGCACGTCCTCGATGCGTCGGCACTGCGCGATTGCCGCCGGCGTCCGGTTGTCGAACAGCGGGTTGAACGAGCGACGGGCCAGGTGATAGCCAGGCTTGTCCGGGGTGACCAATGGGCCGGAGAGCTTCCTGGCCAACCCCGGAAAGCCGATCAACTTGTGCGCTGCCCCGGCCGACCCGGACGCTCGCGGAGGCGACGTGGTGTGCGCGCCACCGCAGCCGGTCAACGCGGCCGCTGTCGCGCTCAGGCCGGCGGCATGCAGGAACGCACGCCGGTTGAGTGGCACGGTGCCAAGACCTCCATGCTCGGAGCATTCCGCAGGAACCCACAGTTGATCAACTCAACGTGTGCTGCGCGACAGGGATGCGGTGCGCACAGTCCGTTGGGCAAAGTGTCGCGAAAGTACACCTCGATGGGAGGCGTAGATCGGCCCGGCTGGCGCGGCGCAGCCTGCCGCCATGCGCAACCCACAGGAGGCCGACCTGGTTGCCACATCACCATCGCGTTATTCCCGGATTCGGACCAGGTCGGGTGGGGCGTGGAGTGGATTGCGTCGTGACGCTCCACCGAGCCAGGGTGGTGGATGGAATTGCGGGATACCGGTGGTCATGTCGATCCGCCAGTGGGAATGGTGGATCAGTCGGTGATGGCGACCGCATAGCGCAACACAGTTGTCGACACTGGTGGGGCCATGATCAGCCCAATGGACCACGTGATGAATATCGCACCAGCGGGCCGGTACCGAACAGCCAGGGAAGGCGCACCCGCCGTCTCTAACGAG
>QHBZ01000375.1 GCA_003244055.1 Pseudonocardiales bacterium | reverse complement strand
GCCGCGGTGGGAAACCGGGACATGTCGATGCCAATTTCGGAGATGATGACCTGGGCCGCGCGCTCACCGATCCCCGGGATCGTCGCCAGCAGTTCGGTCTGCTGGGCGAAAGGGAGGGTTGCCTCGTCGATCCGGGTGTCCAGTCGCGCGATCATGTCAGCGAGGTGGTCGATGTGCTCCAGGTGCAGGGTGCACATCAGCGCGTGCTGGTCCCCGAAGCGCCCCGCGCAGGCCAACGTCAGCTCGGGGATCTTCTTGCGTATCACCCCACGAGCGAGATCTGCCAGCACGGCGGGGTCGCGTTGCCCGGCAATCAGCGCCTCGATCATGTCCCGAGCCGACAGGGTGGTCAGCGTCGAAGCAACAGAGTCGATTTTGATTCCGCTGTCCTCGAGGACTTTCGCCAGGCGCTGTAGCTCGCTG
This sequence comes from Pseudonocardiales bacterium, assembly GCA_003244055.1. Lineage (GTDB taxonomy): Bacteria > Actinomycetota > Actinomycetes > Mycobacteriales > Pseudonocardiaceae. The sequence continues at coordinate 9,856 of QHBZ01000375.1, read as the reverse complement.
GCGCGTTGTTCGATGAGCTTCTTGCGGTATCGGGTCAGCTCGCGGATCGCGGCGATCTCCGGCGGGGGATGAAGCTGCCCCGCAGCAGCCCACACTCGGTCAACTCCGCCAGCCACACAGCGTCGAGGGCGTCGCTTTTGCGGCCCGGGACATTCTTGACATGCCGGGCGTTGACCAACAACACCTCCACCGGCTGATCGGCCTCACACAGAGCATGAAACACAGGCTTCCAATACACCCCGGTGGCTTCCATGGTCACCTGCGTGACACCCTCGGAGCTCAGCCAGGCCACCATCTCGGCCAGCGTCTGGTGGAAGGTGTTGTACTTGCGTACCTGCTGGCGGCGCTTCCCCGCTCACTCACCCGGGGTGCGTACCGCCACCGCCACTATCTTCTTACCAACATCGATCGCGGCCACCCGCTCGTACATGATCTCCACTTTGGGTCCCTTCCCTGAACCATCAGTACGGCGCGTCGCCCGCGGAGCCCGCATGAATATCAAGAGTCTGAGACTCGCGCTCTGGATGGATCTACCTGCACTTCAACCTCGCCCGCGAACGACGTGCCCTGATCAGAGCTCCAGCCCCGGACGCTCAGCTCAAGCGGTACCGCTCCTGCTCGCCTTCCTGAGCACTGCGGATTATGCCGAGCAGCAGGCCACCTCAAGCCCTTCTGGCCAGCATCTTCACTGACTCAGTCGGCATAGTCGCGGTGTCGGCATAGGCCGACCTATGCGGATGTCGGCATAGGTCGATGACGTCGGGTAACTGACTGCGGGCGGTTTGCCGTTGGTGGCGGCGCGCGTTGACGCGATCTCGGTGGGGGTGGACCTGCACCGGAACCGGAACGCACGATTAGCCCGTTCGGGGAGGTCAGGGTGGGTGCTCGGGGCGGGGTCGCGGGGGTCGTTAGCGTGCGTTTCGGTTTGTCCGCAGCCCGCTTGTGATCTTGTTTGAGGGCACGGATCGCCTGGTGGTATCGCGTTCGGTGACCGTGATCTTGGCGTCCGGAACTCATCGGTAACGGACAAGATCGAATGTGGTCGGTTGGGAGCTGAGTGTCGTCCGACCCCCGCTCAACAGAGCCGTAAGCCGGAACAGTCCCGATCAGCCTTGTGTTCGCGCGGGGGTTGCGGTGAGTTCGGAGAGGAGGGCGCGGACACGGGTGTCGATGTCGTCTCGGATGGGCCGTATTTGGTCGAGGGTCTTGCCGGCGGGGTCCTCGAGAGCCCAGTCGAGGTAGCGCTTGCCGGGGTAGATGGGGCAGGCGTCGCCGCAGCCCATGGTGATCACGACGTCCGCGGCGCGGACGACGTCGTCGGTGAGTGGTTTGGGGAATTCCTGGGAGAGGTCGAGGCCGATTTCGTTCATGGCTTCGCGGACGGCGGGGTTGATTTCGTTGGCGGGGGTGGATCCGGCGGAGCGGACGTGCACGGCACCGGCGGCGTGGTGGTGCAGCAGGGCGGCGGCCATTTGGGAGCGGCCGGCGTTGTGCACGCAGACGAAGAGCACTTCGGGGACGGTTTTCACGATGTCTCCTTGGGCTTGAGCCAGGGCGGTGCGGCGGTCGGTGGCGAAGTGGCTGGTCAGCGGCACCGGATTGGTTTTGATCTTCGCGGTGCGCCGCAGGGCGGTGGAGGACTCGACAACGCGGTTCAGGCTCCAACGGTCGCGCCGGCCCCGGTCCAGCTCCCGCGGGCGGCGAGTGAGACGTAGACCAGCCCGACCAGGACCGGGACCTCGATCAAGGGACCAACAACGCCGGCGAGGGCTTGGCCGGAGGTGACACCGAAGGTGGCGATCGCGACGGCGATGGCAAGTTCGAAATTGTTGCCGGCGGCGGTGAACGCCAGGGTGGTGGTGCGCTCGTAGCTCAGCCCGACCGCGCGGCCCAGGGCATAGGAGCCGGCCCACATGATGGCGAAGTAGGCCAGCAGCGGCAGGGCGATCCGGGCCACGTCCAGCGGGTGGCTGGTGATGGCCTGGCCTTGCAGGGCGAACAGGATGACGATGGTGAACAGCAGCCCGTAGAGCGCGAACGGTCCGATCGTGGGCAGAAACGTGCTCTCGTACCAATCGCGGCCCTTGGTGTGTTCCCCCAGGCGGCGGGTCAGGTAGCCGGCCACCAGCGGGATGCCCAGGAAGATCAGTACTGAGCGGGCGATCTGCCAGGCGGAGACGGTCAGATCGGTCTGCGGCAGGCCCAGCCAGCCGGGCAGCACATGCAGGTAGAACCAGCCCAGCCCGGCGAACGCGATCACCTGGAACACCGAGTTCAGCGCGACCAGCACCGCGGCGGCTTCCCGGTCCCCGCAGGCCAGGTCGTTCCAGATGATGACCATGGCGATGCACCGGGCGAGCCCGACAATGATCAGGCCGGTGCGGTATTCGGGCAGGTCGGGCAGCATCAGCCAGGCCAGGGCGAACATCAGCGCGGGACCGAACACCCAGTTCAACACCACCGACGGGATCAGCAGCCGGCGGTCCCGGGTGACGGTCTCGAGCCGGTCGTAGCGGACCTTGGCCAGCACCGGATACATCATGATCAGCAAGCCGAGCGCGATCGGTAGCGACACCCCGTCCACCGCGATCGCATCCAGCGCGCGGCCCAGCCCCGGGATCAGCCGGCCGCCGACCAAGCCCAGGGCCATGGCGGCGAGGATCCACACCGGAAGGAACCGATCCAGCGTGGACAGCTTGGCCCCGACCCCGGCCGAGCCCAGGTCGGTGCCGGTGAGGTTCTCGGTGCTCACGCCGGGCCCGCCGCGGCTACATCGGGCACCAGTACCGCAGACAGCCGCCGCAGCGCGTCGGGCTCGATCCGGTAGTAGATCCAGGTTCCGCGCCGCTCCCCGGAGATCAGCCCGGCCTCGCGGAGCACCTTGAGGTGGTGGCTGATCGTCGGCCCGGTCAGGTCGAACACCCCGGACAGGTCACACACGCAGGCCTCACCGCCTTCGTGGGAGGCGATCAGCGAGAGCAGTCGCAGCCGCACCGGGTCGCCCATCGCCTTGAACAACCGCGACAACTCCACCGCCTGCTCGGCCGACAGCGGCTCACGCACCAGCGGTGAGCAGCAGCCCACCGCGTCGGTCAGCTCGACGAGCAACCGCTCTTGATTCGACATACTCATACCTTGACAGTGATCTAATCAGGACGCAAGGTCTGCCTTAACGAATATCGAAACAAGCTAAGGGGTGATCTGGACATGTCCCGTGTTCAACTCGCTGAAGCTGGTGCTCATCGAAGGCACGCCCGACCAGCCCACCGTGATGGACCACCTCGGCGTCGAGGTCGAAACCACCGGTGAGGTCCGCGCCGCGACGGGACGCCTTCAAAGCCGACGCCCCCAGCATCCACACGCGACACCATCAGGCAATCTCCGCCCTCAAACAAGATCACAAGCGGGGCCGCGGAAGAACCGGAACGCACGCTAACGACCCCCGCGGCCCCGCCCCGAGCACCCACCCTGACCTGCCTCGAACCGGCTAATCGTGCGTTCCGGCTCCGTTGCAGGTCCACCCCTCGGGGTCGGTGCGGAGTTGTGGTCGGTCCGCGAGCACGCCGGGCGCCGCGGCATCACCGCCTCGACGATCAACCGGGCCTACCGTTGCCTCGCCGAGCACAAGGTGATCGTCCTGGGTGACCGTCGTCGGGCCCGGGTCGCGCCGGACGGGGCGCTGACCGCCGACTTGGCGCGCCGCATGTTGTGGAAGTTTCGTCAGATCTATAGGTTCCACCAGATCTATCCCGACTGGTTCACTACGAGCTGCCCCAGCCAGGCATCACGATGTGGCACCGCGCGATCGTAGACAACTCCATCTCCATGGGGCCGGTGTCAATGGGGCGCCGTCGCGGAGGCCCGTTTCGGGGCCGGCCACTGCGGGAGGCCCGTAACCACGTCTGACGAGAGGGTCCACTATGCGGGTGCTGGTGTTGGGTGGGGACGGTTACCTGGGATGGCCTACCGCGGTGCATTTGTCTGATTGCGGGCACACCGTGGCGGTGGCCGACAACTTCGCCCGCCGCGGCTACGACCACGAGCTGGGTGTGGACAGCTTGGTGCCGGTGGAGCCACTGCACGTCAGGGTCCGGGCCTGGTCGGAGCTTTCCGGCCGGCGCATCGAGACATTCTGCGGTGACCTCACTGACCCCGTGTTCACCCGCGAGTTGGTGCAAGGCTTTCGCCCCGAAGCAGTGGTGCACTTCGCCGAGCAGCGCTCAGCGCCGTACTCCATGATCGATCAGGCGCATGCCGTCTACACCCAGCGCAACAACGTGCTCGGCACGCTGAACCTGTTGTTCGCGATCGGCGAGACCGACCGTGACATCCACCTCGTCAAGCTCGGGACGATGGGCGAGTACGGCACCCCGAACATCGACATCGAAGAGGGCTGGCTCACCGTCGAGCACAACGGGCGCAGCGACCGGATGCTCTACCCGAAGCGGCCCGGATCCTTCTACCACCTGTCCAAGGTGCACGACAGCCACAACATCGAGTTCGCCTGCCGGGCGTGGGGGCTCCGGGCCACCGATCTGAACCAGGGGGTGGTGTACGGCCAGCAGATCCCGGCGACCGCCGCCGACCCGAGGCTGGCGACCCGGTTGGACTACGACGCGATCTTCGGCACGGTGCTCAACCGGTTCGTGGTGCAGGCCGTGCTCGGTCACCCGCTCACCGTCTACGGCTCGGGGGGCCAGACCCGCGGCCTGATCGACATCCAGGACACGGTGGAATGTGTCCGGCTGGCGTGCGAGAGCCCCGCGGCTGCGGGCGAGTTCCGGGTCTTCAACCAGATGACCGAGACGATGTCGGTCGAGGAGATCGCCAAGACGATCACCGAGTGCTACCCCGGGCCGACCAAGATCGAGTATCTGGACAATCCCAGAGTGGAGCAGGACGCCCACTATTACAACGTCGTACACAGCGGGCTGGTCGGACTCGGGTTGGCGCCACACCGGCTGTGCGACAACCTGATCACGTCGTTGTTCGCGACGGTGGAGCAGCACCGCCACCGGGTGGACCTAGCTGCCATGCGGCCCACCGTCAGCTGGCGGGCCACGGCGAGCCCGCCTACCGCAGGCTGACGATGCCCCGGGAGGTTCACCCGGCCAGCACGCCGTGAACTAGACGCTACCGACCTTTCGCCTCAGCAGAGACGTCGATGATGTCGTATAGAAGTTGCGCTCCGCGCTCGCCGCCGGTGCCGGGCAGCCCCGCGCCAAACTCAACATCCAGCACGTTGTAGCCCGACGACCCAACGGCTCGCGTTCTGGAGACATATCGCTGCTATCAGACGGTGAGATACCGCGATATGTCTCCAGAACGCGGGGAGGGTTGGCGGAGTTGGGCAGGAGCGGGCGGCACGGACGTCAGATCGGCGACCGATGACGGCTTCGACACACGCCGCGTATCGGGGCGCGACACGCCGGGTACGAGAGTGGCGCGACACACTGATGTTCGTCGATGATCCGCAACGGCCGGGGCCGTGTTGAGCGGAATTGTCGGGGTAGCACTCCATACTGCTGGCCGACCGGTTGGACGTGGCGAGGAGGGTGCGGTGGCACAGCGGAATCGGGAGCGACTGGCCGCGGCGGCGACACGTCGCCGGGCGCGCCGCCGCGCCCCAGCAGGATCCGGGAACGCCGGGCCGTGGGCGCCCGGTGCAGGGTCACCCGCAGGGACGTTTCCCGGTGGCGAGGCTCCCGGAGCGGGGCCTGCCGGTGCGGGGACGGCGCGGGCGAGGCCGTCGGCGGAGACGATCTCCACCGTGTTGCTCAGCGCCGCGCGCGAGCACTGGGCGGGCGACTCGCAGGCTGCGGCGCGGATCGGCGCGATGGTGGCCGATCGGTGCGCCGGCCAGCCGGGTCTCGTCGGAGCCGCGGTCCAGGGCGCGATGGTCCCGCTGATCACGGCGGCGTGGGAACGCGGCTGGACACCGGAGGACCTTCACCAGATGGCTCGGCGGCGGCTGGATGCCGCGGCCGGCCGCTACCTGATCGATGCGATCGCCGAGGAGTCCGGGCGCTACGCCAAGGCCACCGTGCCGCCGCGGTGGTGCGACGACCTTCGACAGATCGGGGCGCAGGTGTGGTGGGAACCCGCGCAGACCGGAGGTCATCTCCTGCAGTGGACCCGGCGCCACGGCCGCAGCCAGGTGGACGCGCTCACAACGGTGATCGAGGTGCTGGCGACGTTGTTGGCGCTGCCGGTGCTGCCCAGGACCATGCCGACACCGGGGTCGGTGGTGGCCACCGCGACGCCGCGGCGCGGGGTGGACCAGAAGATGCTCGCGCGGGTTCGAGCGCTGCTGGCCAAGGCCGAGTCGACCACTTTCCCGGACGAGGCCGAGGCGCTGTCAGCCAAGGCGCAGGAACTGATGAGCCGGTACTCCCTGGAACGTATCGTGGTAGACAGCGCTGGCAGCCCGGGGTCGGATCCGCATCCCGCTGCCGTCCGAAGACTGTGGCTGGACAACCCCTACGTGGCAGCCAAGGCATTGCTGGTGGGAGCGGTGGCCGAGGCGAACCGGTGCCGGACCGTGTTGTCGGAAGGGCTCGGGTTCACCACCGTGCTCGGCGACGAGGTCGACCTGGAGATCGTTGAGCTGCTCAGCACGTCGCTGCTGGTCCAGGCGACCAGGGCGATGGTGGCGGCCGGTAGCCAGACCACCCGCACCGGGCGGTCCCGGACCCGGTCGTACCGCCAGTCATTCCTGATCGCCTACGCAACCCGGATCGGCGAACGGCTGACCACCGCGCGGGACGTGGGCGCCGCCGCGGTGGCCGATCCGGCGCGGCTGTTGCCGGTACTGGCGGCCCGCGAGCAGGTCGTGGACGAACTGTTCGAGTCGATGTTCCCGCAATCGGTGTCGCGCTCGTACAGTGTCGGCAACGCTTCCGGGTGGCACGCCGGCCGTGCCGCCGCGGACCTCGCAGTACTCGACACCCGGCGCGCGGTGGCCTCGGGACACAGCTGACCAGCGCCCGCCAGCAGCGCGGCGCTGCGATGCCTGAAGCGACGCCCGACTGCGAGAGTTCCCGCATTCGGCCGCCCGGTAGGTGCCACAGGTCCTTGGCCACATCTCTGCGGTTGCCGAAGTCCCTGCTCGACTGGGTCCGAGATCAAGCTACCGCCGAGGGGGTGCGGCCGACTGCACTCATCCGGCGGTGGATCGAGCAGCGCCGCGACGGCAGTGAGGGTCTGGCCGAGCGCGTGCGCCGTCTCGAAGAAATAGTGCTGCCTGGGCAGCGTTCCTGTGACTGACGCGGTTCATCGCTCAGTCTCGGTCGTCCACCGTGCGGACCGGGCAGCGTCGCCAGAACTTCGGTAGCGGAATGAGATTGGCTTGATCCCAACCGAAGTCGCGTTCATCCGAGCCACACCGTCACCGCGTCGCGGATCGCGGTCGCCCCGTCTTCGTCGAGCTCGATCACGCAGCAGCTGGCGACGGGTGGGTCCAAGACGATGCTGCCGTCGACCTTCGTCATCAGCAGGTTGCAGAACCCCTGGCGCCGGCGTGGGTTCGGCATGTCGCCTGGATCACTCGGCGGTTGTCGCCAGTAGGCAGTCCCAGTCCCACCTCTGGCGCGTGGGTAGCCCCGAGGTGATGGCGCGACAAGGCGAGCACATCGCCGAGGTGACTCGGCGCCCGCACATCCGGGTCGGTGTGATCCCGTGGGGTGCCCAAGCCACGGTCTTCCCGCCCTGTGGTTTCGACATGTACGACGAACACACCGTCGTGGTCGGAGTTGTCGGAGGGTCCGCCTACTACAACGATCCGGCGGACGTCGCCCGGTACGTGGCGATGCTGGCTGACCTCCAGCGGCTTGCCGTCTTCGGGGACGGGGCGCGCGTTGAACTGCGCCGTATCGCCGACGAGTATCGCGCTTTCCCTGATCCGGGATCGGAACCGTCCAGGGCGCGGCAGGTGTAACCCCGTGGAGGTGAAGCAGTGAGTGCACGGGGCGCGCCGCTTCGTCGCGGATCTGTTGCGGGGTCGTCGACCGCGGTCGTTTCGCGCTGATGATGCCGATGCCGCCGAGCTGCGCGCGGCGATCACCTTGCGGGCCGCACAACCGGGCAGCGCCACGCCGCGCGAGGAGTTCGTCAGCGAGCTGCACCGGCGGTTGGCGGCTGAACCGACCCACCAGGACGTGCGGGCACTGCCGCGGCGTGGGCCGGTGGTGGACAGCACCCGGCGACGGTTGGTGGCGGCCGGCGCCGGTCACCTCCACCGGTAGGGTCATGTGCCGGGTGAAGAACGTCCGCATCCCGACGCCGGGAACCCGAACCGTCGACGAGTTCGAACGCCTTCCACATGGCGGCGTACTTTCCGTCGGCGGTGAGCAGTCGCTCATGGGACCCGACTTCGGCGATCTGGCCCCGGTCCAGGACCACGATCCGATCGGCTGATTTCGCGGTCTGCAGGCGGTGCGCGATGAGGATGGTCGTGCGGTCGTGCGCGACCTGGCGCATCGCGTGGGCGACCCGCGCCTCGGTGACGAGGTCCAGGTTGGACGTTGCCTCGTCGAGCAGCAGCACGGTGGGATCGACGAGTTCGGCTCGAGCCAGGGCGATCAGTTGCCGCTGCCCGGCCGACAGCGACCGGCCGCGCTCCGCTATCTCGTGCAGGTAACCGCCGGGCAGGGCCGCGACGAACTCGTGCGCGCCGACTGCGCGGGCCGCCGTCTCCACCTCGCCGTCGCTGGACTCGGGCCGGCCGTAGGCGATGTTGTCCCGGATCGTCCCGGTGAACAGGAAGCCTTCCTGTGGCACGTAGCCGAGTTGGCGGCGAAAGGAGCGGAGGTCCAGCGAGCGCAGGTCATACCCGTCCACCCGCACGCTGCCCTGGTCGGGGTCGTAGAAGCGGGCCAGCAGTTTCATCACGGTCGACTTGCCGGCGCCGGTTTCCCCCACGATCGCCACTGTCTCTCCCGCCGCGATCCGCAGGTTAATGCCGCGCAGTGCCTCGGGGGGCTTGGCGCTGGCCACCTCCGGCCCGCTGGCCACCTCCGGCCCGCTGGCCACCGTGGGGTAGGAGAAGCGCACGCCGTCGAGGGTGAGCTCGCCGCGGAATCGTCCGGCGCGCTCGGGTCGCTCGGGCGATGGTGTCAGCGTGTCCAGCCGCATCAGTTGGGCGATCCGGCCGACCGAGACCCGGGTCTGTTGCCAGGAGTCGAACACCTGGGACAGCTGCTGGATCGGCGAGAAGAACATGTCGATATAGAGCAGGAAGGCGATCAGCGCGCCGGTGGTGAGCTGCCCGGAGGCAATGAGTCCTGCTCCGACGCCGAGGACGATCGCGTCCGCCCCGGCGGAGAGGAACTGCACGAACGGGAAATATGTGGCAACGAGCCGCTGCGCGGCCACTCGGACTGCGAGATAGTCGTGGCCGAGCCGGTGGAATCGTTCGCTCGTCTCGTTCTCGTGGGTGAAAGCCTGGGATTCGCGCACCCCGGACAGGCTCTCCTGGAAGTCCGCGTTGACGATGGCGATCCGTTCCCGCGCGAGGTCGTAGAGGCGGGCCGCCTTGCGGCGGAAGATCACTGTGCCGATGGCGAGCGGGACCACGACGGTGAGCGTGCACAGGCCCAGCGTGGTGTTGATCAGCACCAGCGCGACGCCGACTCCCACGAAGGTGACCATCGAGACCATCGCGGCGAGCAGCCCGTTCTCGATGAGCGATTCGAACTGGTCCACATCGGTCGTCATCCGGGTCATGATCCGGCCGGCCATCTCGCGTTCGTAGTAGTCCAGCGAGAGGCGTTGCAGCTGGGCCCAGATCCGGACCCGCAGCGAGAGCATGATCCGCTCGGCGGCGCGGCCGGTGACGAAGGTCTCGCCGACCTGGTCG
>QHBZ01000374.1 GCA_003244055.1 Pseudonocardiales bacterium | reverse complement strand
TCCACCGGTTGATACCAAGGTGTTCACCGACGAGAGGGACGGGCAGCGGCCGCTAACGTCGGCGGTAGCCTTGTCGATGAGAAACTGACTACAAGGAAGTCGTCGGTCGGCTTGAGCTAACCTTCCTCGTGGTTCAGACGGAAGGAAGACACATGACCGGTCCGCTAGCCGCGCGCGGCGACGGACATGCACATGATGGCGCCCTGGGTTGGCAAGCGGACATTCCGGTCTGCGACTCCATTAAGCTACCTCCAGACCCACATATTATGGATGCCATCGGCGGTAACCATCGACTTGAGACGGCTGTCGCCGATCTTGTCGACAATTCGATAGACGCCGAGGCCTCGCGGATCCTCATCAGGTTCGTTGTCGCCAACCACCGACTCCAGGCCTTCTACGTCGTGGACGACGGAAAGGGCATGACGCGTACTCAGATCGACGGCGCTATGACGGTCGGTGGTAGACGTAAGTACGGGAAGGCCGAGCTCGGGCACTTCGGCCTGGGTCTCAAGGCCGCATCGTTCTCGCAGGCCGACAGTCTCACCGTCATCGCCATCGCCGATAAGTCGGCTGCCGTCGGTCGCCGCTGGTTGACGGTCAAGGCAAGCAACTCGTTCGAGTGCGACATCGTCGGCTATGAGTTCTGCTGTCGCGAACTACAGCGCCCGTGGGGGTTCGTTGACCCGAAGACCGGAACGATCGTGCGCTGGGACGGGATCCGGGCCTTCCCCACCGGGCACGACGTCGCTGTCACAGACCGTTTCGTGCAGGACGCCGCGACCCGACTCCAGCACCACCTCGGCATGATCTTTCACCGCTTCATCGAGCAGGACAAGATCAGGATCGCCATTGATGTCGAAGACGTCTCATCGCTCGACACTGGCCCGATCGTCGTGGTTCAGCCGTTAGACCCCTTTGGATACCCCCGGTCGGGTGCAAGCGATCACCCGAAGTATCTCAGAACCACCATCAGTGGATCCACACTCACCGCCGTTTGCCACGTTTGGCCAGGCCGGTCGCAACAACCGCAATTCCGACTTCCACATGCCTCGCCGGAGCAGTACCAGGGTTTATACTTCTACCGCCGCGACCGTTTATTGCAGGCGGGTGGCTGGAACAACCTTGAAGTCCAGAGACGTGAACTTCAACTGGCCCGCGTTGCGATCAACCTCGATGATGACCTTATCGTATCTGGGCTCTTTCGAATGAACCCGGAAAAGTCACACGTTGAGCCGGGCCATCAGTTTAGTGAGGCACTCGATCGCGCCACCGCGGACGATGGCACTACGTTTCAATCGTACATAAAAACTGCGCAACAGACGTTCAAAGAATCGAACCAGCGTATCCGGGGGCGGGCTAAAATCGTCCCCCTCGGACGTGGCGTTCCTCCGCGGATTCGACAAACCGTGGAGCGCGAACTGAATTCGCTGCCCGGGTACAACGAAGTGGACCTGCGCTGGTGTGATTTCGCCGACGACATCTTCTTCGACGTCGACCGTGAGGCCAACACCATCTGGCTGAACAACCGCTACCGCAGCGTCGTCTCCGGCGACGGTCGCGCCGCCTTCAATGATGCTCCGCTAGTTAAGGTGCTGCTCTTTCTTCTCACTGAGAACCTGTTCCACGGCTCGTGGTGGGGTCCAAAGGACAAGGACAACCTCGAGCTCTGGCAGACACTCCTCACTAGCGCGGTTAAGGCAGAACAGAAGTGACGGAATTCGAAAACCGGCACGTGAGCCCGCGAACACTCGAGGACTACGTCGTCGCAGGTGTCCGAGCATCGATCCCGATAGCGGGCGACCCTAAGGCCTTGCTCACGGTTGACGGGCCAAACGAGACCCTTAGTCTTGAGGTCATGTGGGACGGTGAGGAACCACCGACGATCGCTGACTACGTGCATATATCCACCGATGTCCGGTTCCGGCACGGCGCCAATTGGGTCACGCTTGCGGTTCATGGCTGCAGGTTCTTCGCAGATGCCTATCCGCTCCTGCGCTCGGTCGCCGATCTCGTCCAGCTGCAGTCTGCGGCGTTCGCCGACGCCGTCCGAAGTTCGTTAGCCAGTTATCATGATCTGCTTTCAGCTGCAGCGCAGATGCCGATTCATGATGAGATCGGCCTCTACGGCGAGCTGCTTGCCCTGTCTCACCTCATCAGCTCGACCGGGCCGCACACTGCGATGAAGGCCTGGCGAGGTGGGGACGAGCGGGAAGAACACGATTTCGGGCTCGCCGACGACGACGTCGAAGTCAAGACGACCACCGCAGACAGTCGGCGACATTGGATCAGCTCCCTCGATCAGATGCGACCGACAGCCGGACGAAAGCTCTGGGTTCTTTCGATCCAGCTAACCGGCGCGGGCGCGAGCGAGGCGGCACGGCTACCCGACGTGATGGCGCGTGTGGAAAAACAGCTGCCAGCTGAATTGCGGAACGCTTTTTGGTCGCGCATCGTCCGCACGCGCTATCGGCCAGAGCAACCGCATGACACGTTCCGTCTGTTGCGCATGCGTTCTACGCCTGCATGTTTCTTGGTTGATGAGAATTTCCCTCGGATCGACCGTGATATTCTAGCCCGCGGCGGTGCCCCGGTCGCGGGCCTTGGTGAAGTCAATTACGTCATTCTACTTGATAGCACGGCTCCAGCTGTCGACCCACCTGCCGCACTGCTGGGCTTTGGACACAAAGGGACCAATAAATGACTAGCATGACTGACGCATATCGATCCGCGATCAAGAGTATGGAGGGTGGAACACCCCGCGCGCTTCAACCGTTCGCACTCTTCGTCTGTAATCAGAGCGGTAGCGAAGGTGTCGATGTCTCTCTCACTGCGCTCCGGACCTACCTTCAGTCAGGGTCGGTCGACGAGCCGCTTCGCAAGGAACTGCATCTTGCGATCGCCGGCTGGGACGCTGCCACTTCCGGCGACTGGATCCAAGGCACCGAGGCGCACACCGTCGATCGCCGCCAGCGCGTCTGTACCCTACTGGGCTTTGATGAACCCACAGCCGATGTGATGGCCATGGCGTTTCCACAGACCGGCGATGGATCGGTCGTCATCAGCGACGAGTTCGAGCCCTGGTATATCGACGAGCGCCGAGCAGCTCACGAGTTCTACTGGCGCGCCTACGTGAAGCACCTAATGGACAGCGGGTGGGACCCGGACGCGATCTCCAAGCTCGACGTAGCCACGACCCGTGTCGTTGAACGGCTATCCGACCCGACCCGACCGCAGGCCTACCAGTCCAAGGGACTGGTCGTCGGATACGTCCAGAGCGGCAAGACAGCAAACTTCACCGGCGTGCTGGCCAAGTCGATCGACGCGGGATACCGCCTAGTCATCGTACTGACTGGCACGATCGATCTGCTTCGTAAGCAGACGCAGCGCAGGCTTGACATGGAGCTGGTCGGCATAGAAAACATCTTCCTCGGTGTCGATCCCAACGATGCCGAGCTAGCCAAGGACTTCGACTACTTCCTCGATGAGGACCGGATAGGCGGAAACTTCTTGCGACATGGCTTTCAGCCTTCCGAGCGCGGCTTCACGGACATCGTTCGCCTAACGCGCCACGGCTCAGATTACAAGAGTCTCAACGCCGGAATCACAGCACTGGAACTGCACAAGCGTAACAAGCAGAAACCATTGTTCGATGCGGAAAACCTCTACGCCAGTGATGCCCGATTGGCGGTGGTGAAGAAGAACGCGTCGGTGCTTCGCCGACTCGTCCGGGATCTCAAAAGCATCCGCTCCCACCTCGGGGAGATCCCGACTCTCATCATCGATGATGAATCCGACCAGGCATCGGTCAACACTAGCAATCCGCAGAAGTGGCAACAAGGGCAGACTCAGCGGACGACGATCAACAAGCTGATTTCCGAACTCCTCTCCCAACTGCCCCGCGCCCAGTACGTCGGGTACACCGCAACCCCCTACGCAAACGTCTTCATAGATCCGAGCGATACCGAAGACATCTTTCCCAAGGACTTCCTGCTCAGTCTTGAGCGGCCAGTCAACTACATGGGCGTCGCTGACTTCCATGACCTAGATGCCAGCTTTGTTGACGACAAGACCGTTGAGAATTCTAACGAGAAGGCGTTCGTCCGAGACTTACGCGCTACCGGTCGAGGTCCGGCAGTCGAGAACGAACTTCGCGCGGCCCTCGACGCGTTCTTGCTGTCCGGCGCGATCAAGCTTTACCGCCGGCACCAGAGCGGCGGCGAGCTGAAGTATAAGCACCATACAATGCTCATCCATGAGACGGTGCGAACGGCTGATCACATCGAGCTTGCTGATCTGGTGCGGCGAGTATGGGGCAGCGCTGGCTACATGACCCCGACTGGGCTGGCTCGACTGGCGGCCTTGCTTGAAGACGACTTTCGACTAGTGACAGCCGCCAGGGCGCCTGAGCTGGAGTTCCCCGTCAGCTTTGAGAATCTTAAGCCGTATATCGGTGAAGCCCTCAGCAAAATCCACGAGAGCGCGGGCAATCCGGTGTTGATCGTCAATGGGGACAAGGACATCGACCAGCAGGACCTGGACTTCGAGACGCGCTCGATCTGGCGGATACTAGTGGGCGGCGCCAAACTTAGCCGGGGCTTCACGATCGAGGGTCTGACCATTTCCTACTATCGCAGGAGCACCAAGCAAGCCGACACCCTGATGCAGATGGGCCGCTGGTTCGGCTTTCGACGTGGTTACCAGGATCTCGTACGACTGTACATCGGCCGCGCGGAATCTGATGGACGGTCGACTATCGATCTCTACGAGTCGTTCGAAGCAGTCGTACGAGACGAAGAGGCCTTTCGCCGCCAGTTGCGTCAGTACGCCAAACTGATCGACGGTCGTCCACAGATCACGCCCCGCGACATCCCGCCTTTGGTGAGCCAGCACCTGCCCACGATCGCCCCATCGGCTCGTAACAAGATGTTTAATGCAGAGCTTGTCATTCGGCGATCTCCCGGAGAGCCGATCGAGCCGACAGCATATCCGGACGATCCAACGCAGATCGCGGCAAACTATCAAACCATGTTGCCCATCATGCAGACCGCGAACTCACCATGCTCGCTCAGCTTTCCATCAGAGAACAAATCCAAGGGGAACGTCCAACGATGCGGCTCCTTCGATGCCCTCGTCGGAGAAGTATCGGCGGAGTCCCTTCTTAAAGCCTTAAACGGCTTGGTCTGGCTCCGCGAGGGCTACTTCAGTCCTCATCTCGCTTATATCGAGGAGATCACCGGGAACTCAGTAAAGGACTGGGTGGTTATCGCACCACAGCCGAAAGATGGGAGGCGCCACCTCGAGGGGCTTGGGCTTCGCGGTGTTGCGTCTCGGCAACGACGACGTGGTGAGCTCTTCGGCGCTCTAAGCGAACCCAAACACCGGCCGCCGGCCGCTCGCATCGCTCTAGCAAGACCAAGCTGGGGTGACTCCTACATTGACTCGCTTGCGAAGAAGAACCGGGGAGCGCTGCTCATATACCTTGTCGTTGAGTCGGCGAGCGCCAGCAAACCCGGCGAGGTAGTGGTCGCGTTCGTCCTTTTCGCACCGAAGACGGCACAGCCGATGAACGGCCAAGTCGTGGAGTTCCGCGCTAAGGACAAGGGGGCACCGAGGGCGGCGATCGTTGCGACCGGCGCCGACTAGAACCTGATCACAAGGCTTGTTTCGGGTCAGTCGAGGCGGGTGACGGTCAGGGTGACTGAGCCTCTGTTGTTGTCGTAGAAGCTCCAGGCGTCGTTGGCGAAGGCGTAGAAGTAGCCGGGCCGCTGCACCTGCTGCTGGCACGCCTGCCCGATCACGAACGGCTGGTAGGGCTGCTGAGCGCCGTTGTCGTCGACATCGTTGGCGGCCACGACCCCGATCGGGGCCATCCATGGCGCCTCGTGGACTCGCGGCGCGCCGAAGAACGCCGCCGCCTCGTTGCCGCTTACCTGGCGGAAGCGCTCCTGCATCCACCCGGCGACTGATCCCATCAACTGGAACACCTCGGACGGGTGGAATCGGCCGTCCCGGGTGCCGCCCGGGCCGACCGGGACACCGCGGTCGAGCCACTCGCCGGCGGCCTGGAATGAGTACCGTCCGTCCTCCAGATAGAGACCCGTCGTGTTCCACGTGCGGCCGGCGTACACCTCGTAGCTGGCCGGCTCGCCGATCTTCAGCACGCGGCTGGGCGGGTATTCGCCAATCGTGATCGGCGGCCGGTCCTGCCGGTCGAAGACCGACTTGTGCACGATCTCGGCGGAGCGCTGCTTGTCGATCAGCGGGACCGCCCGGGGCGTCGGGCCGAGGTGCAGATAGACGCCGGTGCAGGAGTTGTGCAGCACGTCGCCGGGGTNNCCTCGCGGAAGTTCAGACCGGTGCACACCCTCGCCTGGTCGATCATCCACTGCAACGCGCCGTCGGACAGCCCGGTCTGCAGATGACCGCCCCCCACGTCGCAATGGTCGCCGGGGAACCACACCTGCCGCAGGCTGCGGTCGCCACCGGGCCGCTCACCTGTCCACAGAGTGGGCATGAACGGACCCCGTGTCTCATCCAGGGCCAACGCGTGCCGGGCGTGCTGAATGTGCGCGTTGAGCCGGGTGTCGTGAAACTGGTGCCGGTGCTCGACGTCGAAGAGCTTGAGCACGCCGAGGCTGTCGGGGATGCCGAGCGAACCGACCGTGTCCCAGACCCCGAGGAAGCGGATCGCCACCGGCGGGTAGGGCGCGGGTCCCGCGGACCGCTCCCGAACGGGGCGGTACACCTCGTCGTACAAGCGGTCGATCTCGGCCCAATGGTCCTCGGGTAGCGGAGCGGTCGGGCCGTGGGCCAGCCCGCACGCCGAGAGCATCCCGGTCAGGCTACGCACGGTGTAGGCGCCCCGGCTGAACCCGAACAGGCAGATCGCGTCATCGGGCTGGTAAGTCCTCGCCAACCAGGAGTACGCGCTCTTGATGTTGGCGGCCAGGCCGTCACCCAGCCCGCCGCCGCGCAGCCGATCGACCAGGCCGGGGCCGGTGCCGACACCCGGGTGGTAGTAGCGCAGCTGATTCTTGTCTTCACCCAGGGCGTGGTGCAGGCGCACGACGTTGGTCGGCGTCGGCGCGCCGCCTTGTTCCTGCTCGGGCGTGTTCCAGGTCCCGTCGCAGCACACCACCAGGTGGCGCATGGTAGTCCTCCGCTAGCGGCGGGGGGGAGATGGCGCGGATGCCTCCCACGCGCGAGCGTATCGACGCCCGCCCGGGTGCGCTACATCTCGGCTGCGGTAGACGACATACGGCCTGACCAGGTAACCCAGGGGTGCGCTGAACACATGCACCAGACGGGTGTAGGGCCAACCGGCCAGCAGGACCAGCACCACCAGGGCGTGGATCTGGAAGCTGATCGGGATGCCGACCATCAGCTCTGGCTGTGGCGAGAGGGTGAACAGGCTGCGGAACCACGGCGATACCGTCGCCCGGTAGTCGTAGCCGCCACCGATCAGGTTGCTGCCGATGGTGTTCAGCATCCCGGTCAGGATCGCGGTGCTCAGCATCAGGTACATGACCTTGTCGATGGCGGTGGTCGCCTTGCGCACCGCGGTCACAGTGAACCGCCGGTACAGCAGGATCGCCAGCCCAGCGACGGTGGCCAGGCCGGACAGCGTGCCGAAGGACACCGACATAACGTGATACAAGAACTCCGACACCCCGAGCGCGGCGGTCCAGCTCGCCGGGATACCGATGCCCATTACGTGGCCGCCGAGTACCGCCAGCAGCCCGAAGTGGAACAACGGGCTACCCAGCCGGAGCAGGCGGCTGCCGTAGATCTGGGAGGACCGGGTGGTCCAACCGAACTGATCGTGGCGGTAACGCCAGATGTGGCCGACCACGAACGAGGTGAATGCCACGTA
>QHBZ01000373.1 GCA_003244055.1 Pseudonocardiales bacterium | reverse complement strand
TTGCAGTCGGTGGCCACCGCCACGCCGCGCTGGGTGACCTCGTCGATGCGCACCATGCCCGCGTCGCTGGGTTGTGCGAGCACCGTGGCGCCCCGCACGTACCGGTCGTACTGGTCGGTCACCCACGCCCGCGAGCACAGCCCGGGACTGGCCACCATCCGCAGCACCGCCGCGCGCAGGCCCTCCGGTGTGGACGGCCGCGCCAACTCGTCCGGAGCGGACCTCTGCAGGGCGTCCTGGGTGGACGGACGTTGCACCGGCCGGTGGTAGATCGGGCCCTCGTGCGCGACGGTGCGAGGCGGCACGTCCAGCACGGTCTCACCGTGCCAGGTGATCACCAGACGATCGCCGTCGGTGACCTCACCGATCACCGTAGCGGTGACCTCCCATTTGGCGCAGACCGCCAGGAAGGCGTCCACATCGCACGGACGCACCACCCCGCACATCCGCTCCTGGGACTCGCTGCACAGGATCTCGGCCGGTGTCATGCCCTGCGCCCGAAGCGGCACCGCGTCGAGATCGATCCGCATGCCGCCGTCACCGGCGCTGGCCAGTTCGCTGGTCGCGCAGGCCAACCCCGCGCCGCCGAGATCCTGGATACCGGTCACGAGACCGGCGTCGAAGAGTTCCAGGCAGCATTCGATCAGCACCTTCTCGGTGAACGGATCACCCACCTGAACGCTGGGCAGCTTGGCTCGACCACGGCCGCGGTCGCCGTCTCCGCCGCTGAAGCTTTCGCTCGCCAGCACCGAGACCCCGCCGATGCCGTCGAGTCCGGTGCGCGCACCGAAGAGAACGATCTTGTTTCCGGCGCCGCTGGCGCGCGCCAGGTGCAGGTCAGCCACCCTCATCACGCCCACACACAATGCGTTGACCAGGGGGTTTCCCGCATACGAAGGGTCGAAAACGAGCTCGCCGCCGATGTTGGGCAAGCCCAGGCAGTTGCCGTAGCCCCCGATCCCGGCCACCACGGCCGGCAGCACCCGTGCGGTGTCGGCGGCATCGGCGGGGCCGAACCGCAGCGAGTCGGTCACCGCGACCGGTCGGGCGCCCATCGCCATGATGTCGCGCACTATCCCGCCGACCCCGGTCGCCGCGCCCTGGTAGGGCTCCACATAAGACGGATGGTTATGTGACTCGATCTTGAAGGTGATCGCCCAGCCGTCGCCGACCTCGACGACGCCGGCGTTGTCCCCGATACCGGCGAGCATCCGTGCCCGCATCGCCTCAGTGGTGGTCTCCCCGAAATAGCCCAGATGCACCTTGGAGGACTTGTAGGAGCAGTGCTCGCTCCACATCACCGAGTACATCGCCAGCTCGGCGGCAGTCGGCCGGCGACCAAGAATCTCCCTGATCCGCGCGTACTCGTCATCGGCGAGCCCCAGCTCCCAGTACGGCTGTACCTGCTCCGGCGTGGCGGCCGCACGCTGCACAGAATCCACAGACACCCTCGCAGCGTACGGGCCACTCGGCGATCCCATTGGGAGCCGGATCGTGCACCGAGCCGCAGGGATAGACTCCGGTGAGAGGAGGCGACTGTGACCGATTCGTTGCTCGCGATGCCGTCTGGGGGCTGGACGGTTGAGGACCTCGACGCGCTCCCCGAAAGCCACCACCGGCACGAGTTGACGGACGGAGCGCTGACCGTGTCACCCTCGCCGTCGAGCCTGCACCAGGCCGTCGCTATGCGTCTTGGCGTCCGACTGGAGGCGGTCGTACCCGAACCGCTCGTGGTGACCCAAGCCGTGGAGATCCGGTTCGGGCGGCAGCTGACCCGCATTCCCGACGTCCTGGTGGTGCGCAGCGATCAGCCGGGGCGGCACTGGTTCGCGGCGTCGGAGGTGCTGGTCGCCGTCGAGATCGAGTCGCCGGGCAGCCATCTGGAGGACCGCGCCACCAAGCCTGCGCTCTACGCCCGCTACGGGATCCCGCACTACTGGCGGATCGAGATGGATCCGCCACTGGTCAGCACCTACTGCGTCGGGCACGGCGACTCGTACCAGATGACCGGCCCGGACCGGCGCCTGTCCAGGCGCGAGCCCTTCGTGTTGGACATCCTGGTCGCCGACCTCCTACCGCAGTGGGCCCGGCGCGGGGGAGGTCCCACCGTGCCCGAGCAAGGGTCCTAGGCGCGCACCGAACCAAGCACCGCGTCGACCGCGGAGCGGAACAGATCCAGCCCGTCGGTCGACGGACCGGTGAGCAAGTCGATCGCATGCTCCGGGTGCGGCATCAAGCCCACCACCCGGCCGTCAGGCGAGGCGATCCCGGCAATGTCGTGCACCGCGCCGTTGGGGCTGCGCCCCAGGTAGCGCAGCACCACCCGCCCGTCGCCCTCCAGGGCAGCCAGCGTCGGCGCATCAGCGACGTACCGGCCCTCGATGGATTTCAGCGGCACCACGATCTCAGCGCCAGGGGCATACCGACCCGTCCACGCGGTGGCGCTGGTCTCCACCCGCAAGCGCTGGTCACGGCAGACGAAGTGCAGCCCCACATTGCGCACCAGAGCGCCAGGCAACAATCCCGCCTCGCACAGGATCTGGAATCCGTTGCAGATGCCCAGCACCGGCGTGCCGCGACGGGCGGCGTCGACCACCGCGCGCAGCACTGGTTGGTGTGCGGCTATCGCGCCGGCCCGCAGGTAGTCGCCGTAGGAGAACCCGCCGGGCACCACCACGGCGTCCACGCCCTGCAGGTCGTCGTCCGCGTGCCACAGCGCCACCGGCTGCGCCCCGGCATGGCGCACCGCGCGGGCGGCGTCGACGTCGTCGAGCGTGCCGGGGAAGGTGATGACGCCGATGCGGCAGGCAGCGCTCGTCCGACTGGGACTCACAGGGTTCATAGGCGCCGTACCGTCCAGTTCTCGATCACTGGGTTGGCGAGCAACTCGCCGGCGATCCGGTGCAGTGTCTCAGCGTCGACGTCATCATCGACGTCCAGCTCGAAATGCTTGCCCTGCCGCACCTCCCGTACCCCATGCAAGCCCATCCGGGGCAGGGCGCGGACGATCGCCTGACCCTGCGGATCGAGGATTTCAGGCTTGGGTACGACGTCGACGACCACTCGCGGCACGGTGCAGAGGCTACCGGTGTTCGACCGCTTCGTGGCACGCTTGTCGGTGGGGCCGCCGGCAGCCACCAGGATGGGAACCAGCGCAGGAGGGTGCTACCCCGTGCAGATCATTCATTTCGGGCAATCCTGTGTGCTGGTGGAGATCGGGACGGCTCGGCTGCTACTGGATCCGGGGGTGTACTCCGCCGGCTTCGAGGACCTCAGCGGGCTGGACGCGATCCTGGTGACCCACCAGCACCCCGACCACCTCGACCTGGCCCGGATCCCCGCATTGCTGACCGCCGAATAACGGCTATCTGATATCGGGTGACACCGGCACCGTCTTGCACCCTGGAGATTCCTTCACCGTGCCAGCTCGCGACATCGACCTGTTGCTGCTACCCACCGCGGCGCCGTGGCTGAAGCTATCCGAAGCGGTCGATTACCTTCGCGCCATCGCCCCGCCCCTCGCGGTGCCGATCCACCAGGCCTACTTGGCCACGCCTGAGAAGTACTACGGGCTGTTGCGGGAGCTCGCCCCCGCCGGCACTGACATCCAGATTGCCGCACACGCCGAGCCGCTGAAACTGTGACTGGATAAAACCCTGACCCGGCGGTGGCCTCATCCCTTGACCGGACCTGACCGGGTTTGGGGACCCTCTTACTCTCCGTGGTCACTCGAAAGTAAGCCATCCGAGTGGCGATTGCAATCGTAACTTTACCTGAATGACTTCTCACAGTCAGTGATCCCATAGGTCGCGGACGCCCTCCGCAGTGGGACACAGCAAAGGGAGCGCCGGCCTGGTGCGGCCGGCGCCCCCTGATGGGACCGCTTTGCGAACTGGTGGGACTACTTCGGTGCAACCACCCCGCTGAGCAGGTCACCGGTGTCACCCAGTACCGGCAACTGTTGCAGGAGGCTGGTCAGCGTCGACGGCAGTGGCCCGCCGGTCAGCGCGGGCAACTCCGGCAACCCGAGTGCTGAGATTTGCGGCAGCAGGTCCAGCGCCGGAATTCCGGCCTGGGCTGCCGCGGGATCCTGACGAGCAGACGCAGCGGCCATTTCCCGCATCACGCCTGCATTGCCCAACCTCAACAGCAGCGGAGAAGTCTCAATCCCGAACGCATTGCCGTTGATCGTGCGCGGGATTCCAGCAACGCCGACGATAGCGCTGATGGACCCGGTGTCGCCCTTGATGCCCCGGGCGGACAAGATGACATCAGCGGCCTCGTCGTTGATGAGCACGACCCGACCCTTGGCGAGAAGCGCCTGGTTGAGGGTGCCGGTGAGCTCGTCGTTGATCGAGTGCACGGAACCGTTGATCGTCCGGGTGAGGCCCACGACGTTTGCCAAACCCACATTGATCGGGCGCACACTATTGTTGATGGTCACGACCGACGCGTTGATCGCCTTCGCCGACTTGTTGATCGGGCCGACAGCGTCGTTTACCTGCTTGAGGCTAGTGTCGATGGTGCCGGCCGAATCAGCGATGCGACCGATTGTCGGGCTGAGATTCCCAGCGGCATCACGGATCTGATTCGCGCTGTCCGAGACCTTCGCGAGGACCGGCACCGCGTTGAGCTTGCTGTTGATCGGCGTCAACGAAGCGTTGATCTGGCCGACCCG
>QHBZ01000372.1 GCA_003244055.1 Pseudonocardiales bacterium | reverse complement strand
GCTTAATGGTGGTGATCTCGTCGTTGAGGTCCAGTGCCTGCTGCCACCGCCGGAGGGCCACTGCGGCGGCATAGCCGGTGTTGAGGATCAAAGCCCGGACGTTCCATGGGTCTACGGCGTCGTTGTCGGCGGGCTGCTCGGGAAGCACGGCCAAACGGTCCCGCAATACGGACAGGTCGGTGAGGACCTGCTCGTGATGACCGAGCCAGCCGAGGATCTGCAGCCGCTGACCTTGGTTGCTCAGTTGGGTCCAGGCCCCGAGCCCTGCTTGTCGGGTGTACTCGATCTGCTGGTCAGTCAAGATGAGGGCGTCGCGGAGTCTGCCCTGGTCCCGCAGCAGATTGGCCAGATGGCCGACAGCAGCGGCGGCGAGATAGTGGTCACCACCGGTGGTGGCCTGGTCGCAGGCGCGGCGGAGCAGGATTTCAGCTTCGCTGGGATCCACCCGGCGGAGGGCGGCGGCGAGCACGCTCAGGTCTTTGGGCTCGCCGGTGGCCTCGGCGATACACCGCAACGAGGGGATCACGGTCTGCGCGGTGACCGGGGAGTAGGGGTCACGTGTCAAGGCTTGTTCGAGCAGGCGGCTGGCAGTGTCCCAGTCGTGTCGGCGCAGCAGGTAAGGGGCGGCGGCCAGCCCGGCTCGGATCACGAGTTGGCCGGTGTCCTGCCCGGTCTGCTCCTGCTCGACATTCAGGAGGGCGACGGCGGTCCACCAGGCCGCGAGGTCGGTGTCGACTGCGGCGCTGACCCGCTCGGGGGTCGCGGCGTGGATGGTCTCGGCAATGCTGGGGTGGACCCGGTAGCGCACCAGGGTGGTCGGGTCGCTGGGGTCCGCAGGCTCTGCGGCGATCAGCGCGGCGGCGATCAGCGGCGCGAGCGCTGTAGCCAGCGGTGGGGGATCGTTGGGTTGGTCTAGGCGCCGCCACAGATCAGCCCAGTTCCCGTCGAGAGTGGTCGAGTTGCGGTCGGTCTCCTCGATTCGGCACAGGGCTTGCAGCAGGAGCCGGGACGGGACGGGCAACGTCGCGACGGCCTCGGTGGTCCATGCGGTGAGGGTCTGCAGGAACTGAGCGGCATCCAGTGCAGTGGCGCCTTCGCTCAGGAACACCGTCAGCGCCCCGCCGTCCACGGCGGCCTCGGCCGCCGCGAGTTGGGAGGCCAGCCGAGCCGGGTCGGCCGCGGCGGCGTCGGCGAGCTCCAGCAGTTTGGGGTGGCCCTGGACCAAGGTGAGCACCCGCCGACCCAGCGTAGGTCCGCCGCACCGGAACCCCACCAAGGTTCAGCCTCGGCGTGCAACAGCGTCCGCAGGTTGGGTAGTTCCCGGGCCAGCAGCACGGACTCGTCGCGCGACAGTGCATGCACCGGCCGCATTAACACCCGGTTCGGATCCAGCCCAGCGGGGTTGATCCGGCTAGTCAGGATCACTCGGGACTCTCCGTCGTGGCTGGTGAGCGCGTCCATGAGCGGCGCCCAGCGGGGGTCGCGCCATTGCCCATCGGGGGTGAGCAGGGTTTCGAGGTTGTCCAACACCAGCAGCAGCCCGGTGTTCTGGAGCAGGGTGCGCAGGCGCGGCAGGAAGTTCTCCAGCTGAGCCAGAGTGGCGATCTTGTCGACCATCGCGAACCGGTAGTCGCCGAGCTGGGACTCCAGCGCCATCGCCAGCAGGCGCAGCGCATCACCGAACTGGTCGGGGTCGGTGGCCGCCGACCAGAACGCCAACGCCTCGAAGACCCGCTGGTGACGGTAGGCCAGCTCCAGCGCGCAGGCGGTCTTGCCCGCGCCGGCCATCCCGTGGAACACCACCGCGGTGCGCCCAGAGGCCGGGGCCAGGGCGGCGCTGGTGGCGGCCATCGCCTCGCCGCGGCCCACGAAACGCGGCGGCTCCGGGGGAAACCCGGCCATCACCTGCTCGGCCGGGGTCCAGCTTGACCCGCGACCGCAACGGCCGCAGCAACGTGATCAGCTCCGCGGTGGACACCGGATCCGGCGAGCCGTCCGCCCGCTCCAGCAGGAACTGCCCCGCCCCACCATGCCCGGACAGATGCAGCACATCCCACCCGTCCCCGGACTCGGCCAGATCTGCCAGCTTCGCCCGGGTCACCCCGTACTGAGCGACCTCCAACTCCACCCGCCGTCGGCTTCTGGCCGCGACCCGGCGCACCAACCGGGTCAGCTCATAGCGCTCCCGGCGCAACGCCAACGCCGAGGTCGCCGTGGGCAGGCTGAACACGGCCAGCATCCGCAGAGCCGCGCCTACCGACGCTTTCGCCTGAGACGCACCAGCCAAACCAGGCAAGTCGTAGACCAGAGCCACATCGCCGCGGGCAGCCAACGGCACCCCGTCGACATGGGCCAGCTCCCACGGCCGGAACGCCAGAAACTCCGCCCCGGCCGGCACCTGCACCCGCACGGTCACCGGTGCCGCGCGCACTATGGCCCGGCCGATCCGTTCGCCCAGCGCCACCGACCCGATCCACGCTCCCACCCGGCCCAGCAGCTCCGCCTCGCTGGCCACCCGGCGGTCCGGATCGGCCCGCCGCCGCAGAAACCGGTACAGATCGTCAAACGCCTCCACCTCCGTGGACTCCGGATCCAGCTCCACCCGGTGATCGGCCAGCGGAGCCCCCGAGGACTCATCAACCAGCAGCCACCGCCACCGATGAGGCCCGGCTACCTTCGCCGCTCGCAATACCAACCCCACCGAACCCCAATCCATCGTGGACACTGTGCGTGTGCAGTATCGCCCGTCCATCCGGCACGAGCCTCGATTCCAGGACAGCCTGGCATACGGGACTGTGCGATGGTCGTATACATGCAGGTAGACCGCTTTTCAGTGACGATGAAGCCCGATCTCGGTGCAGCCGTGCGGGACGCGGCTGAGCGTGCCGGCATGAGCGTCTCGGGCTGGCTGGCCCAAGCTGCGGAAGACCGGCTCCGCAACGAGCTGCTCGGCGCAGCCCTCGACGCGTGGGAAGCCGAGGATGGGCTGTTTGGCGACGAGGAACTCGACGCCGCGGCCGCCACCCTCCGTATCGGGTAGCAGGAGTTTCAGGGGTGGCGGCGCAGGCCGATGCGACGGGAGCGCCGGTCTTGGGGTACCTGGCCGTTGGTCTCGGCGCCCCGGCGGCGGCGTACCGCGGCGCCGGCCCGGGCTGCGGCGCCGGCCACTCGTCGTCGCAGCGGCGGGCGTAGTCCGAGGCGGCGCATGCTGCGGGCGGTGCGGCGGATTGCCCGGCGCTCGCGCGGCGCGACCTCCCAGGCCGAGGGGTGTCGCGCGAGCCACCGGTAGCGGTAGCTCGCGTAGGGGACCTGGACCAGATACAGCAGCATCGCGACGCCCAGCGACGCAAACGGGAAGGTGATCACCGCGGCGGCCAGCCCGGCGATCAGGGCCAGCAACGGTGCCACCGCCCGCGCCGGCACCCGGATCGACTTCATCGACAGGGTGGGTAGCCGGCTCACCATCGCGACGGCCACTGCGACCGTCCAGGCCGCCACGGTCACCGGCGAGGACCACCAGCCCCCGCCGAACTGGAGGAATACGGTCAGCGGCAGCAACGCCAGCAGCGCACCTGGTGGGGAGGGGATCCCGATGAAGAATTCCTTGGCGAACGGCAGTGCGTCGGTGTCGTCGAGCAGGGTGTTGAACCGAGCCAACCGCAACACGACGCAGACGGTGAACACCAGCGCCACCGGCCACCCCACCCGGATGCCATCCAGCGACCACACGAACAGCACCACCGCGGGCGCTACCCCGAAGGACACGCAGTCAGCCAGCGAGTCAAGTTCGGCGCCGATCCGGGAGGTGGCGTCGAGCAACCGGGCCAACCGGCCATCCAGCGAGTCCAGCACCGCCGCCACCCCGATCGCGGCGAGCGCGCCGGTGAAGTTCCCGTCGAGGGCGAACTTCAGCGCGGACAGGCCCGAGCACAGCGCCAGCACGGTGATGACGTTGGGCAGTAGGCGGACTCCGGCGCCGGCGTTGGCCACGGCTCAGGCCTTCTCGGCCAGCGGTAGCCGGGCCAGGGCGGTCTCCCCACCCACCGTGTGTTGTCCAGGGCGGACCAGCACAGAGCTGCCCGGCGGCAGGTAGAGGTCCACCCGGGACCCGAAGCGGATCAGGCCATAGGTAGCGCCTGCCGCCACCTGGTCCCCGGGTCGCACCGAGCAGACGATCCGGCGGGCTACCAGCCCGGCGATCTGTACCACGACGAGGTCGTGGCCGGCCGTGGAGCGCAGCAGCATGCTGGAGCGTTCGTTGGCCTCGCTGGCCTTGTCCAGATCGGCGGACAGGAACTTGCCCGGACGGTAGGCGATGTGGTGGACCTCGCCGTCGACCGGGATGCGCTGCACGTGCACATCGAAGACGGACAGAAACACGCTGACCCGTGGTCGCGGGTTGCTGTCGAGACCCAGTTCAGCGGGCGGCGGGGCGGGCGTCACGCTGCTCACGGTGCCGTCCGCCGGTGCCACCGCGAGGGTGTGGTCTTCCGGTGTCACCCGCTGCGGGTCGCGGAAGAACGCGGCGCAACAGGTGGTGGCGACGGCGCCCAGCGTTGCCGCGGCCGGGGACAGCGTGCGTAACAGCAGCGTCGCGGCTACCCCGGCGGCCACGAACGGCCTGCCTGCCGGGTGCATCGGCGGGAGCGTCTCGCGGGTGAGGTCCACCAGATGCCGCAATGTCGCGGGAAACCGGGGAGACGCCATGCGTTCGCAAGATCCTCGACTGGAGTTGGTGAGCGATTGCCCACCGTACGCCCATAACTCGGGGGGACGGCGACCGGGGAAAAGACACTGGGGACCGCCGTCCCCGACGGAGGCCCCCAGTGCCCGTTAACCGTTCGTCCGCTCCCCAGCTTCCCGAACGGTCATTTCCCAGCGCGCTCCTGCGCCCCCCGACGACGCAGGAACCCACGCCATTCTGGGACGGGATTGCTCACTGAGCCTTTTGTTCACTCTCAGTGTGCTGTGCCTCACCCGCGATTCACAAGGTCTGTCCGAGTGTCGTGGTTTTCTCACACCCGGACACGTCGTTAGGTCAGGCCGCGCCAGTGCGCCAGACCACGATCTGCTCGCCCGCTTCGAGGTGTGCGACGGTCTCGGGAATGTCGATCAGGCAGTTCGACCTGGCCAGCGCCCCGAGCAGATGGGAGCCCGGGCCACCGACCGGGGCGACCGTGCCCGCGCCCGGATCGAACGCGCCGCGCCGGAACTGCCGTTTGTCCGCTGGTGACTCCAAAGCCTCGGTCAGCTGCGCAATGGCCCGTGGCCGCTGCCCCGATAGGCCCATCGCGGCCCGCAGGGCGGGACGGACGAACACCTCGAAGGAGACCGAGGCGCTGACTGGATTACCGGGCATCGCGGCCACTGGCACCCCGCGGTAGCGGCCGACGCCCTGCGGAGCGCCGGGGTTCATGGCCACCTTGGCGAACTCCACGCCCTGGCCAGTCATGGCCCTCTTGACCACCTCATAAGCCCCCGCGCTGACCCCACCGGAGGTCACCAGCAGATCCATCCCCGCCAACCGGGGCGCCAGAGCGGCCTCCAGCGCGGCGACGTCGTCGGGCACGAAGTGCATCAGCTGCGCCTCGCCGCCGGCCTCCCGAACCGCCGCGGCGAGCATCGTGCCGTTCGACTCGTAGATCTGCCCGTGCCGCAGCGGAGTGCCGGGTACTACCAGTTCCGAGCCGGTGGACAGCACCAGCACCCGGACCCGGCGGTGCACCGGCAGCTCGGCATAGCCGACCGCGGCTGCCACCCCAAGCTGGGCCGGCCCCAGCACCGCGCCCGCGGGCAGCACCTCCTCGCCGGCCGCGACATCCCCGGCGGCCGGGCGCACGCTGTCGCCCGGCGCGCGGGGGGCGAAGATCTGCACCTGGTGGCGTCCACCGTCGGTGAGTTCCACCGGCACCACCGCGTCCGCGCCGGGCGGGATCGGTGCGCCGGTCATGATCCGGTGCGCGGTGTGCGGCTGCAGCGAGGGCGAGTCGGTGCGCCCGGCTGGGATGTCCTCGGTGACCGGCAACCGCACCGGCGCGTCGGCGGTGGCGGCGGTGATGTCCACCGAGCGCACCGCGTAGCCGTCCATCCCGGAGTTGTCGAAGGGCGGTAGCGCCACCGCCGCGGTGATCGGCTCGGCCAGCGCGAGACCGGCACATTCCACCAGGGGCAACCGGATCACGGCGGTGGCGGCCAGCAGGGCGGCCATCAGCCGGCCGTGCTCGTCGACGGACCGGGGCTTCTGCGTGATGGTCACCCCTGGCATCCTGCCCGGTGCCACGAGCGCGGACCAGCGGAGGCGGATGGTGCCCAGCAGGGTGCCGCCGCAGGCGCGGCAGCTTGCACTCGAAGGGGCCGAGTGCTAAACCTGAGTTAGCACTCGGCCCCTTCGAGTGCCAGCTTGCAGAGACACAAGTAACAACACTGAGGTCGGGACGGTGAGTCCAGTAAGCGCTGGACGTCCGTCGCGGG
>QHBZ01000371.1:1797-2799 GCA_003244055.1 Pseudonocardiales bacterium | reverse complement strand
TCGAGATCCTCCCGGGTCGCGTAACGCTGCTCGAACATGCGCGCCGCGTGGTTGAGGTAGCCGAACAGCAACCCGTTGGCGATGAACCCGGCCCGATCCCCGACCACCACCGGCGTCTTGCCCAACGATTCCGCGAGCGCCGTGACGTCGCTGATCACCTCCGGATCGGTGACCACCGTGCGCACCACCTCGACCAGCTTCAACACCGGCGCCGGGTTGAAGAAGTGCAACCCGATGACCTTGTCCGGCCGCTTGGTCTGCACCGCGAGCTCAGTGATCGACAAGCTGGAGGTGTTGGAGGCCAGGACGACATCGCTGCGCACGATCCCGTCCAGCTCGGTGAAGATCTGGCTCTTGAGGTCCAGGCGCTCGGGCACGGCCTCCACGACCAGGTCGGCGTCGGCCAGATCCGCCAGCTTGGTCGTGAAGCTGATCCGGTCCAACAGCTCGCGGCGGCTGGTCTCGTCGAGTTTCCCGCGCTCCAGGGCTCGGGCGGTGGAGTGTTCGAGATGGCCACGACCCCGAGCGACGCCGTGGGCGTCGACTTCGACGGCCACCACGTCGAGCCCGGTGCGGGCGAGCACCTCGGCGATCCCGGCGCCCATCGTGCCCATGCCCACTACACCGACCGTGTTGATCTGTCCTGCCATCTGCGTGCCCTCTCCAGACATGGGCTCCGGCGCCCTCCTCAACGACCGTAGAGCACCCGGACGATCCGCAGTAACAATCGGATCGCCCAAGCTGGACGGGCGAAGCTGAGAACCTGCACCACGGGCCGGAACCGGCGCCGCGTGACCGCCTTGGCTCGGGTGAACTCGCGCAGACCGTCGGCGCCATGGACCCGTCCGAATCCCGAATCGCCGACCCCCCCGAACGGCAGGGCCGGCACCGCGGCATAGGAGACGACGCTGTTGATCGCGACCATCCCGCACCGCAACCGGTCGGCGATCTCGGCGCCGCGGCGCCCGGAGAAGACCGAGGCGCCCAGCCCGTAGCGCCCGG
>QHBZ01000371.1:332-1755 GCA_003244055.1 Pseudonocardiales bacterium | reverse complement strand
TCGTCGGTCACCGCGGTGGAGGTATCCGGGACGTCGGCCAGCACGACCGGCTGCACATAGGGCGGGCGAACCGATTCGGCACCGCCGACCAGGGCCGTGCCACCACGAGCCAGCGCGTCGGCGAGGTGATCACGAATCACGTCGACCTGGTCCGGCTTGGTGATCGGGCCGAGATCAGCACTCGGCTCGCCGCCGGTCCGCAGCCGCCGCGTCTGGGCAACCACCCGATCAGTGAACTCCGCGGCGACGTCGTCAACGACATACACCCGCTCCACCCCGACGCAGGTTTGCCCCGCATTGGCCATGGCACCCCAGACCGCGGCGTCGGCGGCCGCGGCCAGGTCGGCGTCGGCGTCGACCAGCAGCGCGTCCTTGCCACCACACTCCAGCACGACCGGGGTGAGCGTTTCGGCGCAGGTCGCCATCACCTTCTTGGCGGTGGTCGCGGATCCGGTGAACGCCAGCTTGTCCACGCCGGACCGGCACAGCGCCACACCGGTCTCGCCGAAACCTGTGACTACCTGTAGTAGCGGGTGCTCAGGCACCAGCCGTGCGAGGCTCTCGGCCAGCGCGCGGCCCACTCCGGGGGTCAGCTCGCTGGGCTTGAACACCACGGCGTTGCCGGCGGCCAGCGCGTAGCCGATCGACCCCATCGGGGTGTGGGCGGGATAGTTCCACGGTCCGATCACGCCGATCACGCCATAGGGTTGGTACTCCACCGTCGATGCCTCCTGGAGCATCAACACCCCCGACGCCACCCGACGGCGACGCAGCACCTTCTCGGCGTGGCG
Organism: Pseudonocardiales bacterium; assembly: GCA_003244055.1. Lineage (GTDB taxonomy): Bacteria > Actinomycetota > Actinomycetes > Mycobacteriales > Pseudonocardiaceae. The sequence goes on along the minus strand of QHBZ01000371.1, from coordinate 964 downwards.
CGCGGCCCAATCCAGGTGCGCGACCACGAGCACGCATTCCAGCCGGGCATCGTCGCGCGGCTTGCCGGTCTCAGCAGTGATCAGTGCCGCCAACTCGTCGATCCGCCGAGTCAGCGCGGAGCGCCACGACAACAGCCGGCGGCGGCGTTCGGCGAACCCGAGGCCGCCCCACCACGCGGCCGCCTCGCGGGCGCGCACGACGGCCGCACGCACCGCAACCTCGTCATCCACCTGGTGATAGGCGACGACCTCGCCGGTTCGCGGGTCAATCGAGGCGAAGCGGTGGTCCTCATTGCGGGTCTGCGGCTGGCCGGTGTCCGCGGTCTGCGCCATCGTCGTCCTCTCCCCGCCTCGGCCTATACCGGAGGGTACGGGCGTCCGCGCCGAACGTGCAGATGCATCCGTCGTGGTTCGCGGACGGGGAGGTAACAGGTTCGGTCAGAGGTTCTTGAGCTCTGGCGGGGCCTCCGACGCCCCGAGGGCGCCCTGGACGGCCCGCGACAGCCTCACACTGCAACGACGCTTGCGGCCACCAGCGCTCACGCGCCGTCGTCTACCCAGGAAGATCACGACTTGTGTGTCGACGACGACAGTATGTGTCACCGTAGGCACACAAACCGTGATCAGCTCTT
>QHBZ01000371.1:0-286 GCA_003244055.1 Pseudonocardiales bacterium | reverse complement strand
GACAATGGTCCCGTGATGGAGACGCTACTGGACCCGAGGCAGGCCATGGTCGCCTGTCTCGACCAGTGGCGTCAGTCCATCATTGACTGCGACGATGCCGGGTTGCCGGATCAAGTCCGGGATATCGAGTCGGTGTCGCGAATGGTGTATTCGGTGATGTTGAACGCGGTCGGGGAGTTGGAGTCCCGCAACATCGCGGGAATTGCCGGGTTCCGCAACACCAAGCAACTCCTCGCCGGAATGCTGAACCTGTCGGCCACCGAGGCCGGTACCCGAGTCACCCACG
>QHBZ01000370.1 GCA_003244055.1 Pseudonocardiales bacterium | reverse complement strand
TCGGATGCAATTGGCGGCGGAAGTAGCAGCGGAACAGTCGTTGGCGCTGAGATCGATCATGAGCGCGAACGCGACTGCCGCGTGGGTTAGCGGTGGTTGCCGCAGCGGGGTTCTGGTTCGGTGCGCCAGTCGTGGTTGCGTAGCCAGGATGTGAGGCCCGCAGGCCATTTCTCGGTCGGGAGTTCAGTGGGGAGTCCAGTGACCAACGGTCCGTCGCCGCATAGATCGCATTCGATGATCAACGGTTGAGTGTGGGGTTGGCAGGCGACGCAGTGGCGCTGCTCGCGGAGGTCTTCGCCGTCGAGGTGTAGCCAGATGGTGGCGAGGTCTTGGCGCAGCCGCCACCGGGTCTGGGCATCTGCGGGCTCGGTTCCGCAGGTGGGGCAGGCCGTGGCGAGCATCGTCGCGCGGGGGTGCGCTGGCTGCTGGCCCGGCTTGCCGTTGGGCGTCGATATCGGCCTGGCCTGCGAAGTATCGGCGCTGGCGGGTGCTGCGGTGTCGGTTTTGGGCTTGCGGGCTCTGGGTCGGGTGCCGACTGAACCGTTGGTGAGGTGGCCGTAGATGGTGGTGCGGGGCACTGTGAAGATCGCGGCGATCTCGGCAACGGTGTTGTCTTTGGCGTCGTAGAGCTGCTGGGCCAGCTGCACCTGCTGAGCGGTGAGCTTGGGTTTGCGTCCGCCGCGCCGGCCGCGGGCTCGGGCGGCGGCCAGGCCCTCTCGGGTGTTGGCGACGATCAAGTCTCGCTGGAACTCGGCGATCGCGGCCAGCATGCGATACATCAGCCGGCCCTCGCTGGTGGTGGTGTCGATTCCTTGTTCGAGGAACCGGAACGCGACCCCGCGGCGGGCGAGCTCGTCGAGCAGGGCCACCAGGTGGACCGTGGAGCGACCGACCCGGTCCAGGCGGGTCGCGACCAGCACGTCGCCGGAGCGCAACGCCTTGCAGAGCGCGTCCCAGCCCGGGCGTGAAGACTTCGCGCCGGAGGTGTGATCGGTATAGAGCTGATCGGGATGGACGCCAGCGCGGAGGAGCGCGTCGCGTTGGGCGTCGGGGTTCTGCTCGACGGTGGAGACCCGGGCGTAGCCATGCAACACGACTGTCGAGAATAGTGGCTGCAACCGTTGGCCGTCGTTGTTCTCCGACACGAGTTTTCGACTCTGGCGACCTGCGGAAACTTCCGGTGGCGACGAGTGTTGGTCAATGACCGTTTCTCGACACTCGGAAGGTGCGGACGGATCGTTCCAGGCACGGCTGTCGCTCACCGCCAACCCCAACCAAACTCAGTCGTGCTCGTCCTCGTCGGTGGCGGCCGGGTCACGCAGGGGTCGCAGGCCCTCGCCAGGCTGGGAGGCGGTGATGGCGTAGCGACCCAGCACATTCAGATGCTTGGTCTTCAGCGGAGACAAGCGGGCGGCGTCCTCGTCGCGGACGTGGTGGCCCTGGGCGCGCAGCTGGGTGACCGCGGCGTCGAGGTAGCGGGTGGTCCACAAGGGGTAGGAACCGAATACGCCAGAAAGGGGCCGCGGCCGGGCGTAGCTCCTGGTCAAGGCCAGTTTGAGGCGGGCTCGGCGCGCTGGTGCGGTCAGGTGCCGGCCTGGAGGCAAGCGAACTCGGCGTGGGCCTGGTCGATTGCCTCGGGGTAGGTCTGCCGTTTTTCGTGCTCGGCGAGCGCTCGGTAGATGCTGGCCAGGCTCGGGTTGCGCCCTTTGCGCTTGCCGGCGGGGATGATCAGGTCGGGGCGGATGTCCTCGACGGACTCACCGTTCGCGCGGCGGCGCAGCACGGTGTGCAGCATGTCGTTGGTGATGACCGGGGGTCGTCCGCCGTGGTGTCCCTTGCGGGCTGCGGCGTTGAGCCCTTCGAGGGTGGCTTCGCGGATGTTCTCGCGTTCGGTTTCGGCCATCGCGGCGAAGAACGCGAACAGCACCCGGCCGGTGCCGGTGGGGTCGTAGATACCGGTTAGCGGTCCGGCGAGCATCTCCAGAGCGATGCCGTGCGCGGTGAGATGGTCCGCCAGCGCGGTTAGCTCGGCGGAGTCACGGCCCAGGCGTTTCATCTCGTAGACGGTCAGTATGACTCGGCAGTGCGGGGCGAGGGCCTTGATCTGCCGAGCAGCGTCCAGTGCTGCCTCGAACTTCGGTCGGACCCGCACGCGGGTGGAGACCTTCTCGGCAAAGATCTTGTCGCGTGGGATGCCGTGCGCGGCTAGGGCGTCGAGCTGGGATTGGAGTTCTTGGGTCAGGTGCGAACAGCGGGCGTAGCCGACGCGGATCTCCGCGCTCGGTGTGTCCGACGGGATCGGCGCCGGCGGCGGGGTGCCCGGCCGCCACGGCTGGCCCGGACCGCGGTTGGCTGGGGTAGACACGCGCAGCAGCTTCGCCAGTCGAGGGACCTTGGTGAACCGGCCGGTGTGGTAGGTCCCGGTGACCGCGCCCGAGCGGGACCGGCACGGCGAGCCGGGCTCGACCAGGCAGCGAGGGCACGGGTGCCGCTCGACCTCGTCCGTATCGGCGTCTTCCGGCTCGCTGCTCACCCAAAAATTGTCTCACAAACATCTCTCAGAACGTGCTCAACCCCACACTTCTGTGAGAATGGGTTTTGAGAAGAAATTGGGGCTCCGCCGTTCTCCGTCTGTGACCTTGTTCGGTTGATGGCGTGGTTTCTTGGGCGGTATATGGCGGCTACTGGGTGCCGACGATGAGCGATTCGCGTGCGGTTTCGACGACCTCGGTGGTGATGGTGCTGAGTTGGTTGATCTCGAGGATGCGTTCGATCTGTGCGATCAGCCGGTTGATGAGGCG
>QHBZ01000369.1 GCA_003244055.1 Pseudonocardiales bacterium | reverse complement strand
ACGGGTACGGGTACGGGTACGGGCGCGGACGGCGGTCAAGGCGCTCTCGTCCCGAAACCGAATGTGGTCCCGCGGGGCGACCGGCCGGATGGGGGTGATCACGTTGGTGCTCCTGATCGGCCGGTGCATTGCTCGTTTGTGCGCAGTGACTACCGACCTCCCACGAATGGTGTGGCCACTGTCGCCTACCGGCCACATGGCGCGGACAGGGCGTTGCGCGCGCGGCCAGCCGTGGTCTGGCGGCGGAGGGCGCACCGGCCGGTCACGGCCACTGCGGGAGATCCACCGCCTGGGCAGCCGGGTGCGTGGTATGTGTACAAGTGCGATCACGCGGGGGTGATCGACGCCTTGTATCGGCCGCCGGCGTGGATTCCGGACGGACCGGCCGCTGCGCCGTCCCCAGCGCGGTTGGCGGAGCAGGCGCGGAGTCAGCTGCTCCTGCCCTCGCCACGGATCGTGGCCAACCCGGCGGGTGAGCAGCTGGTGAATCTGCCGACGTGGTTGTGGGTGGATCCGGCGAGCTGGGGGGTGCGCTCGGCGACCGCGCAGGTGCCGGGTGTGATGGTGACGGCGGTAGCCCGGCCGACGTCGTTGTCGTGGTCGATGGGTGATGGCACCTCTGTGAGCTGTCCCGGGCCGGGCACCCCGTTCCCGCCCGGCGGTGATCCACGGGCGGCCTCCCCGGATTGTGGCCATGTTTACCGTGACTCGTCGGCGGCCCAGGCGGGGCAGGCGTTTCCGGTGACCGCGACGGTGCATTGGTCGGTCACCTGGTGGGGGGCAGGTCAAGGTGGGACGTTCCCAGATTTGACGACCTCGGCGAGCACTCAATTCCGGGTGGCTGAAGCCCAGGCCCTGGGAACCGGTCCGCGCTAGTTCTGGAGTCCTCGAACAGGGCATCGGGATAGAGCACGGCAAGCAACTGAGATTCGCTGTTTTGGCTGCTGGATTTCCTGAGAAGCGGCTTTTCCTACACCCGTAGCCTGGAGGAACCCGGTGAGCACCGCCAGCGCGACCGCGGACCGGCCATGGACCAGACCGGATACAAGTTCGCGATGGCGTGGCGGTGGGCGATACAGCATTCCGCACCTGCTGGTGGGTGTATTGCTGGTGCTGGCGTGCGCGGTGGGTGGTGTGCTGTGGTCATTAGCCGCCGGCGACCGGCAGCGGGTATTGGCGCTGACCCGCGCTGTGTCGGTTGGACAACTGCTGTCTACGGCCGCCCTGCGCGAGGTGAGCATCGCCGCCGACCCGGCAATGTCCACAATGGCGGCTTCAGAGGTGTCGACCGTGGTCGGCCGAGTACTGGCGACCAGCTTGCCCGCCGGGTCGTTGCTGACCCCCGACGTGCTAGGCGCTCCACTCGTTCCCAGTATGGGGCAGGCGATCACCGTGCTCGCCCTCAAGCCGGGAATGTTCCCGCCCGAGTTGCCCCCAGGCGCCCTCGTGGCCGTGGTATTGGTGCCCAGCTCGGCGACGGGGCCATCGAGTGCGTACGCGTCACCGAGCACGCCCGCGAAGTGGAAGGAAATCGTGACCGGCGTGACCGCGCGAGCCGATGAACAGATCACGGTTGTGTCGCTGCAGCTCCCCGAGGCAGCCGCTCGTCAAGTCGCTGCCTGGCGGGGAACGGCTGTTCGCGGTGATGGCGCTGACCTCCGACGGGGTCACCGCACTCTCCATTCGCCGGCACGGTTACCGCACCGTCACGCTGCCCCAATTACGCACGTGAGCACCGTGGACTTCGGGCTAGAGCAGTTCCTGCGCTTGAATGATCGAACAATTGAAAATTCCTTATCCATCTGAAACCGCCCTTTCGCGTTTACCGGGGAATGGTGCGGCGGTCCTCGTCATGCCTGGAGGTATCTCGATGTTGACCACCACGGTGTCCCCACCGGATCCGGCGCCGGGTGCGCCCGCGGCTTCGCGGGGGTGGGTGGGCCGGACACCTGTCTCCCGATCCCGGGTAACCGGCAGCGGGCGGCGTCGCGTCCCCTACCTCGTTGTGGGGGTGTTGCTCGTTGTGGTGTGCACCGCCGGGGTAGTGATCATGGTCGCGCAGGTCGGCGGGCGGACCCCGGTGCTGGCGCTGGCCAGGCCGGTCGGCGTGGGCCACGTCTTGGCGGCGGGGGATCTGCGGCAGGTCAACGTGAGCGCGGATCCGGGCACCGACGTGCTGCCCGCACGCCAGGTTCGGGCCGTGCTGGGGCAGCCGGTGGCCTACGCGCTGCCGGCCGGGACACTGCTGTCCCGCGCCGCGCTGGGCGCCCCGCAAAACCCTCCCGCTGGCCAGGGTGTGGTCGCGGTCGCGGCCCGGCCGGGACAGTTCCCCCCGGAGCTGGCCCCGGGGACCACAGTATCGATCATCCACATTCCGGCCGCCGGGAGCACCAGCATGGTGGCAGGGCCGATCCCGGGCGGGCCGTGGACCGCGATGGTGAGCGGCGTAGTGGGCGCGGCCGGTGATCAGACCACGGTGATCTCCCTGCAACTCGGGGCCGTGGGTGCCCGGCAGGTCGCGGCGATCCCAACCGGTCAGCTGAGCATCGTCGCCCTCCCAGCGGGGGGTTCGTGATGCTGGTCGGACTGTGTTCGGTCAAGGGTTCCCCGGGAGTGACCACCACCGCGGTGGCCTTGGCGGCGCGCTGGCCTGGGGTTGACTCGATCCTGATCGAGGCCGACCCGGCCGGCGGGGACCTGGCCGCCCGCTTCGGACTGTCCTCCACCCCGGGGCTGGTCTCGCTGGCCGCCGCGGCCCGCCGCTCCCACGACCCGGCCCTGCTCGCCGAGCACTCTCAGGCCCTACCGGGCGAGCTGCGGGTGGTGCTCGGTCCGCTGGGCGCCGAGCGCGCCGGTGCCGCGCTAGAGGTGTTAGGCGCCCGCGGTTTGGGTTTGCTCCGCGCGGTGGCCACCGACCCGGAATCGGTCGTGCTGGTCGACGCCGGCCGGGTGGATCCCACCTCACCGGTGGTGCCGCTGCTACGAGGCGCGGACGCGCTGCTGGTCCTGACCCGGCCGCAGGCGGAGGACCTCTCCCATGCCGCCACCCTGCTCACGGTGATACCGACCTGGTCTCGGCATCCCGGTCTGGTCCTCGTCGGGCCGGGCTACCCCCGCGCCGAGGTGGAACGCGAACTCGGGATCCCGGTGGTGGCGACCCTGCCGCACGACCCCCGCGGCGCAAACGTCCTGTGCGGCCGGTCCGGTGGTCGGGGGCCGCGGCGTTCCGCGCTCGGGCACGCCGCAGCGCGACTGGCCAATCAGATCCATACCCTCCTGGACCCGCAGGTGGGCAGCGATACCGACCAAAAGATCCGGACCATGACCCTCGGCACCGAATCGAGCGCCGAACCCGACTACTCACCAGCCGCCACCCCGGCGGGGCTGCCCGCCCAGCGGGCGCCGGGGATCGCGACTGGGGATACGGCCATCCCCGGCATCACGACGGCGCGCCATAGTTCGGTAGGGAACGGGGCGGTGCACCGATGAGCGCAACATTCCCCCCGATCGGTGACCGACCAACGACACCCACCCTGCCGGGCCAATGTCCCGGTTTGAGGCCGGGAGTGGGACCGGGATCTGCCTTGGTGGCGGACGCGCCCGCCGAAGGCGGGTCGGCGGGGGACGACCGGGCAGCGACCCATCCCGGCGCGGCGGGATTGCGGGCGGCGTTGCGCACGGCGGTGTCGGCGGGGCTGGCCGAGCGGATCCGCGTCGACGAGCAGGCCAGCCGCCCACCGTTGGACCACGCCGGCCGTCGCGATCTCGCGCGGTCGCTGCTCACCGAGGCGTCCGACGCCTACGCGGCTGAGCAGCTCGCAAGCCCCGGTGCTCCGGGCCTGGTATCCCACGAGGTGGAGTCCGCGGTGGTCGCGGCGGTGTTGGATGAGGTGTTCGGTCTGGCGGGGTTGCAACCCCTGCTGGCGGATCCCGAGATCGAGAACATCAACATCAATGGCTGCGATCGGGTGTTTGTCCGCTACGCCGACGGGCGGCGTGCACAGTTGCCGCCGGTGGCCGCCTCGGATGAGGAGCTGGCCGATCTGGTGCGGTCGTTAGCCGCCCGCTCGGGGGTGGAGGAGCGCCGCTTCGATCGGGGCGCCCCGGGGGTCAGTGTGGAGCTGCCCGATGGGTCCCGGATGTTCGCCGTGATGGCCGTCACCACCCGCCCGTCGGTGGCGATCCGCCGCCACCGCCACCGCCAGGTCACCCTCGCGCAGCTCCGTCAGGCGGGCACCTTGGACCGGGGGGTGGAGTCGTTGCTGGCCGCGATGGTGCGGGCCCGGTTGAACATCCTGGTGTGTGGCGGCACGGCGATCGGGAAAACGACGCTATTGCGCGCCCTGGCCTCGCAGATCCCCCCGCCGGAGCGGTTGATCACCATCGAGGACTCCTTCGAGTTGGGTCTGGATCGCGATCCCTGCCATCCCGATGTGGTGTCGCTGCAGAGCCGGGAAGCCAACGTGGAGGGTGTGGGCGCGATCAGCCAGGCCGAACTCGTGCGCTGGGCACTGCGGATGAGCCCGGACCGGGTCATCGTCGGGGAGATCCGTGGCCCCGAGGTCGTGCCGATGTGCAACGCGATGAGCCAAGGCAACGACGGCTCCATGGCGACCCTGCATGCAAGCAGCAGCGCGGGCGCGTTCATCAAACTGGCCTCCTACGCCGCGCAGGGAGCTGAACGACTTCCGTTGGAGGCGACGAATCTGCTGGTGGCCTCGGCGGTGCACATTGTGATCCATCTGGCGGAGGCCGGCGACGACCGCACCCGAGTGGTGTCCTCCATCCGGGAGGTCATCGACGCCGACGGCACCCAGATCGTGTCCAACGAGGTGTATCGGCCCGATGCCACCGGCCGAGCGGTCCCCGGCGTCCCGTTGCGCGCTCACACCGCGACGCGCTTGATCGAAACCGGGTTCGACCCGGATCTGGTGACCCGACCCGAGGGTTGGTGAGGCGATGAGCGCGACCACCGCGGTGGCCGCGCTGCTCGGTGCCGGTCTGGCCTGCGGACTGTTGCTGATCGCGCTCGGGTTCCGCCGCGGAGACATCCCGGCTGGGGCCGGGCCGGCGCGGTGGGCAGCGTGGTGGAACCGGCTGCGTTCGACCTCCCCGCGGGCGAGCCTCGCCGCCCTCGCCGCGGGCGTGCTGGCCGGGGTACTCACCGGCTGGGTCGTGGGCGCGGTCCTGGCCGCGGTGGCGGCCGGGACGCTTCCCCGGGTGTTGGGCCGCGACCCCGACCAGAGCCGCCGGGCCGCGCGGATCGAGGCCATCGCCGTGTGGACCGAGATGTTGCGCGACACCCTGTCCGCGGCCGCGGGGCTGGAACAGGCAATCCTGGCCACGGCGCCCACCGCGCCGGAGGCGATCCGTGCCGATATCGGCGACCTCAGGGTGCGCATCGAGCGGGGCGAGGCCTTGGCCGGCGCGCTACGCGAGTTGGCCGACGACCTCGCGGACCCGACCGCCGATCTGGTCCTCTCGGCGCTGGTGTTGGCCTCGCAGTACCGGGCTCGGCAGCTCGCCGAGCTGCTCGGGGAACTCGCCACCGAGGCCCGTGAGCAGGTCGCCATGCGGCTGCGTGTCGAGGCCGGGCGTGCCCGCACCCGCACCAGCGTGCGCGTCATCGTCACCACCACGCTGGCGTTCGCGGCGGGGTTGCTGGTCCTGGACCGCGGCTACCTCACCCCCTACGACAGTGCTGTAGGGCAGCTGATGCTGCTGATCGTCGGCGTCTTGTTCGGTGTGGCGTTCTGGTGGTTGGGGCGGTTCTCCCGAATGCCGGAGGCCGAGCGTGTCCTGACCAACCTGGCCGTCCGCGACCAGCGGGAGGTGATCGGGTCGTGATCACCAGCGCGGCGCTGTGCGGCGCGGGTCTGGGGGCGGGGATCTGGGCCTTGCTGATCTGGGTGTTCCCACCCCGGCCTTCGCTGGCCAAGGTCCTGGCCACCGCCCGGGCCGCACCGGTGCGCATTCCGGTCGGCGCGATCACTACCCAGCCCGGTAGGTGGGCGGCCCGGGTCGGAGCACCGGCGGTCCGTCCGCTGGCGGCACTAGGCCTACCCAGCGCTGCCCGGTGCCGCGATCTGCGGGTGTTGGGCCGCTCACCGGAGGTGTTCCTCGCGGAGAAAGCGGTGCTGGCACTGACCGGGCTGCTCCTGCCCACCCTGATCCAGGCGATGCTCCTGGCCGGTGGGCTCGCGCTGGGTTGGCAGCTGCCCCTGCTGGCCGGGATGGGCTGCGCCGCCGCTGCGTTCTTTCTGCCCGACGTCGACGTGCGTGCCCACGCAACTCGCCACCGAGCGTCAGTCCGCCACGCCTTGGCGGCCTATCTCAACCTGGTGAGGGTCACCCTCGCCGGCGGGGCCGGAGTCGAGGGCGCTCTCTGGGACGCCGCCAGCATCGGCCGGGGCCCGGCCTTCGCGCAGATCCGGCGGGCGTTGAACACCGCGCGGCTGACCCGGAGCACCCCGTGGGCCACGCTGCACAGCCTCGGTGAGGAACTCGACATCGCCGAGCTGGCCGAATTGTCGGCGTCGGTGTCCCTGGCGGGTACCGAGGGCGCCAAGGTCCGCGCTTCCCTGGCGGCCAAGGCCGCGGCGATGCGCACCCGTGAACTCACCGACGCCGAAGGCGACGCGCACTCCGCGACGGAACGCATGTCGCTGCCCGTGGTGATGCTGTTCGGCGGTTTCCTCGTGTTCCTGGGCTATCCCGCGTTGGCCACCGTCCTGAGTGGTCTCTAAG
>QHBZ01000368.1:1533-2325 GCA_003244055.1 Pseudonocardiales bacterium | reverse complement strand
CCATGCTCGCCGACGGAGCCAACACGATCACCAGCGCGCCCTGGTTGTTCTACTTCCCGGCCGCCATGCTCACCCTGCTCACCGTCTCGATAGCGTTGATCGGGGACGGCCTGCGCGACGCCCTCGATCCCACCTCGCATTCCGGGGGCCGAGCATGACGGCGCCGCTGCTGTCGGTCCGCAACCTGGCGGTCTCCTTCCCCTCGGAGGCCGGCCGGGTAGACGCGGTGCGCGGCGTCGACTTCGACCTGTGCGCCGGCCGGACGCTGGCAATCGTCGGCGAATCCGGCTCGGGCAAGTCGGTCACCTCGATGGCGGTCATGGGGCTGCTCCCGGAGTACGCCTCGGTGACCGGCTCGATCGCCCTGGCCGGCCGCCAGTTGCTCCAGCTGGACGACCGGCAGATGTCCAAGATCCGGGGACAGGATCTGGGCATGATCTTCCAAGATCCGCTGTCCTCCTTGACGCCGATCTTCAGCGTGGGTCGCCAGATCGTCGAGGCCCTGGACATCCACCAGAACCTGGACCGCGACGTCGCCTGGAAACGGGCGGTGGAACTGCTCGACCTGGTCGGAATCCCCAACGCCGCCGAGCGGGCCCGCTCGTTCCCGCATGAGTTCTCCGGCGGGATGCGGCAGCGGGTGGTGATCGCCATGGCGATGGCGAACGATCCGCAGATCATCATCGCCGACGAGCCGACCACGGCGCTGGACGTGACGGTGCAGGCGCAGATCCTCGACGTGCTGCGGCTATCCCTGGCCGAGACCGGCGCGGCGCTGATCATGATCACCCA
>QHBZ01000368.1:0-1411 GCA_003244055.1 Pseudonocardiales bacterium | reverse complement strand
ATTGCGGGCAACCCCCCGTTGCTGGTGGACCTGCCCCCGGGCTGCCCGTTCCAGCCGCGCTGCCCCGTCTCGGTGCCAGCTTGCGGCGACCGGGAGCCGGAGCTGACGGTGGTTGCGGGCGGGGCGGTGGATGGGCACAGCATCGCCTGTATCCGTGCCCACGAGATCCGCGACGGCCGCATCGATGGCAGTCCGGTCTACCCGGTTGTGCCCGCGCCGGACGCCCCCGCGGCGCGCGTTCCGCGGGAGCAACGTCCCGCCGTGCTGGAACTCAAGGGTCTGTCCAAGACGTTCCCGCTGCTCAAGGGTGCGGTGTTGAAGCGGCGGGTGGGCTGGGTGTACGCGGTGTCGGGGGTCGACCTGGACATCCGGGAGGGCGAGACGCTCGGGCTGGTCGGCGAGTCGGGCTGCGGGAAGACCAGCACCCTGCTCGAGATCATGAGCCTGCGCCCGCCGCAGAACGGCAGCATCCGGGTCGGCGGGGTCGACATCGCCGAGCTGCGGGGACGGGCCGCGGAACGGCAGCTACGGCGCAAGCTGCAAATGGTGTTCCAGGACCCGATCGGGGCGCTGGACCCGCGGATGACCGTGTCCGACATCCTGGCCGAACCGTTGCAAGCGGTCGGCGAGGCGGACCGGACGGCGATCGGCGCCCGGGTCGAGGAGCTGATGGACTTGGTCGGGCTCAACCCCGAGCACTGCGACCGGTTCCCGACCGCGTTCTCCGGCGGGCAGCGCCAGCGCATCGCGATCGCCCGGGCGCTGGCCACCAACCCGTCGCTGGTGGTACTGGACGAGCCGGTCTCCGCGCTGGACGTCTCGATCCAGGCCGGTGTGATCAACCTGCTCAACGAGCTCAAGGCCAAACTCGGACTGTCCTACCTGTTCGTGGCGCACGACCTGTCGGTGGTGCGGCACACGTCAGACCGGGTGGCGGTGATGTACCTGGGCCGGATCGTGGAGATCGGCTCGGTGGACGAGGTATTCGACAACCCGCAGCACCCGTACACCCAGGCGTTGCTTTCCGCGATCCCGGTACCCGACCCCGTAGTGGAACGGACCCGGGAACGGATTATCCTGCGCGGCGACCTGCCCAGCCCCACCGACCCCGCCCCCGGCTGCCGCTTCGCCAGCCGGTGCCCCCTGCACCTGACGCTGGACGTGGCCCAGCAGGCCCGCTGCATCGGCGAGACGCCGGAGCTGACCGGAGGGGGGGAGGCCGGTCATCGCAACGCCTGCCACTTCCGCTGAACCACCATGCCTGCCCTTGAAGAGAAAGAACACCTCATGTCTGTGGTGACGAAGTTCGCTGCGCTGGCGGTCACCGCCGCGCTGTCGGTGACGTTGGTTGCCTGCGGCGGCAGCCCGAGGTCGGGCGGAAACGCGAGTGACACCGCGAAGTCCCTCGCCG
>QHBZ01000367.1:47066-48152 GCA_003244055.1 Pseudonocardiales bacterium | reverse complement strand
GACACCGCGCAGCGCGCGTCCAGTGACATCGGTGGCCACGGGCGCCTGTGACCCGCCGCCTCGTCTTGGGCCGCTGCCGTTGACGGTCACGAGGTAGGTGTGAGAGCTCACGCGACGCAACGACTCCCGCACGCTGTCGTAGTGTTCCTCGGGAAAGACCCGCAGCACCTCACCCACTTCGACGCTGTGCCCGGTGCGCTCGAAGCGCTCCACCACCCAGTGCAGCACCTCGAAATCGTCAGACCACAACTCGTCCACGCGACCCCCCGAGCCCGCCCACGTGATCATGATCTAGGGGTGCAGTACCAACCGGCGGAGGCGATTTTGACAGCGCCGCCTCCTGAGGTCTTCCCGCCTCAACCCGCCGGGCCGACCCAGTCGAGCCACCACCACAGCGGCTGCGGTGCGCACGAGAACCGACGAGGCGAACGCCGGGCACGTTGCGACGCGCCCCATTCCTCGGGTGCCTCCGCCGTAGGTCATGGTGATGCTCCCTTATCTCCCAGTCGCCCCCGCTCAATCCCGTCAGATCACACAGACAGGACTGCGCCTCCCAGCTTTCGGCAGCATAAAACCAGATCGTCGTGTTGCTTTGTAACTGGCCCCCGCCACGCCAAGGTGGCCGAGAAGACCAGAACGGGACCCCGAAACGTTCGTAGACGGATCATGAGACCGTCCGTGGATTGTTAGCCTAACCTCGCTCGAAAACGCGAATGGGTTACGTCAAATCTCTTAATAGCCACTTGTATACACACTTTACCGGCACTGCCTAACGAGTCCCCGAATTTACCACCACCTGAGCCGCCAACCTGACCACCTTGTTACTGTGGGTAGCGGCAGCGAATTGTCCTGGCCGGTCTGGGCCAGCCCGGACTTCTCGCTCGTAGCCTGGCGCCAGTCGGGGAGTCCGATGCCCACGACGCCGCTCACCCCGGGCGCCGGCGGCGCGGTGATGGCGACGCTCCTCGGCGTCACTGACTCACTCGGTTCAGGTCATCGACGGCCACCACGGCACCTCCAGCTGTCCGATCTCGACCACGGGTGAGTCGAGACGAGACCGGGAAAAACCGGGGGAGGCGGTCCGGG
>QHBZ01000367.1:0-47010 GCA_003244055.1 Pseudonocardiales bacterium | reverse complement strand
GATGGAGCGGTGGTGGGTTTTGGCCATGATCACCGATGAGTCCTCGCCGGACTCGCCGAGGTGTGTCAATCCCCTCGAACCGTGGAGACTTCGGTTGTGGTGATGTTTGCATGCGTGGCGGATCTTGTGGTGCCCGCGTCCCGGGTGGGGCAGGTACCTGGATCCTCCGGAGGGGGAGGTGGTCGTGTCGGTGGATGCGAAGTCGGGTATCCAGGCGCTGGACCGCACGCAGCCGCTGTTGCCGATCGACTTCGGCAAGACGCAGAAGCGTACGTTCGATTACGCGCGGATGGGGACCACGGATCTGTACGCCGCCATGGATGTCCGGACGGGTGGAGTGATCAGTTCCCTGTCACGGACTCATGCGACTCCGGATTTTCTCCGGCTGATGAAGAAGGTCGTCGCTGCCTACCCGGGCCAGAAGATCCATGTGGTCCTCGACAATGCTTCTGTGCACCTGTCGGGTGATACCGAGGAATGGCTTGTTAAACAGAACGGGCAAGTCGTGTTCCACTTCACCCCTACGGGCGCGTCGTGGATGAATCAGATTGAGATCTGGAACGGTATTATCACCAGGAAGCTGATCCGATGTGGCACGTTCAGGTCGGTGAAGGCTCTCGACCGGGAGATTGAGGCGTTCGTCAAGCACTGGAACAGTGATTGTAAGCCCATCAACTGGACGGCCACCGCCGAGGAGATCCTTAACAAGGTCCGCGCTGTCACGGCACACATGGAGGGTCTCCTGCGTGCCACCGAGATCGACGATGTATCCCGCCAGGCAACATAAAGCTAAACATATCTATCTACACTAGTATCTCGAACGTCCTAACGTGGTGTACGCGCTCACTCGCCGAGAACGTCGAACTCGTTACCCGGCAGCACGAGCATCTGCGATTGCATAAATCCTGCAAGTGCACGTGCATTGACGTATCCAGAAACGCGCGCTACGTTTTCGCAGTGCACGTGCAGGTGCATGGTCTTCGAGGAACCCCGGCCCAAACGCCGGGCAGGCTGTTGCGCACCGGAGGCGTGAATGCCAGACGAGACCGCCACCCTCAGCGAGTTACCCCTGCGCTTCGCTGCTGTGAGCTGGCCCACCGCCACGCCTAACCGCCGTCGCGGTTCCGGGTATTGCGTTGCCGCTCCTGAAGCCAACATGCCCCCACGGTCATGACCGGAGCCCAAGCACGGCGGGACGCCGCGCCACCCGCGTTGTGCTCCTCCCGCCGCGCCACCTCCACCACGACTTGGCGGTGGCGCGGGTGAGTGAGAGCGGCGGCCCCAGCGGATCCGGTGTTGGCGGGGCGGAGGCGTCTGTCCCGCCGGTGATGTTTGTTCGTTACCGAGCCGGCGTGACCGGCCAGGCCGCTGGCACCGTGCACTTAGTTCCGGTGCCCGACGAGCGCATGATGGGCGTGGTCGCCACGTTGTGCGGCGCTTTATTGGACCTCGACGAGATCGAGGCCGGCTACGGCCAGGGCATGCCCTGCATGCTGTGCCTCCTCAACCAGGTGAGCGCCACGACTCCTGCCGTGCGAGCGCCCATGAGCAGCTCCGGATGTACAGGTGCTGAGCTTGTGGGCGCGGTGGCCTACCAGGCGTGGGGCTGGCCGGTGACTCAGCACCGTGACCAGATACGGTTGAGTCTGCGCTGCGACGTGTCGGCCATCGCGCTCCCGATCCTGCTCAGCATCGACGTAACCCAGCTGCTTACCACCCGATGCGGCGCCCCGGCAGTACTGGCCCACCCCTACGCCCCCGAACGTCACATCGTTCTCACCGGTGAAAGATATGGGGTCGGCCTGCCCTGGCCGGCCAGCGTGCATCACGTCACTGGCGCCCTGATGCTGCCCCCCACCATGACTCCACGCGGGCCCATCACCTGGACCCAACCCCCGGGCCAGGACTCCTTGCGGTTGTCCCGAGAAATCGACGTCTTCGGGGCCCTGCGCGCCGTACTCAGCAATCCTCCACCTGGGGAGGACCCGCTACCCGCCAGCACCCGTCCACCTCAGAGCTGGTTCGCCGGCCATGCCGCCATGTGGTGATCGGGCCGACCGCCGACGCCGACTGTGCGGCGCCCGCCGCGCAGCTGGCGGGTTGAACGATCCCGCGCTGGTTGTGCTCGATGGTGAGGCGAGGTCACCGTGCTGGTCCGCCGGTTGTGGTCCCAGACACCGATCCAGCGCTGCTGGTGGCACCTTCCACACCTGGGAGCCTGGTCGCCTTCTCCGCGTTGGTCTCGCGCCAATATCAACGGATCAAGCAGATCGGTGGTCAGGGCTTGGGCATGACTAAGAAGCCGATGTCCTCATAGGTTTTGCTGGCGATCCCGAACGCGCCGAAGTTGGCGAGGTTCGTGTTCGTCGCCACGATGTCGGGCCGCTGGTAGAGGGCGAGGGAGTGGACCTCCTGCCAGATCCTCGCGTCGATCTCGTTCGCGAGCTGGACGGCCTTGGCGGGGTCGAGCTCCGCGGTGGCTTGATCGAACAGCCGGTCGATCTCATCTGAACCGACCCGGGCGTAGTTCTGCTGGATGTCGAGCTGGCCGTCGGGGCCACGCCTTGGGTTCACGTAGAACGATTTCGATGAGCTGATTGGGAACGGTGTGCCTATCAAGACGAACGCGGTGAGATCGAAGTTCCCCGACGAGATGAAGTTCTGGAACTCGTTGAGCGGCAGCGTCTCAATGCTCAATTTGACACCGATCTTGCTCAGCATGCCCTGAACGAGTTCGGCCGTTTGTTCCTCCACGGTTATCTGCGCGGGGATCACATATCGGACGGTGAGCTCCTTACCGTCTTTGGTCCGGACGCCGTCGTGAAGTCTCCAGCCAGCCTCGTCGAGCAGCGCCGTGGCCTGTTGCGGGTTGTACCTGCCGACGTCGCTGGAGTTGTCCTGATAGCCCGTCTGATTGGCCAGGAAGATGTGGTTGCCCAGCGGCGCCGGCGCGACGCCGAGCGGTGCGATCAGCGCTTGGGCGATCCGCCCCCGGTCGATGCCCATCGCGAGCGCTCGACGCACCCTGACGTCGGTGAGTACCTCACTCATGCCATTGATCGTGATGTTGACGAAGTTCGATGCGCCGGCCCGGCGCACCGTGACGCCCTGGATGGCCTGGGCGCGTTGGAAACGGTTCAGGTCCGCCCCGACGTCGATGAAGTCGATCTCACCGTTGGCCAGCGCGTCGACCTGCGCGTCGGGATTCATGACCCGGTAGATGATCCGCTCGAGCTTGGCCGGGCGGCCCCACCACTTCTCATTGCGCACGAGCGTGATCGTCTTGGTGGTTTGGTTGAGGCTGGCGAGCTTGAACGGGCCCGCGGTCGTGAGCGGTTGGCGCTTCCAGCCGGTGTTGAAGACGTTCGGGTCGGTGTTTGTCGAGGCCGGATAGAGCATGTCGAACAGCGCTCGCCAGTCGGCGTAGTTGGTCTTGAAGGTGACGACGACCTCACGATCATCACGGCCCGCAGCCACATTCTCGACCGTGTCGTAGCCCTGGGTCGAGGCGACCCGAAACGCGGGGTTGCTGCCGCCCAGCGCCTTCCACTGCGCCTGGAAGTCCACCACCGTGATGGGTGTGCCGTCGTACCAGACCGCCTTGGGGTTGATGCGGTAGGTGACAACTTGCTTCGGCTCGGTCGAGGTCAGCTCGACAGACTCGAAGTACTCCTTGTTCACGGCCAGCACTCCGGTGGCGTCGATGGTGAACGGCCTGGGCAGCAGCGCCCCCAAGACCGAATCGTTTTCGATGCCCGGACCGTCCAGTTCATGGTCGTTGAAATTGGGCGGGAATCCCGGCAGTGGCCAGCGCAACGTCCCGCCGTTGGCTAGCTGCTGTCGAGCGACCGGGTTGATGTCGTTGCCGGTCGCCGACGCGGCGCCGCCGAGGGTCAACCGCCCGCCACCGCAACCAGCTATCGCCAGGCCCAGCACCAACAGGGCGACGAGGATCGCCGGCGTCCACCGCGAAGATCTCATCGTCTTATCCTCTTGGGGGGCAGTCAGAGTACTGCCCGCGCCTGGGCGTAGTGGCAGGCAGCCTGGTGGTCCTCGCCCTGGTGCGACAGTACGGGCCGCTCGTCGATGCAGCGCCGCCGGCGCTCGGGACCAAACGCCGCGAACGTCGGGCAACGGCCGCGGAAACGGCAACCGGCCGGCGGGTCGGCGGGGTTGGGCGCCTCACCGGACAGAATGATCCGCCGCCGGGCCCGCTCCTTACGCGGGTCGGGCAACGGGACCGCCGAGAGCAACGCCTGAGTGTAGGGATGCGCCGGTGCTTCGAACACCCGGTCGGTCTGCCCGATCTCGACGACGCGGCCCAGATACATCACCGCCACCCGGTCCGCGACATATCGGATCACCGACAGGTCGTGCGCGACGAACAGATACGCCAGCCCGAGCGTGGCCTTAAGCCGGGCGAGCAAATTGATCACCCCCGCCTGGACCGAGACGTCTAGGGCGGACACCGGCTCGTCGAGCACGATCACTTTCGGTTCCAGGGCGAGCGCCCGGGCGATGCCGATCCGCTGCCGCTGACCACCGGAGAATTGCGCCGGGTACCGGTTGATGTGCTCAACGCCCAGTCCGACCAGGCGCAACAGCTCGGCCACCCGCGCCGCGCGCCGCCCCACCGGTACGCCGTGGGTGCGTAGCGGCTCAGCGAGGATATCAGCCACCGGCATCCTCGGATCCAGCGACGCCAACGGATCCTGGAATACCACCTGCAGGTCGCGCCGGATGTGCTTACGCTGCGCGCGGGACAGCGTCGCGGTGTCCTTGCCCAGCACGACGACGTTACCGCCCGCCGGTTTCGCCAAATCCAGGATCTGCATGACTGTCGTGGTCTTGCCGCAGCCTGACTCGCCGACCAGACCCAACGTCTCGCCCTCGCGCAGCTCAAAACTGACCCCGTCCACCGCGTGCACGATGCCGATCTGGCGTCGGAAGACGACACCGGTGATCAGCGGATAGCTTTTGACCAGCCCATCCACCTGCAGCACCACGTCTCGCCGGTCACGCCCGGATGCAGTCACCACGGATCCGTTCAATCCAGATCCATTCACCGCGCCGAACACCTCGACGCTGGAGGGTGCAACGATCTCGATCTCGATCTCGGCCTCGCCGCTGCGGTGACAGGCCGCCAGATGCCCGGGACGGCTGGTTTGTTCGAGTTCGGGCTCGGCCTGGACGCAACGGTCGACCTGAGACGTGAGTAGGTTCCAGTGAGGCTGAAGTGGCCGGTGTAACCGATGTGGCACCTACTCTCACCCACCCGCGAGCGTCCCGCGNNGAGGGGCATCCACATCTTAAGCGGGCAGCGGGGAGCGAATGGGCAGCCGACGGGCAGATCGACCATCGACGGCGGGGCGCCCTCGATCGGCGTCAACGGTCTTCGTTGTGTGGCGTCCACCCGAGGAACTGAGCCGAGCAGGGCCGCTGTGTAGGGCATCCGGGGCCGGTAGAACACGTCTTCGGCGGTACCGGTCTCGACCGGTTTACCGGCGTACATCACGACCATCCGGTCGGCGAACCCGGCGATCACCCCGAGATCGTGAGTAATCATCAGGACCGCCGCGCCGGTCGCCTGCTGGGCGGTGCGCAGCACCTCGAGCACCTGCGCCTGAACAGTCACGTCTAACGCGGTCGTCGGCTCATCCGCGATGATCACATCGGGATCGTTCGCGATCGCCATCGCGATCACCACTCGTTGGCGCATTCCGCCGGAGAACTCGTGCGGGAACGCCCGGGCACGCCGGGAAGGATCAGGAATACCGACCAGGTCGAGCAGTTCGACCGCCCGTGCACTCGCCGACGCCTGAGACGTCCGTTGGTGAGCCCGGACGGTTTCGGCGATCTGCTCGCCCACGGTGTACACCGGGGTGAGCGCGGAAAGCGGATCCTGAAAGATAATCGAGATGGCCTTGCCCCGTATCCGCGACAGTTCCCGGTCGCCGAGCCCGAGTAGTTCCCGGCCGCGTAACCGCACCGAACCGGTGACGTGTGCGTTGGCCGGCAACAGGCCCATGACCGCCAGCGCGGACACCGACTTGCCCGACCCCGACTCGCCGACGACTCCGAGGACCTCACCGGCGTCGACGTGGTAGCTCAGCCCACGCACCGCAGCCAACGCCCCAGTGTTGCTCGGGAACGACACCCTCAGATCGGTCACCGCCAGCACGGGTGCCATCAGCAGGTCATACCCGAGCCGGCGTGGGGATCGAGCGCGTCCCGCAACCCGTCCCCCACCGCGCTGACCGCCAGCACAGTGAGGATGAGCAAGCCGGCGGCGAAGTGGAACAGCCACGGGTACGTCAACGCCGACGGGGTACCTTCGACGATCAGCGTACCCAACGACACATCCGGCGGCTGCACCCCGAACCCGAAGTAGGACAGGCCAGTCTCGGCCAGGACCGCGCCGCCAACGTTGATTGTCGCGTTGGTGATCAGGAACGACGACATGTTCGGCAGCAGATGCCGAAAAATGATCATAACTGATGGCACGCCGATGAACCGGGCCGCCTGCACGAACTCGCGTTCCCGCAGGCTCAACGCCAACCCACGCACTACCCGCGCGGTGATCATCCAACTGAACCCGGCGAGTAGCGCCACGAACCATAGCCAACTTCGGCCCCGCAAGCCGGGGCTGAGGACAGCGATAATCAAAAACGCTGGCAACACCAACAGTAAGTCCACCAGCCACATCAGCATGCGGTCCACCCAACCGCCGAAATAGCCGGCGCACCCTCCCACCACCATCGCGACGCCAGTCGAGAACACCGCAACTAGCAACCCGATCACGAGCGATTTCTGCAGGCCGCGCATCGCCCGGACGTACACATCCTGGCCGATCTGGGTGGTGCCGAACCAATGCCGGACCGATGGCGGCGCGAGGAACGCGTCGAAGTCCTGCGACTCGTACCCCCACTGGGACAACGACGGACCCACGAACGCGAACACGAACAACCCGACGAGCACAACCACCCCCGCCATCGCCACCCTCTTGCGCACCAAACGCCGGAGCACCAGCCGGTGCCGCGAGACACTGTGGCCCTCCGGTGGCTGATTGGGCGTCGCCACAGACGGTGCCTGCCTGCCCACCGGGGTGGGAGTCGACGTGCTCATCGATCCCGCACCCGCGGGTCGAGTACCGCGTAGGCCAGCTCCGCGACGAGCCCTGCCAGCAGCAGCAGCACCGCCGCGAACAGCGTGATCGCTGCCACCACGTTCACGTCGCTGCTGGCCACTGAGTCGATAAACCACTCACCCATCCCGTGCCAAGCGAAGATCTTCTCCACAAACGCGTCGCTGATCAGCAACAGGCCGAACTGATAGGCGAAGAACGTGACCATCGGGACCAGCGCGGTACGCAGCCCATGCCACAGCAGCGCCTGGCGACGGCGCAGCCCCTTGGCGACAGCGGTGCGCAGGAAGTCGCTGCTGAGCACGTCGAGCATCGCGCTGCGCTGGTAACGGCTGTAGAACGCGGCCGAAGGCAGCACGACCGCCAGAGTCGGCAAGATCAGATGCTGAACCCGGTTGGTGGCGAGCCGCCACCAACCGCCGGACAGTCCCGGCGTGTACTCGCCCGTGTAGTAGAAGATCGTTGCGCCGGCGGTCTGGTTCACGTACAGACCGCCAAGCTTGAGCAGCACCGCGAGCAGGAACACCGGCGTGGCCAGCAGCAAAAACGAGATCAGCGTGATCGAGTAGTCGGTCAGCTTGTATTGCTTCACCGCGCACACCACCCCGGCGAGCACACCGAGAACCCCGCCCAAAACCGAACCGAGCAGCAACAGCCGCAAACTCACCCCCACCCGCTGGCCCAGCTCCGCCACCACAAGATCACCATCCACGGTTTTGCCGAGATCACCATGGACCACACCGCTGGCCCACGTCGCGAAACGCGTCACGATCGGCGTCTTGTCGTTAAGGTTCAACGCGTACAGTGCTTGGTCCACTACGGCGGGTGGGGGTTGCGCGCTACGCTCCTCGAACCTCACGCGCGGGTTCAGACTGGACGCGGCCAGAAAATAACCCACACACGCCGCCAACAGAATCAAGATCAGATAATTGAAGAACCTGCGTAACAAAAATCCGACCATCGCACCTCCGCGTCATCAACAGGCCCCCGCAGAATACCCAGCACATGTCCGCAGCCACACTGGGACACACGCGACCGCACCGGCTCTGCCTGGTCATCCTGGACTCGCCCGGCGCGCCCGAAGCTGACCAGCGGCGGCGCCAGGACTGACCTCCTTGCTCAACCATGCCCACGCGCGATCGGCAGTTCGAACCATCACGCAAGATGACAAGCCTCGAGCAAGCCTGGCGGGTGTGGCTGGCCGGGTGCGTATCTAGCTGGTGTGAGGTCGCTCACGGGAGTGGTTGCACTGTTCCGGAGATAATGAGCAGCACATTCACGCCTATCCCGAATACCGAATCGAAAGCCGTACCAGCCAGGGTCACCGAGCCGTCGGTGTCAAGCCGAGCTCCACACGACGTGAACGGACCGCGCGCGTCACCAAGATCAGTGGACAATGTGAAATTGAGGTTCAGTGTAATCCCGTTTTTGCCGGCTCTCACATGGAGGGGGATCTCCATCCATCCCGACGAATAGCAGAAATCCCCCACCCCGCCGTCGCTTACCGCGCGGACACCTGTTGTGGCGGTGATATCGACAGGGCTGATACCGATCTGGCTGCGATCATCACTGAACACGAACTCCAGCGAGATTTCTTTGTAAAAGGACTCCTTTAACACGGCGCAGTCGATGCTGATCAGCGCGGTACCAGTGAACGTCGCCGCAAGAGCCGGTTCACTGTACTCATGTGCTCGCTGCTGCGCCCCCGCTTCGGCGATTCCTGGTTCGATCGCGTATTGGGCGTTGGGATCACGGATCATGAGCGAAAATATTCTGTAGAAGCTGTAGTTTTTGGACCGCTTGCGCAGCTCGCCACAGATGCTCGCCCCCCGTGTTGTGCGCTCATCGCAGAGTCCAGCACCTCATTCTGGACCCGATGGTATGATCGTAAACCACCGTTGCGGCCTGCGCTAGTACATACGGAATCAAGCGCACAGGGATGAGCTTGCGCAACGTCCGCTACTTCATGATGCAGCCGCCGTGCTGGTCCGGTCACAACGTTGTGCGCCGGAAGGCATTGAGCGTGGCGGCTGGGCTGAGTGAGTCGCTGGCAGGGATGCCGGCGGCCAGCAGGTAGACCGGGATCTCCGTGATCCCGTCGATGCCAAGTAGGTCCTCGACTGTGCTGTCGTGGAAGGCCGCGGTCTGGAAGGGGCCCAGGCCCAGGGCGGTGGCGGTCAGAGCGAAGGTCTGACCGAGGTGGCCCGCGTTCATCAAAATGACGCGGTAGGCGCGCGGATGCCGATACTTGACGCTGGCTCGCTCGATCACTGCGGTGAGGAAAACAGCGAAGGCACACTGTTTGAGCGCGGCCTGCTCGACGCCGATCTGAGCGACCTGGGCCGCGGTGAGGTCCGAGCGCAGCAGCTCCAACGAGTGTTCACGGCTGTTGTAGTGATACAGCCCCCGGTCGACGCCCTCGACGTCGAAGGCGGCGACGTAGGCCTCTAGCTCCTGCCGGGCGCCGCCGGCGGGGCTGGTGCGCCGGGCAAGCGCGCCGAAGGCCCCGGCATCGAGGTAGCCAACTGGCGCGAACACGGTGTGCACCAAGGTCGACAGGACAGCGAGTGGCACCGGCTGACCGGTGAAAGCGCGGTGGGTGCGCCGCCGATGAAGCACGTCTTCCAGCGGTGTATCCAGCCTGATCGGATGGCGCGGCAACAGGATGCGCTCGGCGTGGGGGTACTCCTTGAACAGGGCCGGCCGGCCGTCGGCCATCAACTCCTCGCGGAGCTGGGGAGTCGTTTCCTCGAAGGGCACGTTCTTGGTGCCAAAGTGCAGCAGGGCCGCCTCGGGCGCCCACATCTGCCAGTGTTCAGCGAGTTGCTCATCCACTCGCGCCTCGGCACTGCCCTGCGCCAGCAGCAACGTGTGCTCACCCAGTACGTCGACGGCTGCCTGCACGGACTCCGGGGTATAGCCGACTAACCGCTTGCCGATATCGACCGGGTCGGTCCACTCCCCGAAGGCGTCCAGCACCTCAACGGCGACCGGGTCCAAGGCCGTAACAGTCTGGAACAAGTAGTTATAAACGGCGAGGGCGCCGTCCTGCCAGAAACAGATCAAGGAATAGGCGCGACGCATGCGCATGCGGCGTCTCCTGGGTAAGCGGGAATGATGATTGATTGGATGGCAAGGGAGAGGGCCGACGGCGAACCGCCGACCCTCCGATGCCTCAGTCGCTCCAGCTGAAGACTCGACGCTTCTCGAAGCTGACCTTGCGTGCGTTGATGACCAAGGTGCGCATATCGCTCACCTCCTTTCTCGTCTCTTACGGTTGAATGGGTCGTGGGGTGGTCGGGCGTCAGGGTTCCTCAGCTCATTGCCGGTCCCGGTTTACGGCAGGCGTGGATGACCTTGCGGTCGACATCCTCGTCCGGGGTGTCGCAGAACTCGCCGCGGCGCAGTCCGTGCTTTCCGAGCCTCTCCAGGCCAACCTTGGCGAGCAGCGCAGTGACCCGCTGCGGCGGGTGGTGACGGAAGGTGTGCCGGTAGGAGAGTCGCTGCCAGCACGAACCGCCCTCGCGACGGAAGCGGTCAACGTCCAGGTGACATAGATCACCTGAGTCGGTGAAGCCCGATCCGCGCCAGATGACGAACTCCCCGTCGCGGTCCTGCACTAGCGGGGTGCCTTGCAGTCGACGGTAGAAGCCGGCCGTGTTGAGGTCGAACAGGAACAGACCGCCAGGGGCCAGCAGCCTGGACACGCCGCGGAAAGCCGCTATCAGCTCGGTCTCTGCCAGCAGGTAGCATAGCGGCTCGCCGAGACAGGTGGCGATGTCGAAGATGCCGAGGTCGGGCAGGTCACTGAGGTCCGCCTCGACGAAGCGCACCTGGTCTGCACCGGGTTTGGCCGCTGCTACCCGCAGCATCGCCGGGGAAAGGTCACTGCCGGTGACCTGGTAGCCCAGGCTCGCCAGCCCCAACGCGCTCTTGCCGGTACCGCAGCCGAGATCGACCAGGCGAGAGCCAGGCGCGCCATACCGGACGATCAACTCCTGGTAGAGGCCAACCCATCGGCCGTAGTCGTCGGCGGCGGTGTCCTGGTCATAAAAGGGCGCCAGCCGATCGTAGGTATCACGCACGGCGTAAGGCTCCGGGATCACGCGCTCGCCTCGCCGATCTGCAGGCGCCACAAGGACGCGTACACGCCCTCGCGCGCAATCAACTCATGATGCGTTCCCTCTTCGGCGACCACGCCACCCCTGTCCATCACATAGATCCAGTCGGCATGCCGGATGGTCGACAGTCGATGCGCGATGATGACCAGAGTCCGGTCCCTCGCGAAGTCCTTGAGAGCACGTTGGATGGCCGCCTCCGTCTCGTTGTCCACAGCCGACGTCGCCTCGTCGAGGATGACGATCGGTGGGCTCTTCACAATGGCTCGAGCCAGAGAGAGGCGTTGCTTTTGGCCGCCGGACAGTGTGGCGCCGCGCTCACCGATCATCGTGTCGTACCGCGACGGAAGAGCCTCGACGAAATCATCTGCCTGAGCCAGCCGCGCCGCGCTCACCACCCGCTCAGGCTCGGCATCGAAACTGCCGTACCTGATATTGTCGTCAATCGTCCCGTCGAACAAAAAGGCATCCTGGGCGACGAAACCAATCGCCTTCCGGAGGTCTTGCAGTCTCACCTCACGGATGTCCAAGCCATCGAGAAGTACGCGCCCAGACTCGACGTCCTGGAAGCGCAGCATCAGCTTCGCGATAGTCGTCTTGCCGGCCCCGGTCACACCGACGATTCCTGTGGTCTTTCTGGCGGCCATGCGCATGGACACATTACGCAGGACCGGTGGCCGACCTGGATAGGCAAACGTCACCCCGTCGAGCACCATCTCACCCTGGACCTTGGCAACATCCAGAGGTCGACCGCTTCCACCCGGTTCAACCTGAAGGCTGCGAAGATCAAGCACCCGCCCCAACGCTGCCACTGTCCGCTGGTACTGGTCGACAGCGTCACCAAGGCCCGGCAGTTGCCACAGCACCAGCTGGGGCGCACCGACCAGAGAATTGAAGACTCCAAATGGCAGCGTTCCGGCCAGCACATCCAGACCACCCAATAAAAGGATCCCCGAGAGAGACACCATCGCGCACATCCGCACAGTGGGAGTATAGGCTGCGGCGCGCTTATCGATCCGGCGATTGGTCTGGCGATACACCGCACTGAGATGGTGGATGCGGTCGATCTCGTACTGTTCGGCGCCGAAGCTCTTGACAGTCGCGCTTGCCTCCAAGTTGTTGACCAGCTGACTGTTCAACAACGACACATTCTCACTACTGGTTGCGAGGTCTGACGCTGAACGTTCATGGTAGGAAAATGACAGCCAGGCGACGATCGGCACCGGCAGGAAAGCCACCCAGGCGATACCTGGGGTGAGGAACAAGAACACGGGCACGAGGACGAGGAAACTAGTTCCCAGCTTGAGAAAATAGTCCGCTGAGGCGGCGAAGAAACGACCCAACTGATTGATGTCGTTGGTGAGTATCCCGGCGATCCTGGTTGTCCGTTCGCCCTCCAGGTACCGAAGCCCGACTCGCTGAACATGGGCATACATCTCGGTACGCCACTCCTGCTGCACGGACTGGGCGAGATCACGCCAGAGCACGCCCGCAATGAATGACAAAACCGCGGCGACGACCGAGGCGAGAGCGGTTACCCCGGTCAAGAACCAAAGCTGACTGGCAACACTGGCCAACCCCAGCCGCACGAGTGCCGCGCTCTTGCCTGTAATGAGCACCACGGCCATCCAGCTGATCAATATCGAGGGAACCATGTCCAGGATCTGCACGAGAATCGAAGCACACGACGCGACGTAGAACTGCCTCTTGTGCGACCCAGCGATCTGCAGTAGGGGATGTCGCTTCGATCTGAGGGATACCGCAGAGACATGTTGGGCAAGTCTGGATCTTCGCCATGCTCGCCGAACGACGACTACAGTCGCCACGACGACGCCACCGAGGCCCACCAGCGGGGAGGGGCGGACAAATGTGGCCCGGGTTACGACGAGGGCTACCGCTGCGCCGCCAGAGACGACCAATGCCGACCCGGTGTTCTGCCGGCGTCGTCCCCGCGACGGCATCACGCCGGGCTTGGGCGGCATGGATCCCGTCAGGGTCATGGCCTGTCGGGCAGCTAGCGCAACGGTCTTCCGAACGAGCTGATCTACCTCCCCCCGACTCAATGCAGTGTCATGGCAGACCAGCAACCGCCCGGTGGCCGGGTTCGCGTAGACCATCTCGATGCCCCGGGATTCCCGCAGGGACGCCTGGAGGAGTTCAGCGACACGAGGCCGGCCCAACACGACTCCGATGTCCCAACGCTGGCGCCCGGGAATAACCGACCGCGGTCGCACTCTAGGCGCCTCACGCCGACGTCCCACTATAGCAGCCACTATCGATGGCATAATGTCACAATCACCGAATTCAGCCAGCCCATCACTGCCAGTGATGGCGCCAATCGACAAGGAAACAGCCTTGTGGCAGCGGAGCTGTCCCGCCCGACACCTAGACCCTCTTGGGTGGGGTGACTTTCGGCACAGTGACGTTAGACCGCGCCGCAGTCTCCGCTGTAGCAATTTCGGCGTTCGCCTCGGCGGTGAGATCCTGGAATTCCTCACGCGCCTCCGCGGCGAGCTTCTTCACCTGCAAACCAATCCCCACAGTCAACTTAACAGTCCCCCGCAACAACGGCTTAATAACGGCCCCCGCCAACGGTGCCGTCACCAGACCAAGCAAGTACGGGGACACAAAAGATGGCATCTCGCATCGTCTCCAATTCTGCGCTTACCGGGAACACCATTGCACCGCCAGCCACGATCCCCGACATCCCGCAGAAATTACGGGTCGGGCAGGCCCGGCCATGCACAGCGCGCATGCCGCATAGGTCTGTAACCAGCACAATCCAGGGACGGGTAGCTCCGCAGCGCACGGACGCGTAGCTGTGCAAACACCCAATCTTCCGGCTGCCACTGTGCGCCCCACCGATGGCTAGGTTCCGAGAGTTGCCCAATATGAATAGGACTCGAGCACATCCACCGCCACCCCCCGACCGCGTCGATGAGGCCCACCCCGGACGGATCATCGCCACCCAAAATACGGACCGGTTGGCTTGAGCCGCAAGGCTGTTCACCCCAACGCGGCGTTCCGACGACGGCGGCCCGGCACGGGGCGAGCTCACGGTTGTCCACCACTCGGGGACAGATACAACCGCGGGCCCTCTAGCTGCCGCCCCCGCCTGTTCACCTTGGCTATTACTATGCCACGGAGATGAGCCGCGCCGCCACAACAGTGCGCAGCTGAACAGGCGTCGGGCTCGTGCAGACCGACCCGCCGACTCGATCCATCGGGAGTGAGCCCAGCTCCGCGACCTTGCTCTGTGCGCGGCGCAGCGCCCGGCGGCCATTGACCAGCAGTCGCCGGGCGTCGGTCGCCGCGCTCGGCGAGTCCGGCGAACTCACCGGTGACCGCACCGTGGCCTGCGCCTGGTCGCGGGCTGCTGCGCCGCGTAGTCGCCGCTTCGCGGCGATCCCGCACACTGGCTTGCCCGCGCAACGGCAGCGGTTCCGGCACCGGGTGCGGAGGGCACCACCGGCGGCCTGGATCTCCTCTTCCCGTCGCCGCGATCCGCCGGATCGTCTTGGCGAGCAATCCCGAATCGGTCGGGTAGGCCACATCCGCCGGGATGTCCGCGCGCAGTCCGGTGGTGCGTAGCAGCTTGGCCTGCGCCGCCTTCGCGAGCAGAGCCTCGTTGCATCCCGCAACGGAAGCTTCGCCGCGGGTGGTCAGTCATCAGCGTTGTCGGATGCGGAACCTTGCCATCCAGCGGGATCCGGCACAACCGGCCGCCAGGTGATCGAATCGGTTAGCTCCCGGCACAGGCTCTCCTAGCCCAACCGGTGGCGGAACTTCAGGACATCATCGGCACGTATGTCTCCATTGACGTCGATGGCTGACCCATCCGCGGATCGAAGAACGACACAAACGGCAAAGAACGCGGGGTCGTCCAGCAGCGCCTCCACTCGAGCCAGCTCGCAGGGCAACACCTGCAGCTCCGCCGGCAAAATCGCCTCCCACCGGCCCGGCTGATCACCCATCGTTCGGAACACGATGACCTCGATCCCTCCTAGCCCAAGGGGTCGAGGTCATCGTCTCGCGCAGCGCACGCCGACAGTGCGATCAACGCACCGACTTTTCAGGTCGAAGCGGCTAACCCACAAGAGGCCTACTACGAGTACCTGAACCGGTAGTTCGCGGCATGATATAGCAATTACTCAGTTGTCCGGAAAATGAGGCGGCCCAAGGAGAC
The DNA here is from genome assembly GCA_003244055.1 of Pseudonocardiales bacterium. Lineage (GTDB taxonomy): Bacteria > Actinomycetota > Actinomycetes > Mycobacteriales > Pseudonocardiaceae. The sequence goes on along the minus strand of QHBZ01000367.1, from coordinate 31,562 downwards.
CATCATGCTCGTCATCGCCGCAGCCGTCCTGTTCGCCATCGCCCAGGCGCAGACCGCGCAGACCGCCGCGGAGAAGGCGCGCGCCGCCCGCAGGAAAGCCGCGGCCGCGCTCGAGGCTAAGGCTCAAGCCGATGCCGCCGCCGAGGAAGCGCTCGTTGAGCTCGACCGGGTCCGGACCCAGACCGCCGAGCAACTGGCGGCCTGCCAGACCTCCACCGAACAGGCTCAGATCGCCGTACGCACCGCGCGCACCGAGTTGGAGGAAGTCCGTGACGCGGCTGCGAGGGCGGTCGCCGACGCGCAGGAGGCCGCCGATGCCGCCATCCAGCAGGCGATTGCCGACCGGGACCGCATCCTCGCTGAACGCGCCGCCGAATTGCGCCAGCAGATCGAGCAGGCCAAGGTCGACGCCCAAGCCCAGGTCAATCCCACACAGGAGAGTGCCGATGCCGCTAAGACCGAGGCCGAGCGGCTGGTCAAGACCATGCGCGGCGCACTCGCTGACGCCACCAACGCGGCGACCCGCGCCGAACGGGATCAGGTCACGGTGGCTCAGCAGCGCCCGCAAGTCGGGCTAGCCTCGGCCCGACCGTACGGCCTCTCCGAGCGCCGCAAACCGAAGATGACCCACGAGCTGGTCGACAAAGCCCAACGGATGTATGACTCACGCCGATACACCATTGCCGAAATCGCTCGATCCTGCGCCGTCAGCGCAACGACGATCTACCGCCACATCCACACCGGCCAACCACGACGCAATAGCTAACGAGGCCGACCATCGATCTAGCGCAACGGCTACACAGAGCATCCTCCACCCCACTGGCTTAGCTTGATCTTTAAGCTGTGAGGCTTGGTGGGGTCACGGTGGTTCATCTTGTTCGCGTGTCGCCGTGGCATGAGGAGGCCACCGTTTTGATCATCTTCAGGTTCTGGCCAAAGAAGCACGAAGATGGCGGTGGCCGTGGTTGACAGTCTGCCTTGTGTGTCGAGCGGTGACGAGGACGCCGCTCTGGCCAGTCTGGATGATCTTGTAAGAGCCAAGACACTGCACGACCCTCAGGAGACTTCGCGGACGACAACCGCAGCTGCAGCGACACCCGGGTGTCGCTGCAGGACCGCTTCAATCTCTCCGAGCTCCACCCGCGCCCCGGAAATCTTGACCTGTCGATCAATCCGGTCCACGTACTGCAGCGTGTACCGCCGCGTCCCCACCGCGGGTGGCAGCAACTTTACGGCGTCCCCGGTCCGATACAGTCGTCCGGTCGGCGTATCGCCGAAGGGATCCCGGAAAAACGCGTGGCGAGAGTGCTCGGGATCACCGAGGTAGCCACGGCCGACGCACACACCGCCGATGAACAGCTCGCCCGTCTCGCCTGCCTCGCACGCTGTCCAGCCGGCATCGTCCCGGCACAGTACGTACAACCGGGAGTTGATGATCGGCGTGCCGATCGGCAACCGCATCCGCTCGAGATCGCCCGGGCTGACGGTGTGATGGGTCACGTCGTCGGAGCACTCGGTGGGACCGTAGGCGTTGACCAACGGTATCTCCGGCTTTGCCGTCATCCAGCGGCGGGCCAGCTCGGTCGACAGTTCCTCGCCGTTGGAAATCATCCACCGCAACGGCCGAAGCGAGCTCGCCGCAGCGTCGCCCAGGTCGTCCAACAGGTGGCGGAGCATCGTCGGCACCACCTCCCAGATCGTCATGCCGCGCTCGTCCACCATGCGGGCCAGGGCCAGCGGGTCGAACGCCACATCGTCGTCGATCACTTCCACCCGGCCGCCGACCAGCAGGGGGCATAGCATCTGCCACACCGAGATGTCGAAGCCAAGGGGTGCGGTAAAGGCGACCACATCGGTTTCGGTTATCTCAAAGTCGACGATCTTGGCGGTCAGATGGTTGATCATGCCGCGGTGCTCGACGACCGCGCCCTTGGGCCGTCCGGTCGAGCCCGAGGTAAACAGCACGTACTGGAGGCGGTCCGAGGATCCCTGCGGTGCCCCACCCCAGGGATCGCAACTGGCCGCGTCGGCCGCGCGGATGACCCGGCATCCCGCCTCACGCGCGCCCGTCAACAGGGCCGGCGCGGACTCGCCGGGGTCGACGTTCAGCAACACCTCCGCGCCCGCCTGGCTGAGCACGTCGCGAATCCGCGCCGCGGGCCAGGCGGTGTCGGCGGGTACGTAGACGGCACTGATCAGCTCGATGGCCAGGAATGCCGCGACCACGGTGGCGCGGCGTTCCCCACCAACACCGACTACGGTTCCGGTGCCGATCCCGGCACGCGTCAGCAGGGTGGCAAGCCGACGGGCCTCGGCGGCCAGCTCCGCGTAAGATAGCGTACGGGTCGCATCGGTGACCGCCGGCCGATCGCGCTCGGCGGCGATGCGTTCCACCCGGGTGATGACCGAGGTCGAGAAATCCACCTCGTGGTCCCGGATCATGCCGTGCGCCGCGCCGATCGCCCGAGCACGCTCGACATCCTCGGCCGAGATCGGCAACACCGGCATCTCATCGAGACTCAGCAGCCGTTCCTCGACGGCTCGGCCGCCGGTCATGCCGGGTCCGAGGCCATGGCCTCACGGAGGCTCTTCGGCCGCATGTCGGTCCAGTTTTTCTCGACGTATTCCAGGCATTTCCCGCGATCGGCCCCGCCGAAGACCACCCGCCAGCCGGCGGGTACGTCGGCGAACGTCGGCCACAGCTCGTACCAGTCAGGGTCGCCGTCGATGTGCCGCAGTGCCGATGGTTTGACGTCAGTGATTGCCATACACGCAGTATCTGCGGTACGGGCAATACTCACAAGTACTGTCGCGCTTGCGCCAATAGTAACACTATGTACAGTTAGGAGGGGAGTCGCGTGGGCGAGCGCGTGGTGGCCATGCCCGAGTACTGCACCATCGAGGCGGAGATGGAGGTCGGCGCCGGCAAATGAAAGTTGGCCATCTTGAAACATCTCTTCGCGGACGCCCAGCGGTTCGGCGAGCATGAACCGGACCATACCGAGCATTACACTGTGGATGCTGACCCGCCAGCTGCGTGAGCTCAAGGCGGATGGACTTGTCCAGCGTACCGTGTACACCACAGAGTTCACCTTGAATACGTGGATCCGGCATAACGCCCACGTCCATTTCCTTGCATCACCGACACTGATCCCCCGCGCTCACTGCCGACGAGCCGAGCTTGACTGACGTGTGGCAAAACCAGATACCATGCACCACTGCTAGATGAGCGCGCGTTGGAGTGAACGTCTGTCCGAATACGCCACCGGCGAAGGTCACGGATGAGCCCAGCGCGACTACGACCCGCGTTAGGGTGAACTATCTTGCGGCACAAGCCAATCGGTCCGTACGTTTAGGGATGAAGACCCCAGCCTGTAGCATGGCCAGCAACGTTCGCGGTCACGCAGTGGGGGAACCATGCTACGTGGAGCCGGGGGTGTTGCTGCTGGAGTTTTCAATTCGTCGAGTCACCCTCGGAACCTCCCCGCAGAGTGAATTGCGGAATAGACGGGGATCGTGACTAGCGGTGTAATCGCGTTCCCGATAAGCAACAGACCTGGTGCGAGATGCCACCACCCGTTGTGGCCCCGTACTTTGATTGGCCTGGTGACAGACCGCTGGCGGGGGCGATTATTAAGCCGTTGTCGCGGGGCACTGTCAAGCTGACTGTGGGGATTGGTATGCAGGGCGTTGTCAACTTGGTGTGGCTGCCTTTGATGAGATGATCGGCAGGTTGATCTCGGTGGGGAGGGGCTGGGTTCGTGGCCGCAGTTGTGCCGTCATACAAGGGGTTCCGGTACCCGACCGAGGTCATCAGCCACTGCGTGTGGCTCCACCACCGGTTTCCGCTCAGCTTCGGTGAGGTCGAGGAGATGGTATGCGTCACGATACACGGCAAGACCCGCTACCTGTGGCGGGCCGTTGACCAGCACGGCATCATATCCAACCCCGGCGTAACGCCAAGGGTCGTGATCACTGACAAGCTTGAACAACCGGGCCGAGAACTCCCACCAACCCACCAGTCACGCGCAGCGGTTCCTGTCCGCCTTCAGCGGGATATCACCCCACTTCCGGCCTCGCCGCCACCGGCTGCGCGCCGATGCCTACCGCCGAGAGATGACATCCTGCTTCGCCACCTGCAACGAGGTCATCGGGCTGATCAGAGTCGCCTGACGGCGACACCAAGACAGGCCCCCAGTCTCAACCATGTCCCACGCGACCCTTCAGCTCGAATGAGCAAGCAAGTTGACAACGCCCCATTCAGATCGACGGCGACCCGCATCCAGGTGAGGATGACACATGAACCCAGCGGACATCCGGCAGGCCATCCGCGGCTGGCTCCTCCGCGAGCTGCTGCCCGACGAGGAGCCCGGGAACCTGTCCGACGAGCTGAACCTGCGCGACGCCGGGATCCTGGACTCGCTGTCGACCATACGACTGGTGGACCTGCTGGAGGACAGCTTCGGCATCGAGGTCGAGGTCGACGAAGCAGGCGCCGCCAACTTCGCCACCATCAACCGGTTGGTGGAGTACGTCGGCGGCAAGGTCAGCACCGACGTCGGCTGACCTTCGCACGGTGTCTTCACTCACCACACCTAGGACGATAAGGAGTCAGGATGACCGCGTCATCGCCGGCGTTCGACGTTGGCGTCATCGGCGATGGACCGGCTGGCGGGAGCCTTACCGCCTACCTGGCCCGGGCTGGCATTGATTGTGTGGTGCCCGAGTGGGCGATCTTCCCCCCGGCCCCATGTCGGGGAGTCCCTGGTCCCCGCGTCGACCCGCGTGTTCCTCTCCACGATGGAGGAGGCGAAGTCCCCCGGAAGTACCGGGCGATTTGGACCGCGAATGCCCCCTCACCCATCTACGAGCTCGACTGGGAAGGCCTCCAGACCAACAGCAGTGCCGACATCGACTTCGCCGAGCGGGCCCAGGAGGGTGTCGACCAGAACTACACCTACCACGTCGACCGGGGCCTGTTCGACAATCTGCTGCTGCACCACGCGCATCGCGTAGACGCCAAAGTGTACGAGGGCGTGGCAGTCAAGGGTGTCGACTTCTCCGAGCCGGGGCACGTCACGGAGGTGGGCGCAATCCCCGGCATCTGTGGCACCACCTGCTGGGGAACCTCACCGCGAACGCGTTCACACCGGCCGCGCTCGGTTCCTGATGCGACCGTCGACTACCCTTTGAGATGAACGCTTCGGTGGGACAGACCCGGTTGGAGACCTACCTCGACCGCGCGGCATCGCGATGGCCCGACCACACCGCGGTCCTCGACGGCACGGGGCAGGCGCTCACCTACCGCCAGTTGCATGATCTGGCCGGGAAAGTCGGCGCGTTCCTGACTGCGCGCCGGGTCGGCCGCGGCGAGTTGGTCGGGTTCATGATGGCCAAGCGCTGCGAGGCGGTCGCCCTTATGTTGGGGACGATGAGGGCCGGTGCCGGTTACGTGCCCCTCGACCGCGACGCCGGGCCCGGCAGGATCCGCCAGATCCTCGGCGACTGCGGCGTGCGGATCCTGTTCACCGACGAGGATGCGCTCGCTCAGCTACATGCCGCCGGCCTTCCCGGCGGCGGCATCGCCACCGTGGTACTGCCCGCGGCCGGCCCAGGCTCGGCTACACGATGGGCTGCGGCGCTCCACACGCCCGATCCCCCGAAGCCCACGCCCGCCGGTGCGGACTTGGCCTACCTCCTCTACACCTCCGGCTCCACTGGTATGCCCAAGGGAGTGCGGGTCAGCCACGGTAACGCCATCAGCTTCGTCGAATGGGCATCGATCCAGTTCAACATCACGACAAAGGATCGCGTCGCCGGGCACGCCCCGCTGCACTTCGACCTCTCGGTGTTCGATGTATTCGCCACGATACGCAGTGGCGCGACGCTCTACCTGCTGGCGGAGCACCTGGCCGCGGATCCCCGCCGTATCCCCGACTTCCTCGCCCAACACCACATCACCGTGTGGTACTCGGCGCCCTCGATCTTGGGCATGATCGCCGAACGGGCCTCTCTGGCTGTCGGCAACCGGCTCCGGCTCGTGCTCTTCGCCGGAGAGGTTTTCCCTGTAGCGAAGCTCCGACGCCTGACCCGGTTGTGGCCACACCCGACCTACTACAACCTCTACGGTCCAACGGAAACCAACGTCTGCACCTTCGCTCGCATTCCCACGCCGGTGCCCGAGGACCGGACGGAACCCTATCCGATCGGTCATCCGTGCAGCCACTGCGCTGTCATGGTGGTCGACGAGCGGAACCATCCCGTGCCCGAGGGGCAACCCGGGCTGCTGTGCGTGGCGGGGCCATCCGTCGTGTCGGGCTACTGGGGAATCGACCACGACCCCCGTTTCTTCCATCACGACGGACGGCGCTGGTACCACACCGGCGACGTGGTCTGCTCCTCGGCGGACGGGTTCCTCTTCGGTGGTCGCCGGGATCGCATGGTCAAGCGGCGGGGCCACCGGATCGAACTTGATGAGCTAGAACACGCCCTCGGCCGCTGCCCCGACGTGACCGATGCCGCCGTCATCGCCGACACGACCCAACCATCGGCGATCATCACGGCGTTCGTCGTGACCAACGGCGCGCCCATGACCCAGATCGGACTCCGTAGCTTCTGCCGGACCGAACTCGGGCCACACCTGATCCCCGACCGGTTCATCCATCTCGACGCTCTACCCCACACCACCACCGGCAAAATCGACTACCAGGGATTGCGGCGAACATGTTCGTAGTACCCGATGAGCGCCACGGGCGCCTGACTGCGCGGGCCGCGGCCTTCGCTGCCCAGTTCCCCACCGGCCCCGGCCCGGATCGCCACGGAGACTTCGACCGGCAGGCGTGGCGCCGCTGCGCCGACTACGGTCTGCTACGCATGCCACTACCGGCGGATGGCGCGCCTAGCGGCACCAGTCTGTGCGAGATCTTCGCAGTGCTGGAAGGGCTGGGCTATGGCGGCCTCGACGAGGGCCTGCTCTTCGCCCTCGGCGCGCATCTGTGGACGATCATCCTTGCCGTGCGCGATCACGGAACCGACAAGCAGCGGCACCTCTATCTGACCAGCCTCGCTGACGGCACGCTCATCGGTGCCAACGCGTCCACCGAACCGAAGGCGGGTTCGGACGTGTTCGCCCTGAGCACCCACGCCACCCGAGACGGTCATCACTACGTCCTCAACGGCACCAAAACGCTAATCACCAATGCCCCGATCGCCGACCTGTTCATCGTCTATGCGACCCTCGACCCGACCCTGGGGCCCATGGGCATCACCCCCTTTCTTGTCAACGCCGACACCCCAGGCTTAAACTGCGGAGCGCCGCTGGACAAGATGGGGCTGCGCACCGCACCCATGGGTGAGCTGACCCTGGAGAACTGCCGGGTGCCGGCGGAGAACGTGCTGGGCCGCGAAGGACGCGGGGTAAAAGTGTTCACCTCCGCCATGGAGTACGAACGCGTCGGCCTGCTCGCCCCCAGCCTGGGAATCATGCGCCGGCACCTCGAGGCCTGCACCGCCTACGCCCGAGCCAGGCACCAATTCGGCCAACGCATCAGCCAACACCAAGCCGTGGCGCACCGAATCGTCGACATGCGGGTGCGCCTAGACGCCGCCCGGGCACTGGTCTACCGAGCCGCCTACCTCAAAGACCAGGGAATGCCAGCCTCGCAGGAAACCGCAGCGGCCAAACTGTACGTGTCGGAGGCCTACGTCCAGTCCTCTCTGGACACCATGCGCATCCACGGTGGGCAGAGCTATCTGACCGCGAACGGGATCGAAGTGGATCTCCGCAATGCCATCGGCGCCCTTTTCTACTCGGGTACATCCGACATCCAACGGAACATCATCGCGCGTACGTTGAACCTCTGAGAGCCTGTTTGGTTGGATTTGTCTGAGTGACGGTGGGTAGCGATCTGGTCACGGTGGCGTGTCGCGCCGGGGCATGAGAATAGGGCCCGGGTAGCCGAGGAGTACCACCTACTCGATCTACCAATAGCCCGAGGATGACGTTGTCGACTTGCTTGCTCGTTCGAGCTGAGGGGTCGCGTGGGACATGGTTGAGACTGGAAGTCTGTCTTGGTGTCGCCGTTCAGGCGGCTCTGATCAGCCCGATGACCTCGTTGCAGGTGGCGAAGCGGGAGGTCATCTCTCGGCGGTAGGCATCGGCGCGCAGCCGGTGGCGGCGGAGCCGGAAGTGGCGTGATATCCCGCTGAAGGCGGACAGGAACCGCTGCGCGTGACCCGGGAGGTGAAGCCTTTCATGGCACGTTAGCGTTGTCTGGTCGGATGTGGCCTGACAAGCTGCGATGGCCTGCCGGTGAAAGTCCGGTCGGGGTAGCGACCAAGCGGTTCTCCTCGCCCTCATGGAAGCTGAGCGGAAACCGGTGGTAGAGCCACACGCATTGGCTGATGACCTCCCCCGGGTACCGGAACCCCTTGTATTGTATGACAGCACAGTATGTATGACAGCACAACGGCGGCCACGAACCCAGCCCCTCCCCACCGAGATCAACCTGCCGATCATCTCATCCAGCCACAGGCGGCCAGACCAAGTTGACAACGCCTCCACAGTGGGTCCAAGCCGCGGGACGTGACCCGGCCTTGACCTCTGCAACCATACCCGCTCCAGGCCGCCACCACCGTGTCGGCGAGCGTCCTTGGTGATCTTGCTGGCATGATCACCACGCTCATCGATGTGTTGGGATGGGCCGCCACGGCAATCCGGGTGGCAACCGCAACGCGCGGGGCGTATCGAGCTCACCTTCAATACGCGGATCCGACATAACACCCACGTGTATTTCCTGCATCATCTAACACCGATCCTCCGCGCCCACTGTCGACGAGCTGAGCTTCACCGGCGTGGCGACCACCAGAGAGCATGTACCACTGCTAGATGAGCGGGCGTTGGAGTGAACGTCTGTCCGGATACGCCCCCGGAGAACGTCGAGGATGAGCACAGCGCGACCATGGCCCGCGTTAGGGTGAACTATCTTGCGACACACGCCAATCGGTCCGTAGTTTTAGGGGCTGAAGGCCATCCGCAACGTGGCCAGCGACGTTGCGGATGATGTGGTGGGGTATCAAATCTACGCGGAGCCGGGGGTGTTGCGTGCTTTGGGTTTTTCAATTGGGTAGCCCATCGGAACCTCCCGCAAGGCGGAGTGTGGAATAGACGGGGATCGTGATTTTCGGTGTAACCGCGTTCCCATTAAGTAAAGACATGGAGATGATGCGAGATGCCGCCACCCGTTGTGACCCCCTACTTGATTGGTCTGGTGACAGCACCGCTGGCGGGGGCGATTATTAAGCCGCTGTTGCGGGGCACTGTCAAGTTGACTGTGGGGATTGGTTTGCAGGTAAGGAAGCTCGCCGAGGAGGCGCGGGAGGAGTTCCAGGATCTCACCGCCGAGGCGAAAGCCGAAACTGCCGCAGCCGAAACCGCGCCGCGGTCTACCGTTACCGTGCCGACGGTCACTGCACCAAAAAAGGTCTAGACAACTAGGTCGATAGTTGGGCGGGCAGTTCACGGGCCTTGATCGATGCTGCCGATTGCGGGACCAGTCGGTGATATGGGGGTCTCGCGATGAGTACTGCCTGGAGTCGTTTGGAACGGCGGCCGCGAGCGTCGCGCCGATAACCCGCGGAGCGGTCCCCGGTTTCCACCTATTGAGAACTCAATTACTTTGCCGGGACTGAGTGTCGGCCAACATATCGCGCATTGGTCGTCTGCAATTGTTGTGCGACTGGAGCTATTTGTAGGCGTTCAAAACGATCCGGTCCGGTGATGGTTGCGCGATGGGGTCCCAACGGGCTGTCGGGTCAACGTCGGAATCAGCTGATGCCGGTCGCCACCGACGCAACTGGAGGGGTTGCCGAAACAATGCCCTGTGCGAACGATCGATCCCTCAGCGCTTTCCTGATTGGGAGAAACTCCGTTGAGTGCCCGAGAGTCCTACTGGAGCGCGGCCACCGCATTCACGCGATCGCGTCTTCCGATTCGGACATCCGACGGTGGGCCCGCGGCGAAAAAGCACCCACTAATGATTCCGGGCCCGGATCTACCGGAATTCCTGGCGACACAACCTTTCGACTATTTGTTCAGCATCGCCGACCCACGCATCCTTCCCCTCGGTGCTGGTCGTGCCTACCGGTATGCCGATTAACTTTCACGACGCACTCCTACCGAGGGACGCCGGTGCGCACGCCACGGCCTGGGCCGTGCCCGACCGGGCCACCCGCCACGGTGGCACCTGGCATGTCATGACCGCACAAGCTGACGCCAGGGGCATCTTGGCCCAGCGCACGATTCCGATGGACCACACCGACACTTCGGTATTTCCCGCACCATCCACGGGGCGTTTCATGCGTGAGCGCGAACATGGAGGCAGTGTTGTCTAGCAGTGATGGTTTCGCTCTGCCGTTGTCGGCTGCTCAGCGTGAGATTTGGTTTGCTGAACAACGGTTGAACGTAGCGAATCGGGTATACAAGATTGGTGAGTATGTAGAGATACATGGGCCGGTTGATTCGGTGTTGTTCGAGACGGCGCTGCGGCGGGTGGTTGGAGAGGTAGACTCACTGCATGCCCGGTTCATCGAGGGTGACGATGGACCACAACAGATTGTCGAGCCATTGTCGGATTGGCTGATGCCGTTTCTCGACCTCAGTGAAGAATTTGACCCGAACGCGGTTGTGCAAGCATGGATGGCCGCCGATGTGGCCCGGCCGATGGATCTCACTCGTGGCCCACTGTTTAGCTACGCGTTGATGAAGGTGAGATCTGATCAGTTTGTGTGGTATCAGGGTTACCATCACATTGTGATGGATGGGTTTGGTCTTTCTCTCATTGCGCGGCGGGTAGCCGAGGTTTATACAGCGCTACTGTATGGGCGGACGTGTGATCAGAATGTGTTTGGTTCGCTGCGTCAGCTACTGGACAGTGATGCAGCCTATCGCACGTCGGAACGGTTTGAGCAGGACCGAGCATGGTGGGTGAAGCATTTCGCTGACCAGCCAGAACCGGCCAGGATCGTTGGTCGGTCATCGAAAACTCCTGACAGCCTTGTTCGTCGGGCGACCTGCTTGCCGCCGTCGAGCATGGATAATCTACATGCGACGGCACGCCGTTTCGGGGTGCCATGGTCCCACGTTGTCATCGCGGCGACGGCGGTCTATGTGCATCGCCTGACAGGCGCGCGGGCTGTGGTTGTCGGTTTGCCAGTCACGGCGCGTCAGGGTTCTGTGCTGAAACCCGTACCAGGCATGGTGGCAAACGTGTTGCCACTGCGGCTATATGTACGTCCGGACATGAGCCCGTCCGACCTCATTAGACACGTAGCGGAAGAAGTCCGCGAGGTGGTCGGGCATCAACGTTATCGGGGTGAGGACCTCCATCGGGATCTTAACCTACCCGGCAACATCGGAACATTTTTTGCTCCGGTAGTCAATATCGCGTCTTTCGACTACGATCTGAGGTTTGCCGGATATCGCACCGAGGCGCACAATCTTTCTTTTGGGTTGACCAGTGATCTGTCTATTGTCGTGTGGGATAGGCGGGATGACTCAGGATTACAGGTAGGCTTGTACGCGCACCCGGAAGTCTGCGGAGCTGACGATCTGACTGCCCATCATCAACGTTTTCTGAGTCTGTTGGAGACCCTCACAGTCGCTGATCCGGACCAATCGATCAGTCGGATCGACATCATGTCCGCCGAAGAACGCCACTGGTTGCTGGTCGACTACAACGACACCGCTGCCCCGATTCCTGTTACCAGCCTGCCGGTGTTGTTCGAAACCCAGGTTCAGACCACACCCGAGGCGGTAGCGGTGTTGTTCGAGGACACCGCGACGACCTACCGTCAGCTCAACGCCAAAGCCAACCAGCTCGCGCACGCGCTGATCACCCGTGGCGTGGGCGCCGAGCAGGTCGTGGCGCTGGCCCTACCCCGCTCACCGGAACTCGTGGTCGCAATCTTGGCGGTCCTCAAGACGGGGGCGGGCTACCTCCCGGTGGATCCGGACTACCCGGCAGCGCGAATCGGGTTCATGCTCGACGACGCGCGGCCAGTGGTGTTGCTGAGCAACACAAAGACAGTGGGCTGTGTTCCCGAGAGCGCCGCGACGCCTCGGCTGGTACTGGACGGCTCTGGGGTCGTCGAGGAACTCGCTGGCCTGCCCGACTACGATCCGGGCGACACGGATCGGGCGTTGCCACTGCGCGGTGACCATCCAACCTATGTGATCTACACCTCCGGATCGACCGGGCGGCCCAAAGGCGTGGTGATCCCCCATCGGGCGGCGGTCAACCACATGCTGTGGATGCAGGAGAAGCTGCCGCTGAACGAGCGGGACACAGTGCTGCACAGAACGTCGGTCACATTCGATGCCTCGGTGTGGGAGATGTTCGCACCGCTCATCGCGGGGGCGCGGCTGCTGCTGACGCCCCCTGACGCCCATCGCGATCCGGGCGCGCTCGCCCGACTGGTCGCCGAACGCGGCGTCACCGTGCTGCAGGTGGTTCCCTCCCTTCTGTCCCCGCTGCTGCAGCAACTGGCCGTCGAGGACTTGCGCGCCCTGCGCCGGCTGTTCTGCGGCGGCGAAGCCTTTGCCGGCCATCTGTGGGCGCAATGCCGTAGCCGCCTGGAAACGACCACCGTCTATAACCTCTACGGTCCTACAGAGACATGCATCGATACCGTCTTTCACGCGTGCCGGGACACCGACGCCGCAACCACCGTTCCGATTGGTCGGCCGATCACCAATACCCAGGTGTACGTGCTCGATAGCGGCCTGCAGCCGACACCGGCCGGGCTGGTAGGTGAGTTGTATATCGCCGGGGCGGGATTGGCGCGAGGCTATCTGCATCAGCCCAGCCTGACCGCTGGGCGGTTCGTTGCCGACCCCTACGGCCCGCCGGGGACCCGCATGTACCGCAGCGGCGACCTGGTCCGCTGGAACGTCGACGCGGATTTGGAGTTCCTCGGCCGGGTGGACGATCAGGTCAAGATCCGTGGGTTCCGGATTGAGCCCGGCGAGATCGAAACCGCACTCGCCGCACATCCTGACGTCACGCAGGCCGCAGTCGTCGCCCGGGAGGATCGACACGACGATAAGCGACTGGTCGCCTACGTGGTGGCTGCCACAGACAGTGCTATCCAACCGGACGTACTGCGCGTATATCTGCGCGGGCGGTTGCCTGAGTACATGGTGCCGGCGGCATTTGTGGTGTTGGACGGGTTTCCGTTGACGCCGAACGGCAAGTTGGACCGTAATGCGTTGCCCGCCCCCGAGTTTGAGTCGGCGGGTGCGGGTCGGGCGCCTAGGACACCACAAGAGCAACTGTTATGCGAGTTGTTCGCTGAGGTGTTAGGCCTCGCCGCAGTCGGCGTCGAGGCTGATTTCTTCGATCTGGGTGGGCATTCGTTGTTGGCCACCCGTCTGGTTGCTCGGGTACGGGCCACGTTGGGTGTCGAGCTGGAGTTGCGTGACCTGTTCGAAACCCCGACCGTGACTGGGTTGGCCGCACAGCTGGACGATGCCGGGCCAGCGCGGTTGGCGTTGACGCGCTGTACGCGTCCGGATGTGGTGCCGTTGTCGTTTGCGCAACGCCGACTGTGGTTCCTGCACCAACTGGAAGGCCCCAGCCCCACCTATCACATGCCATTGGCATTACGCCTATCCGGGACGCTGGACTGTGAAGCGCTCCACGCCGCGCTCGCCGACGTCATTGCCCGCCACGAGAGCCTGCGTACGGTCTTCCCCCAGCGAGACGGCGTGCCCTACCAGCACGTCCTCGACATCGATGTGGCCTGTCCCCAGCTAGTGGTCAACCATACCAACGAAACCGAATTGCCTGAGGTCTTGGCCGCCGCGGCCCGTCGCGGGTTCGACCTCGCCACCCAGCCGCCGGTGCGAGCTGAGCTGTTCGCGCTCGCACCCGAAGACCAGGTGTTGTTGATCTTGGTGCACCACATTGCTGGTGACGGCTGGTCAATGGGTCCATTGTCACAAGATTTGGTCCGAGCGTATGCCGCTCGCTGCCGGAGCGAGGCGCCGGAGTGGGCACCCCTGCCGGTCCAGTACGCCGACTACACGCTGTGGCAACACCGGCTGCTGGGCGACGAAACCGACCCTGACAGCCTGTTCGCTGCCCAGGTGGCCTACTGGACCCAGGCACTGGCCGGGCTGCCCGAACAGTTGCAACTGCCCACTGACCGGCCCCGCCCGGTAGTCGCCACCGATCACGGAAGTCAGGTGACTGTTCGGTTGGATGCGGCATTGCACCACGGGCTGGTGGGGTTGGCTCGTCGTGGCGGGGCCAGTGTGTTCATGGTGCTGCAGGCCGGGCTGGCCGCGCTGCTGTCCCGGCTGGGCGCAGGCAACGACATCCCGTTGGGCAGCCCGATCGCCGGGCGCACCGATCAGGCAATGGACGACCTGGTCGGGTTCTTCGTCAACACCCTGGTGTTACGTACTGACACCTCGGGCGATCCGACCTTCAACCAGCTGCTGAGCCGGGTCCGCGATACCGCGCTGGCGGCTTATGCACACCAGGATGTGCCCTTCGAATATCTCGTCGAGGTCCTCAACCCCACCCGCTCACTGGCCCACCACCCGCTGTTCCAAATCATGCTGACGTTACAAAACGCCGCCGAAGCCCACTTCGACCTACCAGGGCTGGACACCTGCTTCGTGCCGGTACCGACCGGCACCGCGAAATTCGACCTGCTCATCAGCCTGTCCGAACAACGCGGTGACGATGGCAGCCCCGAAGGCATCGACGGGGTCGTCGAGTACGCCAGCGACCTCTTCGACCCCGTTACCATCGACACAATCGTCGCCCGCTGGGTGCGGTTGTTGGAAGCGGCAGTTGCTGATCCGGATCGTCCCGTGACCCGCATCGACATCCTGTCCGCCGAAGAACGTGACCGACTGCTGGCCGACTACAGCGACACCGCTGTCCCGATCCCTGTTACAAGCCTGCCGGAGTTGTTCGAAACCCAGGTCATGGCCAGACCCGAGGCGGTCGCTGTGGTGTTCGGCGACACCACGCTGACCTACACCCAACTCAACACGCGCGCCAACCATCTCGCGCACGCACTGATCACCCAAGACGTGGGTCCTGAGCAGATCGTGGCGCTGGCCCTGCCCCGCTCACCCGAACTGGTGGTCGCGCTGCTGGCGGTACTCAAAACCGGCGCCGCTTATCTGCCGTTGGACCCCGACTACCCGCCAGCACGGATCGCCTTGGTGCTCGGCGACGCACAACCAGTACTGCTGATCACCAACGCACCCACCAACAACGATCTGCCCCACGACGTTGCCATCCCCCGGTTGGTGATCGACCACTCCGACACCATCGAGCTGCTGGGCAGCTACCCCGACACCGACCCCACCGACACCGACCGCACCACCCCACTGACGCCGCAACACCCCGCATACGTCATCTACACCTCCGGTTCCACCGGCCAACCCAAAGGCGTGCTCATTGCTCACCGAAATGTTGTACGGTTGTTCGGTGCTACCCAGTATTGGTTCAATTTCAACTCCAATGATGTGTGGACGCTGTTTCATTCCTACGCGTTCGATTTTTCGGTCTGGGAGATGTGGGGTGCGTTGCTACACGGGGGCCGTTTAATTGTAGTGCCTTCGAGGGTTTGCCGCTCGTCGAAGCAATTTCTGCAGCTACTGGTCCGTGAGGGCGTGACGGTGCTTAACCAGACTCCGTCCGCGTTTTACCAGCTGATGCAGGCGGAGGGGGGAAATTCCACGGAAGCGGAGTCTTTGGCTTTACGAATCGTAGTATTCGATGGCGAGGCGCTAGATCCCGCACGCCTAGGTGATTGGTATCAGTGCGATTCCGACCATGCACCACTTTTGGTCGACATGTATGGGATCACCGAGACCACGGTACATGTCACTTACCTTTCACTGGACCGAGATAGTGTTGCCGCGGGAGCCACCAGCGTGATCGGCACCGCCATCCCCGACCTTCGTACCTATGTGCTGGATGCTGGTTTGCAGCTGGTGCCGCCGGGTGTGGCTGGTGAGCTGTATGTCGCCGGGGCGGGATTGGCGCGGGGGTATTTGCGCCGGGCGGGGTTGACGGCGCAGCGGTTTGTGGCGTGTCCGTTCGGGCCGCCGGGTGGGCGGATGTATCGCCCCGGTGATGTGGTTCGGTGGCGGGCTGATGGAAATCTGGAATTCGTCGGTCGCGCGCATCCAATTGTTGCGCCGGTCGCGGTAATCGCACGCCAGGACCAGGCTGATGACAAGCGGTTGGTCGCCTATGTGGTGCCTGCAGCGGGTGGCGTTTTGCGTGCGGATTCATTGCGAGAGTTCCTGCGTCAATGGCTGCCTGGCTACATGGTGCCGGCAGCATTTGTGATGTTAGAAGCGTTGCCGTTGACGCCGAACGGCAAGCTCGATCGTGCCGCGCTGCCCGCACCGGAGTTCGACTCGGCGGGCGCGGGGCGCACGCCGAGGACTCCGCGAGAGCATCTGCTCGCTGAATTGTTCGCCGAGGTTCTGGGCCTGGCCCGGGTCGGTGTCGACGACGGTTTCTTTGATCTGGGTGGGCATTCACTGCTGGCGACCCGGCTGGTGGCCCGGATCCGTGCGACCCTCGGTGTAGAGCTGGAACTGCGAGCGCTGTTCGAAACCCCGACGGTGGCTGGTGTAGCCGCCCGGTTGGACGACGCCGGGCCGGCCAGGCTGGCCTTGGCGTCTCGCGCGCGCCCGGATGTGCTGCCCTTGTCCCACGCGCAACGCCGGTTGTGGTTCCTGCACCAGATGGAAGGCCCCAGCTCCACCTACAACGTACCGTTGGCATTGCACCTGTCCGGCAGACTGGATTACCAGGCGTTGGAAACCGCGCTCGCGGATGTGGTGGCCCGACACGAGAGCCTGCGCACGGTCTTTCCCCACATCGACGGCACACCGTGCCAGCAGGTGTTGGACGCGCACGCGGCCAGCCCGCTGCTAAGGGTGACCGAGACGACCGCGGCGGAATTGCCCGAGACGCTGATCGCCGCGGCAGGGCAAAGTTTCGACCTCGCGGCCGAGCCACCGGTGCACGCCGAGCTATTCACGCTCACACCGGATGAACATGTGTTGCTGGTCGTCGTGCATCACATCGCGGCTGACGGCTGGTCGATGGACCCACTGTCGCGGGACGTGGCCGCTGCTTACACCGCCCGCTGCCACGGCCGGCCACCGGCATGGTCACCGCTGCCGATCCAGTACGCCGACTACACACTCTGGCAACACCACCTGCTCGGCGACCACACCGACCCGAACAGCCTCTTCGCCGCTCAACGGGCCTATTGGACCGAGACGCTGGCCGGGTTGCCCGAACAACTAAGCCTGCCCACCGACCGGCCCCGACCGCCGGTGGCCTCCTACCGCGGCGGCCTGGTCACCGTGCGCGTGGACGCCGAGCTGCACCACGGATTAACCCAGCTGGCCCGCCGAGGCGGAGCCAGCCTGTTCATGGTGCTGCAGGCCGGGCTGGCCGCGCTGCTGTCCCGGCTGGGCGCGGGCAGCGACATCCCATTGGGCAGCCCAATCGCCGGGCGCACCGACCAGGCGTTGGACGAGCTGGTCGGGTTCTTCGTCAACACCCTGGTGCTACGCACCGACACCTCCGGAAATCCCACCTTCGGACAATTACTCACGCGGGTACGCGAAACCGCGCTGGGCGCCTACGCCCACCAAGACGTGCCCTTCGAATACCTCGTCGAGGTCCTCAACCCCACCCGCTCACTAGCCCACCACCCCCTGTTCCAAATCATGCTCGCGATGGACAACGCCCCCGACGCCGACTTCGACCTACCAGGCCTGGACACCAGCTTCGTGTCGGTGCTGACCGGCACCGCCAAATTCGACCTATCCTTCGGTCTGCGGGAACACCGAGGTGCCGACGGCGCACCTGAGGGCGTCGACGGAGTTGTTGAATACGCTTACGACCTATTTGACCCCGCCACGATCGAGACAATCGTGGCGCGCTGGGTACGGCTGTTGGAGGCAGCGGTTGCCGATCCGGATCAGCCGATCAGCCGCATCGACATCCTCACCACCGAAGAACGCCACCGGCTGCTGATCGACTACAACGACACCGCCCATCCGGTACCTCAGGCTAGCTTGCCAGAGCTGTTCGAAACCCAGGCGCAGACCACACCCGAGGCGGTGGCGGTGGTGTTCGAGGACACCACCTTGACCTACCACCAGCTCAACGCCAGAGCCAACCAGCTCGCGCGCGTGTTGCTCGCCCGGGGTGTGGGTCCCGAGCAGCTCGTGGCGTTGGCCTTACCCCGCTCACCCGAACTCGTCGTCGCGCTCCTAGCGGTGCTCAAGGCCGGCGCACCCTACCTACCGCTGGACCCGGACTATCCCGCCGAGCGGACCAGGTTCATGCTCCACGACGCCGGGGCGGTCTGTCTGGTCACCGTGTCCACAGCGTCAGACCAGCTGACCGAGGCCGGTGAGCTGACCCGGCTGGTGCTGGATGACCCCTCCACGACCCGGGAACTCGCCGTCCTGCCCGACCATGACGTGGGCGACGTGGACCGGGGGGCGCCACTGCTCATAGATCATCCGGCCTACGTGATCTACACCTCTGGGTCGACTGGGCGGCCGAAGGGTGTGGTGATCTCTCACCGGGCGGCGGTCAACCACATGTTGTGGATGCAGGAGGCGGTGCCGCTGAGCGAGCGCGACACGGTGCTGCACAGGACGTCGTTCACTTTCGACGCCTCGGTGTGGGAGTTGTTCGCGCCGCTGATCGCGGGGGCGCGGGTGCTGCTGGCGTCGGCCGAGGCCCAGCGCGATCTGGGCGCGCTGGCCCGGCTGGTCGCGCACAGCGACGTCACCGTGGTACAGGTGGTGCCCTCCCTGCTGGCCCCGTTGCTCCAGCAACCGGCCGTGGAGAACTGGCACGCGTTGCGGCGGCTGTTCTGCGGCGGTGAGGCCTTGGCCGGCCACCTCTGGGCGCAATGCCGCGATCGCTGGGGATCGAGCACTGTCTACAACCTCTACGGTCCCACCGAGACATGCATCGATGCCACCTTCCACGCGTGCGGGGATACCGATGCCACAACCACGGTCCCCATCGGTCGGCCGATCACCAGCACGCGGGTCTATGTGCTTGATACCGGGTTGGAGCTGGTGCCTGTCGGTGTGGTGGGTGAGTTGTATATCGCTGGGGCTGGGTTGGCGCGTGGTTATCTGCACCGGGCGGGGCTCACCGCGGAGCGGTTCGTCGCCGACCCCTGTGGCCCGCCTGGTGGGCGGATGTATCGCACCGGGGATCTGGTCCGCTGGCGGGCTGATGGGAACTTGGAGTTCGTCGGTCGGGCCGATGATCAGGTCAAGATCCGTGGTTTCCGTATCGAGCCAGGCGAGATCGAAACCGTGCTCGCGGCGCATCCTGACGTCGCGCAGACCGCGGTCATTGTTCGCGAGGACGGGGCCGACGACAAGCGGCTGGTCGCCTATGTCGTAGCTGCCGGCGAGGGACTGCGGCTCGACTCGCTGCGTGAGTTTCTGCGTCAGCGTCTGCCTGAGTACATGGTTCCCACGGCGTTCGTGGCGGTGAAGGCGCTGCCGTTGACGCCAAACGGCAAGTTGGACCGTAACGCGTTGCCTGCCCCCGAGTTCGAGTCGGCTGGGGCCGGTCGGGTGCCGCGGACACCGCAGGAGCAGCTGCTCGCTGAGTTGTTCGCTGAGGTGTTGGGTGCGCCCCGGGTGGGCGTCAACGACGACTTCTTTGACCTGGGTGGGCATTCGCTGCTGGCCACTCGGCTGATCGCCCGGATCCGCGCGACCCTCGGTGTCGAAGTGGAACTACGGGCCTTGTTCGAAACTCCGACCGTGGCCGGTATCGCCGCGCGCCTGGATGAGGCCGGCCCAGCCCGGCTGGCCTTGACCTGCCAGCAGCGCCCGGATGTGGTGCCGTTGTCCTACGCCCAACGCCGGTTATGGTTCCTGCACCAAATGGAGGGGCCCAGCGCCACCTACAACATCCCGCTCGCGTTCCGCCTGTCCGGGGAGTTGGACCCCCAAGCCTTGCAGGCTGCGTTGGGCGACGTGGTGGCTCGCCATGAGAGTCTGCGCACAGTTTTCCCACAGGTCGAGGGCGTGCCGTGTCAGCAGATCTTGAACGTCGAGGAGGCCTGCCGCCTGCTGGCGGTCATTTACATCAGCGAGACCGAGCTGTCTGAGGTGTTGGCCGAGGCGGCTCGGTACGAGTTCGA
The DNA here is from genome assembly GCA_003244055.1 of Pseudonocardiales bacterium. GTDB lineage: Bacteria > Actinomycetota > Actinomycetes > Mycobacteriales > Pseudonocardiaceae. Next base: position 11,318 of record QHBZ01000367.1, on the reverse strand, counting down.
CCTTGCCGTCGAGCCGCCGATACGAGCCGAGTTGTTCGCGCTCGCGTCCGGGGAGCATGTGCTGTTGGTGCTGATCCACCATATCGCGACTGATGGCTGGTCGATCAGCCCACTGTCACAGGATCTGGCCAGGGCGTATGCGGCGCGCTGCCGGGGTGAGGCACCCGGCTGGGCGCCGCTGACCGTCCAGTACGCCGACTACACGCTGTGGCAACATCAGCTGCTGGGCGACGAGACCGACCCGAGTAGCCGGTTCGCCCGCCAGCTGGCCTACTGGACAGACACGCTGACCGGGTTACCCGAACAACTACAACTACCCACCGACCGCCCCCGCCCGGCAATGGCGTCCTACCGCGGCGGTCAGGTGACTGTTCGGTTGGACCCGACGTTGCATCAAGGGTTGACAAACCTGGCTCGCCAGGGTGGGGCCAGCCTGTTCATGGTGCTGCAAGCCGGACTAGCCGCGCTGCTCAGCAGACTCGGCGCGGGCAGCGACATCGCGGTGGGTAGCCCGATCGCCGGGCGCACCGATCAGGCGTTGGACGATCTGGTCGGGTTTTTCGTCAACACAGTGGTACTGCGCACCGACACCTCCGGCGACCCCACCTTCACGCAACTGCTGGCCCGGGTACGCGAAACCGCGCTGGGCGCCTACACCCACCAGGACGTCCCCTTCGAATACCTCGTCGAGGTCCTCAACCCCGCCCGATCAGTGGCGCACCACCCGCTGTTCCAGGTGATGCTGGTGTTGCAGAACGCGCCCGAGGTGGACTTCGAGTTACCCGGGCTGGAAGTGTCCGCCGTGCCGGTGTCAATGGGGACCGCCAAGTTCGACCTGCTCTTGGGATTGTCCGAGCGGCGTGGGATGGACGGTGCGTCTCAGGGCATCGACGGGGTCGTCGAGTACGCCGCTGATTTGTTCGACGCCGCTACGGTCGAGGCGCTCCTCGCGCGCTGGGCGCGTCTACTCGAGGTGGTGGTCGCTGATCCGGATCGGCCAATCAGTCGGATTGACATCCTCACTCCCGCAGAGCGCGCCGAATTGTTGGTCGAGCGCAACAACACCGCCCGCCCTGTGGTCCAGACCAGCCTGCCGATGTTGTTTCAAACCCAGGTGCTGGCTACGCCTGAGGCGGTGGCCGTGGTGTTCGAGGACGCCACGCTGTCCTATGCGCAGCTCAACATACGCGCCAATCGGCTCGCGCACGGGCTGATCGCCCAAGGTGTGGGCCCTGAGCAGATCGTGGCGTTGGCCTTGCCCCGCTCACTTGAGCTGGTGGTCGCACTCCTGGCGGTGCTCAAGACCGGCGCGGCCTACCTACCGCTGGATCTGGACTATCCCGTTGACCGCCTGGCGTTCATGCTCGACGACGCCCGACCGGCGCTGCTGGTCACCAACGTAGACACAGCGGGGTGCATCCCCGAGGGCCCTGTCACGCCGCGGTTGCTGATAGACGACCCTGACACCGTCACGGTACTGTGCCAGCACCCGGACACCGATCCCATCGACGCCGATCGCATCGGCCGCCTTCTGCCCCAGCACCCGGCATATGTGATCTACACCTCGGGTTCCACCGGTCGACCCAAGGGTGTAATGATGCCCGCCGGTGGGCTGGTGAATTTGTTGGTGTGGCATCACCGTGTCCTCGGGGGTGGTCCCGGGACCAGGACCGCGCAGTTCACGGCGATCAGTTTCGATGTGTCGGCGCAAGAGATTCTGTCCGCGCTGGCCTTCGGTAAGACGTTGATGGTTCCCCCCGAGGACGTTCGACGCGACGCGGGGCGGTTGGTGGGCTGGCTGGATCGCCAGCAGGTGGAGGAGTTGTTCGCCCCGAACTTGGTGGTCGAGGCGTTGGCGCAGGCCGCTGTCGAGCAGGGGTGTGAGCTTGCGCAGTTGGGTGGTATCGCCCAGGCCGGTGAGGCGTTGACGCTGGGCCAGCTGGTCCAGCGATTTTATCGGGTTCAGCCTGGTCGGCGGTTGCACAATCACTACGGTCCGGCTGAAACCCATGTGGCCACCGCCTACACTTTGCCTGCTGACGTTGGCGACTGGCCGTTGCCGCCACCGATTGGTCGGCCGATCGCGAACACCCGGGTATATGTGCTTGATGCTGGTCTGCAGCCGGTGCCCCCCGGTGTCGTGGGTGAGCTGTATATCGCCGGGGCGGGGGTGGCGCGTGGTTATCTGCACCGGGCGGGGCTGACCGCGGAGCGGTTCGTCGCCGATCCCTATGGCCCGTTGGGTGGGCGGATTTATCGTACCGGGGATCTGGTTCGCTGGCGGCCCGACGGCAATGTGGAGTTCGTCGGTCGGGCCGATGATCAGGTCAAGATCCGTGGTTTCCGTATCGAGCCAGGCGAGATCGACACGGTGCTCGCGGGGCATCCCGACGTCGCACAGGCCGCGGTGATCGCCCGCGAGGACCGGCCCGGGGATCAGCGGCTGGTCGCCTACGTCGTGGCTGCCGGTGAGGGACTGCGGCCGGACTCGCTGCGGGAGTTGTTGCGTCAGAGGTTGCCCGAGTACATGGTGCCCGCCGCGATGGTCGTGTTGGACCATTTGCCGCTGACGCCCAACGGGAAGCTGGACCGGAACGCGTTGCCCGCACCCGAGTTCGATCGGGCTGGCATCGGATGGGGACCGCGGACACCGCAAGAGCAGCTTGTGTGTGAGTTGTTCGCTGAGGTGTTGGATCTGCCCGGGGTCGGTGTCGATGATGATTTCTTCGACTTGGGTGGGCATTCGCTGTTGGCGACCCGTCTGATCGCGCGGATCCGCGCCACTTTCGGTGTGGAGCTGGAGCTGCGAGCGCTGTTCGAAACCCCGACGGTGGCCGGCGTGGCCGCACACCTGGACGACGCCGGGCCGGCGAGGCTGGCGTTGACGCCGTATGAGCGTCCGGATCCACTGCCGTTGTCGTTTGCGCAGCGTCGGTTGTGGTTCCTCCATCAGCTAGAAGGCTCCAGCCCCACCTATAACCTTCCGTTGGCGTTGCGCTTGTGCGGAACGTTGGACCGTCCAGCGTTGCACGCCGCGCTAGGCGATGTGGTGGCCCGCCACGAGAGCCTGCGCACGACCTTCCCCCAGCTCGACGGCGTGCCATACCAGCAGGTCCTGGACGCGCAGAACTCCTGTCCGCGGCTGACGATGACCGAGACGACCGCGGCCCGGCTGCCTGAGGTGCTGGCCGCCGCGGCCCAGTACGGGTTCGATTTGGGGGCCGAGCCACCGGTCCGGGCTGAGCTGTTCGTGCTCAGACCGGATGAGCATGTCCTGTTGGTGGTGGTGCATCACATCGCGGGTGACGGCTGGTCGATGGGCCCGCTTTCAGCTGACCTGGCCGCTGCTTACACCGCCCGCTGCCACGGCCGACCACTGGCATGGTCACCGTTGCCGATCCAGTACGCCGACTACACACTCTGGCAACACCACCTGCTCGGTGAGCGCACTGACCCGGATAGTCTGTTCGCCGCCCAGCTGGCTTATTGGACCGAGGCGCTGGCCGGGTTGCCCGAGCAGCTCACGCTGCCCGTTGATCGGCCGCGTCCGCCGGTGGCGTCCTACCGCGGTGGTCTGGTCGAGGTGGTCTTGGGCGCTGAGTTGCACCAGGGGTTGCGTGAGCTGGCTCGTCGTGGCGGGGCCAGTGTGTTCATGGTTTTGCAGGCCGGGCTGGCCGCGCTGCTGAACCGGCTGGGCGCGGGCAGCGACATCCCGTTGGGCAGCCCGATCGCCGGGCGCACCGATCAGGCGTTGGACGACCTGGTCGGGTTTTTCATCAACACACTGGTGCTGCGCACCGACACCGCCGGGGATCCCAGCTTCGCGCAGCTGCTGGGGCGCGTCCGGGAGACAGCGCTGGGCGCCTACGCTCACCAGGACGTTCCGTTCGAGTACCTCGTCGAGGTCCTCAACCCCACCCGCTCACTGGCCCGTCATCCGCTGTTCCAGATCATGCTGGCACTGCACAACACCCCCGAGGTCGACTTCGACCTGCCCGGGCTGGAAGTCACCCCGGTCTCGCAGCACACCGGTGTCGCCAAATTCGATCTCTCCTTCGGTCTGCAGGAACACCGAGGTGTGGACGGCGCGCCTGAGGGTATCGACGGGGTCGTGGAATATGCCAGCGATCTGTTCGACTCGGCGACGGTCGAGACGATCGTGGCGCGGTGGGTGCGGTTGTTGGAGGCGGTGGTTGCTGATCCGGATCAGCCGATCAGCTGCATCGATATTCTCACCACCGAAGAACACCACCGGCTGCTGGTCGACTACAACAACACCACCACCGAGGTGCCCCAGGCGTTCTTGCCGGAGTTGTTCGAAGTCCAGGTGCAGACCACGCCCGAGGCGGTGGCGGTGGTGTTCGGGGACACCACGCTGACCTACCGCCAGCTCAATGCCAAAGCCAACCAGCTCGCGCACGCACTGATTGGCCAAGGGGTGGGCCCGGAGCAGATCGTGGCGCTAGCCATACCCCGCTCACCAGACATGATCGTCGCGATTCTGGCGGTGCTCAAGGCGGGCGCGGGTTATCTGCCGCTGGATCCGGACTATCCGGCCGCGCGGATTGCGTTCATGCTCCACGACGCCCAACCGGTGCTGCTGATGACCAGCAGTCTGCTGGAGAGTGGGCTGCCCGATAGCGAGCCGATCCCCCGATTGCTGGTGGACCATTGTGAAACGGGTGGTTATCCGGACAGCAGTCCTACTGATGCCGACCGCACCACCCACCTGGCCCTGCAACACCCGGCGTATGTGATTTACACCTCGGGCTCCACCGGCCACCCCAAGGGCGTCGTGATTTCCCACGCCGGTATCTCCAGTCTCGCTGCGGCAGAAACCGAACAGTTCGAGGTCGGTGTCGGCGATCGGGTGCTGCAGTTCGCCTCGCCCAGCTTCGATGTGTCGTTCTGGGAGCTGTGTATGGCCCTGCTGTCCGGGGCGACGTTGGTGCTCGCTTCGGCAGAGCAGTTGATGCCTGGGCCGGCGCTGTGCGCGCTTGCCCATCGACAGCGGGTGACGCACGTGACGTTGCCGCCATCGGTACTGGCGGTGCTGCCAGCAGACGGTCTACCGCGGGCGATGACGGTGGTCGCAGCAAGCGAGTGGTGCCCGCCAGATCTGGTCGCGACCTGGTCGCCGGGTCGGCGGATGGTCAATGCCTACGGTCCCACCGAGACGACCGTGTGCGCCACGTTAAGCCAGCCGCTGTCAGCTATGACGCAGGTTGCTCCACCGATCGGCCGGCCGATTGCCGACAAACGGGTGTATGTGTTGGATGCTGGTTTACGGCTGGTGCCGCCGGGTGTGGCGGGTGAGTTGTATATCGCCGGGGCGGGGTTGGCCCGCGGTTACCTGCACCGGCCTGGTTTGACCGCGGAGCGGTTTGTGGCAAATCCGTTCGGTTCTTCGGGTACCCGTATGTATCGCACCGGTGATGTGGTCCGGTGGCGTGCTGATGACAACTTGGAGTTCCTGGGCCGGATCGATGATCAGGTGAAGGTCCGTGGGTATCGGATTGAGCCCGGTGAGGTCGAAGCCGTGCTCGCGGCGCATCCTGATGTTGCGCAAGCCGCGGTGATCGCCCGCCAGGACCGGGTTGATGACAAGCGGTTGGTCGGCTATGTGGTGCCTGCTGCGGGCAGCGTTTTCCGTGCGGATTCATTGCGGGAGTTTCTGCGTCAGCGGCTGCCTGAGTACATGGTTCCCGCGGCGTTCGTGGCGCTCGATGCGTTGCCGTTGACACCGAACGGGAAACTGGACCGCAACGCTCTACCCGCACCCGAGTTCGGGTCGGCTGGGGCCGGTCGGGCGCCACGGACACCGCAGGAGCAGCTGCTCGCTGAGGTGTTCGCTGAGGTGTTGGGCGCGCCCCGGGTGGATGTCGACGACGACTTTTTTGACCTGGGTGGGCATTCGCTGCTGGCCACCCGTCTGGTCGCCCGGATCCGCGCCACCCTCGGCGTCGAAGTGGAACTGCGGGCCCTGTTCGAAACCCCGACCGTGGCCGGTATCGCCGCACGCCTGGACGAGGCCGGCCCAGCCCGGCTGGCCTTAACCTGCCAGCAACGCCCGGATGTGGTGCCCTTGTCCTACGCCCAACGCCGGTTGTGGTTCCTACACCAAATGGAAGGGCCCAATCCCACCTACAACATCCCGCTGGGGTTCCGCCTGTCCGGGGAGTTGGATCGCCCAGCGCTGCAATCCGCCCTGGCTGATGTCGTGGGGCGCCACGAAACCCTGCGCACGATTTTCCCCCATAAGGCGGGTGTGCCCAACCAGCTGGTCTTGGACAAGCCCGACGCCTGCCCGACGCTGCGAGTCACCGAGACGATGGAAGCGGAACTGCCTGACGTGGTGGCTGCTGCCGCCAGGTACGGGTTCGACCTTAAGACCGAGCCCCCGTTACGAGCAGAGCTGTTCGTGCTGGGACCGGACGAGCATGTGCTGCTGCTCCTGGTGCATCACATCGCGGGTGACGGCTGGTCGATGGGCCCGCTGGCGCGGGATGTGACCGCCGCCTACACAGCCCGCTGCCGGGGTGAGGCACCGGGCTGGGCGCCGTTGCCGGTGCAGTACGCCGACTACACGCTGTGGCAGCGGCAGCTGCTAGGTGACCACACCGACGCGGACAGCCTGTTCGCCGAGCAGGTCTCCTACTGGACCGATACGCTGGCGGGACTACCCGAACAGTTGGTGCTGCCCGCCGACCGGCCGCGTCCGGCGGTCGCGTCCTACCGTGGCGAGTACCTGACTGTTCGGGTAGAGGCGGCATTGCACCAGAAGTTGCGTGGGCTGGCCCGCCGAGGCGGGGCCAGCCTGTTCATGGTCTTGCAAGCCGGCCTGGCCGCGCTGCTGAGCAGGCTGGGCGCGGGCAGTGACATCGCGGTAGGCAGCCCGATCGCGGGGCGTACCGATCAGGCGTTGGATGACCTGGTCGGATTTTTCGTCAACGCACTGGTATTGCGCACCGACACCTCCGGTGACCCCACCTTCGCGCAGCTGCTGGCCCGGGTGCGGGAGACCGCGCTGGCGGCGTATGCCCATCAGGACGTGCCGTTCGAGCACCTGGTCGAGGTCCTCAACCCGACCCGGTCGATGGCGCATCATCCATTGTTCCAGATCATGCTGGTGTTGCAGAACACCGCCGAAGCCCACTTTGAACTGCCTGGGCTGCAGGTGTCCGAGGTGGCTGCACCGACCGGGACCGCCAAGTTGGATCTGGGTTTCAGTCTTAGCGAGCGGCGCAATGCGAATGGTGCTCCTGAGGGCATCGACGGGGTCATCGAGTACTCCAGTGATCTGTTCGACGCGATCACGGTCGAGGTGCTCTTTGCGCGGTGGGTGCGGCTTTTGGAGGCAGTGGTCGCCGACCCGGTCCGCCCACTGAGCCGGATCGACATCTTGTCCGGTGAAGAGCGTGACCGGTTGTTGGTGGACTACAACGACACCGCTCGCCCAGTGTCCCGGGCTTGTTTGCCGGTGTTGTTCCAGACTCAGATGCAGGCGAGCCCGGACGCGGTCGCTGTGGTGTTCGGCGATGTCACGCTGACTTACGCGCAGCTCAACGCGGCGGCGAACCGGCTCGCGCGCGCGTTGATCGCTCGTGGGGTGGGTCCGGAGCGGATCGTGGCGTTGGCGCTGCCTCGTTCACCCGAGCTGGTGGTAGCGATTTTGGCGGTGCTCAAAGCGGGTGCGGGTTATTTGCCGCTGGATCCGGACTATCCGGCCGCACGGATCGCTTTCATGCTCCGCGACACACGACCGGTGTTGTTGGTGACCAGCGCACAGACGATGGTGCGTGTGTCCGATGACGGTGCCACGCCGCGGTTGGTGATCGACGATCGCAACACTGTGGCAATGCTGGGCGAGTACTCCGATACCGACCCGACCGACACCGACCGCACGGGCCTCCTGTTGCCGCAGCATCCAGCGTATGTGATCTACACGTCGGGTTCCACCGGGCAACCCAAGGGTGTAGTGGTCTGCCATGCCGGTGTTCCTAACCTGGCCGCGGCGCAGATCGAACGATTCACCATCGATGCGCACAGTCGGGTACTACAGTTCGCCTCTCCCAGCTTCGACGCGGCGGTCTCGGAGCTGTGGGTGACCCTGCTGTCCGGCGCGACGCTGATCCTCGCCTCGACAGCACAGCTGCTGCCCGGAACACCGCTGACCACGCTGGTCGGCGAGGCGCAGGTGACCCATGCGACGTTGCCGCCCTCGGCGCTGGCGGTGTTGCCCGCCCAGGACGGTTTACCGTCGTCGGTGACGGTGATCGTGGCAGGTGAGGCGTGCCCGGCGGAGCTGATCACCACGTGGTCGGCGGGCCGGCGGATGATCAACGCCTATGGTCCCACCGAGACGACCGTGTGCGCCACGATGAGCCAGCCGTTGTCAGCCGCGACGCAGACGCCTGCGCCGATCGGTCGGCCGATCGGCAACACCCGGGTGTATGTGCTGGATGCTGGTTTGCAGCCGGTGCCTGCTGGGGTGGCGGGCGAGCTCTACATCACTGGGGTGGGGTTGGCGCGCGGCTATTTGCGTCGGCCCGGTCTGACCGCGCAACGGTTCGTGGCGTGTCCGTTCGGTGCCTCAGGTGGGCGGATGTACCGGAGCGGGGATCTGGTCCGGTGGCGCGGCGACGGGAACTTGGAGTTCGTTGGCCGGGTCGATGATCAGGTCAAGGTCCGGGGGTACCGGATCGAGCCGGGGGAGATCGAAACGGTGCTCGCCGCACATCCCGACGTCGCCCAGGCCGCGGTGATCGCTCGTCAAGACCGACCTGATGACAAGCGGCTGGTCGCCTACATCGTGGCTACCGGTGGCGACGGTCAGGCCCGTAACGAACCCGGGGAACGAGACCAGGTCGGTGAGTGGCGGCAGCTGTATGAGTCGCTGCACGCCACGTCGAACGGCACAGCATTCGGCCACGACTTCGCCGGGTGGACTAGCAGCTATGACAGCCAACCGATCCCCCTGGTGCAGATGCGTGAATGGCGCGAGCAGACCGTCGCGCGGATCCGGTCCCTGCAACCCCGACGGGTGTTGGAGATCGGGGTTGGCACCGGGTTGCTGCTGTCCCAACTCGCACCCCAGTGTGAAACCTATTGGGCCACCGACTTCTCCGCCCCAGCGATCGACACCGTTGCCGGTCATGTCGACCAGAATCCGGAACTGGCCGGCCGGGTGGTGCTGCGCGCCCAACCCGCCCACGACACCGGCGGGTTGCCGGTCGGGTTATTCGACACAGTGATTATCAACTCCGTCGTCCAGTACTTCCCCAGCGGGGACTACCTGGTCGAGGTGCTCGACCAAGCCCTGCGGCTGGTCGCACCTGGTGGGGCGGTGTTCATCGGCGACGTTCGCAACCTGCGGCTGCTGGGCTGCCTGGCCACCGCCGTGGCGCTGCACCGAACCGATGCCTCGACCGAGCCGGCGACGCTACGCCGAGTGGTCGAGCACGCGGTAGCAGCGGAACGAGAGCTGCTGGTCGACCCAGAATTCTTCACCGCCCTGCACGACCGCGTCGCCGACATCGGCGGGGTGGACATCCGACTCAAACGCGGCCATTACCACAACGAACTGACCCGCTACCGCTATGACGTTACCTTGTACAAACACCCGGTCACGCCGATACCGCGCAGCGAAGTACCCCGGCTGGGCTGGGGTCACCAGATCAGCGCCCTACCAGAATTAACCGACTATCTGACCGTCCAGCGTCCGGACGTGGTGCGCGTCACCGGCGTGCCCAATAAACGCATCGCGCACGAAGCCGCCGCCGCGCGAGCGCTCCAAGCTGGCCACCTACTCAACCAATTCCCCGACGGGTCCGACGCCATCGATCCTGAGATGTTGCACGAGCTGGGCCAGCGGTGCGGTTACTGGGTCGGGGTCACCTGGTCGGCCACCGTCCCCGACGCCATGGACGCCGTGTTCGCACACCCAGCCCAGACTCGGTCAGCTGTTCGGGTCGAGCTGTACTCACCTCAGAGCAGCGTTCACGCGCCGCTGTCGTCGTTGACGAACACTCCGACCGCGGCGCGTGGCACGGGCGCGCTGATCGGTGCGCTACGGGACTACCTGCGTCGAGGCCTGCCCGAGTACATGGTCCCGTCCGCGGTGGTGATACTCGATGCGCTGCCGTTGACACCCAACGGCAAACTCGACCGCACCGCCCTGCCCGCACCCGAGTTCGACCAGACCGGCACCGCACGGGCACCCAGAACACCACAAGAACAGCTGCTCGCCGAGTTGTTCGCCGAGGTGCTGGGCCTACCCGGAGTCGGCGTCGACGACGACTTCTTCGACCTCGGCGGACACTCGCTGCTCGCCACCCGTTTGATCGCCCGGATCCGCGCGGGCTTCGACGTCGAGCTCGAGCTGCGTGATCTGTTCGAAACCCCCACCGTGGCCGGACTGGCCGCGCGGCTGGACAACGCCGGACCGGCCAGACTCACACTGACCCGATACGAGCGTCCCGATCCGATGCCGTTGTCCTTCGCGCAACGCCGGCTGTGGTTCCTCCACCAGATGGAAGGCCCCAGCGCCACCTACCACATGCCGCTAGCGCTTCGGCTACGCGGAACGCTGGACCGCCCAGCGCTGCATGCCGCGCTCGGTGACGTGCTGGACCGCCACGACACCCTGCGCACGGTCTTCCCCCAACTCGACGGCGTGCCCTACCAGCAAATCCTGGACCCCCAGGCCACCCACCCACCGTTGGCGATCACCCCCACCAGCGAGACCGAACTGTCGGAGACGTTAGCCGTTGCAGCGCGCCGTGGGTTTGACCTCGCCACCGAGCCACCGATACGAGCCGAACTGTTCACCCTCGCACCCAACGAGCATGTGCTGCTGTTAGTGATCCACCACATCGCGGCCGACGGCTGGTCAATGGGCCCGCTATCAGCTGACCTAGCCGCCGCCTACACCGCCCGCCGCCAGGGCCAGGCACCGCAGTGGGCGCCGTTGGCGGTGCACTACGCTGACTACACGCTCTGGCAGCACCAGCTGCTCGGCGACCACACCGACCCGAACAGTCTATTCGCCGCCCAACTGGCCTACTGGACCCAGGCGCTGACCGGGCTGCCCGAACAATTGCAACTACCCACTGACCGGCCGCGTCCGGCGGTGGCGTCCTACCGCGGTGGTCTGGTCGAGGTGGCCTTGGACGCCGAGTTGCACCAGGGGTTGCGTGAGCTGGCCCGCTGCGGCGGGGCGAGTGTGTTCATGGTCTTGCAGGCCGGGCTGGCGGCGTTGCTGTCCCGGCTGGGCGCGGGCAACGACATCCCCTTAGCCTGGATCCACCGGTGGAATT
>QHBZ01000366.1 GCA_003244055.1 Pseudonocardiales bacterium | reverse complement strand
AACCCGATCGGCGACCGTCACACCGAACTACCCATGGTCGGGCTCCATCTCGCCCCCGTCTGAACGCGTCTAGCACCCGACCCGCCTGACCTCTGACCCTGCCATCCTGGTGTGTCTGGCGACCTACGGGCTCCAATGTCCGACTGCGGTCCGGACTTGGTGTTGACAATAGTTGGCTACTTCGAGTTCGGCGGGTGAGAGGTCGCCGCGGGCCTGGAAAGGTTGTCTCAACAGCACGGCCGTGGATCGGCTTACGGTACTGTTGGGCTCGGGTCGGACGACCTTAAGGAACGCCACCTAGCTTCGAGGGCACCAAATCAGTCTCCGAACAGTCTGGCTTGATCTTCTCCGTTACTGCGGCCTCCGGACAACCCACCTTGGATGCCACGCGCCGTCGCCGTCGCCGTCTCAGGCCACCTGGGCAACCTCACCAACGAAGACGAACAGTATGTGGCTGGATCCGAACGAAAACGTACGCCAAGCACTCTCGCACCCCACGTCAGACACCCATGCCGACCTCGGCTAGCGGGGCTTGGCGTACGTTCCCGGGTCCGATGTTGCCCGACACCCGTATCGTACGCAATGGAGCCACCGGCAAATGATCAGCAAATGTCAACGATTCTGCTGGTGCGGGGTGAGCTGTTGCTGCGGAGTCGGCGGGTGAGCCACCAGCAGAACAGCGCAGATGCCGCGGCGGAGTAGGCCAGGTTGATGGCGACGCCCATGGTGGGGTCGACGCCGAGGGTTTGTAGCTGGCGGCCTTTGACCGGGGCGACTCCGGTCACCAGTTCCCAGGCTGATCCGATCACCCCGGCCACTTGCGCGCCGAGCAGGACCACACTGACCGATACCGCCCAGCGCGTTGCGCGCAGCGTGGTAACGGCCAGAATTGCCAGTGCGGCCGCGACGGCGGCGAACGTCAGCGCGGACACTGCGCCGAGGCTGGGTAGAGCAAGGATTGACGTGACAGCGGCCAGCGCAGCACCCACAAGCCACAGCGACCCGGTACAGGTCCGCAGTGGGCGGTGAAAGGCGGGGGCGCTCATGGTCGCGGACGTTACGCTGGCGTACGGGCACCTGATCGCGGGAACTAGCAGCCGGCCACGGCATGCATGGGTACCGTCTCGACCGCCGAGAGGTGCCGAGAGGGTGGGTGATCGCTGGGCACGGTGACCAGTGGTGTGCCGGGACGTCTGGTCGGTGGTCGCTGCCCTATGCCACCCGGGAGGTTCGCTGTGTCGGCTTCTCTATCCGGTTGTTGTGGGGCGTGCGGTGAATGACGTGGCTGGGTTCGGGCTGGCGGTCGCGGTGATCAGCGTGGCGGGTTTGTTGGCGGTGTTGTCCAACCGGGTCAGTGCGTGGATCCGGATACCCGCGCCGGCGATCTTCCTGATCGCGGCCGCGGTCGCCTCTGATCTGGTACCGGCGCTGGGTCGGGTGCCGGTGGTCATGGTGCAGCGGGTGGTCACCGTGATGTTGATCCTGTTGCTGTTCGAGGGTGGTAGGCACATCGGCTGGCGGCGGTTTCGCTCCGCTGCTGGTGCGGTGTTGTGGATCGGTGTGGTTGGCACGCTGGTCACCACGCTGGGCGTGGCCGTGTTGGCGCGCCTGGTGTTCGGGTTCGGTTGGCTGGCGTCGTTGTTGTTGGGCGTCGCGCTGGCTCCGACCGACCCCGCGGTGGTGTTCTCGGTGTTGGGTCGCCGGGAGGTTTCCGGCCGGTCCGGGACCGTATTGGAAGGTGAGTCCGGGGTTAACGACCCGGTCGGGATTGCCGCGATGGCCGCCTTGCTGACCGCCGGCACTGCGGGGGGTGGGCGGGCTCTCAGCGGCGGGAGCGGGTGAGTTCGCCTTGGAAATGCTCATCGGTGGTGTGGTTGGACTCGTCGGTGGCTACGCCCTGTCGGTGGCCATGCGCAGGATGCCGGGTGGGGCTGCTGCTGCTACCGATCCGGCTCAGCCGCGGCGAGCGGCTATTCGTCATGTGGTCGGGACTCAAGGGCGCCGTGCCGATCCTGCTGGGCACCTACATCCTGTCCGCCGGGGTGCCCGACGCCGACCGGCTGTATCAGGTTGTGGTTGTTGTGGTGGCGTTCTCCGTGATCGTCCAAGGCGGCCTGGTGCCCACCGTGGCCCACTACGCCGGGGTTCCCATGCGGGTCGTGGAACCTGAACCCTGGGCGCTGGGTATGCGGTTTCAACACGAGCCCGCCGGTCTTTGCCGGCATGTCGTGGTCGCCGGGTCCCCGGCCGAGGGCAGCACCGTCGCCGATCTCGCCCTCGGCGAAGGTACCTGGATCAGCATGATCAACCGCAGTGCTGCCCTGGTGGCCGTCCGGGGCGACACCACCCTGCGAACCGGCGACGAGGTACTCCTGCTCCTGGACCGGCACACCGATACCGACGTTGGGTCGCTGTTCACCCCCTCGGCCACTGCCGTCATTGGTGCGGAAGAGGTAGACGGGTCTGGGCAGCGGGATGTGCGTGAGGCCGGTGATCCGTGACCCATCTCACCGCATCTCCGACCGTCGACAGGCGATATGCACACGCCCATTCTCATCCACCGCCAGCGGCCCGCGCCAGCGGGCAATCGTGATCTAAGCCCGTAACCCGGCTGGTGGTGGTTCGGGGTGCCGCACCGGCGCCTGCGGCCAGTTAGCGAGCCAGTGGTCGAGATGGGGCGGTGCTCGGGTAGGGCCGCGGGAGTGCAGGTCAGCGAGCGTGCTCGCCAGCCGCTACTGCCCACGGTGGGCGCTCCTTGCTGGTGGGCCGCCGAGCGTGCTGGCGGCTTCGAGCATTAGGGCGTGGACGAAGGCTTGG
>QHBZ01000365.1 GCA_003244055.1 Pseudonocardiales bacterium | reverse complement strand
CTTCGTCGGCCACAGCCCTCTAGGGAGCTCGACAGCCATGAGCACGACGCAGAGTCTGCTGGACTTCATCCTCAACCTGATGCGCGACGGCGACGCCAAAGCCGCCTTCGCCGCCAACCCCGACCAGGCGCTGGCTGATGCCGGTCTGAGCGATGTGCTCAGTGGGGACGTGTCCGATGCGATGTCCTATGTGGCCGAGTACCACCCGGTGTCCTACGTCGGCGACGGCGAGTACAACGTCGGCAACACCCGCGGTTCCCACCACGACGGCGACCACCGACCTGACGACGGCTACCGGCCCGACAGCTACGAGCCTGTCAGATACCAGCCCGACCCGCACGCCACCGCGGTGCAGCAGTTGGACTACATCTCCAACAACTACTCCTACGCCGACAGCCACGACACGGTGATCGACAAGTCAGTGAACCAGAACATCTGGAACAAGGGCGACCTGTCCCAGCGCTTCGACGACCACTCCGTCACCGCGACCGATCACTCGGTGGCCGCCGGACGCGACATCAACGGTGACGTCGCCAACGGCAACGGCAACGTCGTCGGCGACAACAACTCCGTCGGCAACACCGTCCACAGCGACGATCACTCGATCAGCGGCTCGTTTAACAGCACTAACCTCGCCGACCACGGCGGGATCGCCGGCAACGGCAACGACGGCAACGTCACCAACCCGCACAACAGCAACGTCACCACCAACGGCAGCGAGGTCGACAACTCCACCCACACCGACAACTCGCGCACCGACATCAACTCACACAACACCAAGACGGTCACCGACGTCGACAACCGCGACGACTCGGTGCACATCAACAACCACCCGGACAACTCCGTGGACGACTCTTACAACGGCTCCGGCAACGAGCACTCACAGATCGACCAAAGCCACGTCAGCCAGCACGGCCTGGTCAACGTCGACCACGTCCTCAGCGACGACAACCTCCACGTCCTCTAACCAGCCCAACCACAGCGCACACCGACTCCGCCATTCCCGCCCCGGAATGGCGGAGTCGGTGTGTCCCCGAGGGACTGTCTGATCAACGCCGCCTGTGCCAAGTAGATCTTGGTGTCGGCGCGTCCGGGGGTAGACGGCGTCGGACAGCTGGCGCTTCAGGCATCGCAGCGCTTCCCGGTGGCTCTTCCCAGCGGCGCGTTTGCGCTGGTAGTAGGCGTGTCCGGGGGTGTCGTGTCGGATCTGGGTGATGGCCATGATGTGCAGGCAGGAGTTGAGTTGGCGGTCCCGGCGCCGGAGCCGTTGACGGACAACGTCACCGGGGGATACCTCGATCGGTGCGGTGCCGTCGAAGGCGGCACACGCCGTGGCTGTGCGGACCTGGCCGGATCCCACCGGCAGCGTGATAGTCGGGGACCAGAAATCGCACTGCGCGATCTCACCGGCAAGACCAGTTCGGTTCTAGCGTCGGCGGCAACGAAGCCGCTCGCGTGCCGGGATGGGTTGATCGGGTCAGCCGGCCGCTTCGGGTCGGTCTGCTAGGCCTAGGCGCAGGTGTTCGCTGTGGTAGACGGCCTCGTCGAGGAGTTGAGCGACGTGGTTGTCGTGGAGGCTGTAGATGATGCTGCGCCCGGTCCTGGAGCCGGTGACCAGATGGAGGTTGCGCAGCAACCGCAGCTGATGCGAGACCGCTGACTGTTCCATCCCCACTGCCTCGGCCAGCTCGGTGACCGGGCGGGGTCCGTGGCGCAGTTCGGTGAGGATCAGTAGCCGGCTTGGGGTGGCCAGGGCCTGCAGGGTGGTCGCCACATGCGCGGCGGTCTCAGCGTCGAGGCGTGCGGCTGGCCGATCTCGGCCCTCGACCCCGTGTCCCATGACGGGAGCATACCCGCACCGGCACTCATGAAGACATCTTCATAAATTTTGTTATGGTCTAGGGGTCGACTCGCCGTCCCCGGATGTCTTGAGAGGTGACCTGTGGCTTCGTTTTCCACCGCCCCACCCGCTACGCCGCCGCGCATGACGTCGGCGCCAGCTGTGGTGCCGGTTCGACGGACCCGGCTACTGACCTTGCCGGAGATGCGGTGGGCAACCGCGGCGGTGGCCCTGTTTTTGGCCGGGTTAGCTATCCAGCTACCGGGTGGGCCGTCGTGGCTGTGGTGGACGCTGTATCTGGCCTGCTACGCGGCCGGCGGTTGGGAGCCCGGGCTGGCGGGGCTACGCGCGTTGCGGGACAAGACGCTGGATGTGGACCTGCTGATGGTGGTCGCCGCGCTCGGTGCGGCGGCGATCGGGCAGGTCACCGACGGCGCGCTGCTGATCGTGATCTTCGCCAGCTCTGGGGCGCTGGAAGCGTTGGCCACGGCGCGGACCGAGGACTCGGTGCGTGGGCTGCTGGATCTGACCCCGGACACCGCGACCCGTCTGAACCCCGATGGTGGCGAGGAGCCGGTGAAGGCCGCTGACCTGGAGATCGGGGACGTGATCCTGATTCGGCCGGGTGACCAGATCGCGGCGGATGGCGCGGTGGTGGCTGGGGCGAGCGAGGTGGACCAGGCCACGATCACCGGGGAGCCGCTGCCGGTGGACAAGACCACCGGTGACGAGGTGTTCGCCGGGACGCTGAACGGCACCGGGTCGCTGCGAATCCGGGTGGATCGCCGCGCTGGGGACTCGGTGGTGGCGCGGATCGCGACGCTGGTGGAGCAGGCCAGCCAGACCAAGGCCAAGACGCAGCTGTTCATTGAGAAGGTCGAGCAGCGCTACTCGATCGGCATGGTTACCGCCACGCTCGCGGTGTTCGTGATCCCGCTGCTGTGGGGCCAGCCGCTCCAGGAAGCGCTGCTGCGCGCGATGACGTTCATGATCGTCGCTTCGCCGTGTGCGGTGGTGCTGGCCACGATGCCGCCGTTGCTGGCGGCGATCGCCAACGCCGGACGCCACGGCGTGCTGGTCAAATCCGCTGTGGTGATGGAACAACTCGGCGCCACCACCCAGGTCGCGTTCGACAAGACCGGCACACTGACTCGCGGCAGTCCTACCGTGGCTGAGGTCCGGGTCTTGCCCGGCACCGGCGTGGCCGAAGTTGACGTGCTGCGCCTGGCCGCCTCGGTCGAGCACGCCAGCGAGCACCCCCTGGCCGCGGCGATCGTGCGCGCCGCCCGCCAGCGCCACCTGCATCTGCCCGAGGTCGAGGACTTCTCCGCCGCACCTGGGCGCGGGGTCGCCGCCCGGGTCGAGGGCGTGGTCATCCAGGTCGGGTCCCCGGCCAGGCTGCTGCCCCCGGCGGACGGGACAGCGCGGAGCGCGGCGGGCACGGCCGCCGTCGACGCGTTGCAAAACCGTGGGCATACGGCCGTCGTGGTGCTTCGCGACGATCGTCCGGTCGGGGTGCTGGGCATCGCCGACCAGGTGCGGCCCGAAGCCGCCGCCGCGGTCGCGGCCGTCACCCAGCTCACTGGCACCGCCCCGGTGCTGCTCACCGGTGATAATCACGCCACCGCGATCGGCCTGGCCACAGCAGTTGGCATCACCGACGTGCGGGCCGGGCTGCTGCCCGAGGACAAGGTCAGCGCCGTGCGCGAACTCGAGGCCGGGGGGCAGCGGGTGACCGTGGTGGGCGATGGCATCAACGACGCCCCCGCCCTGGCCGCCGCGCACACCGGCATCGCGATGGGTGGCGCCGGCTCCGACCTCACCCTGCAAACGGCCGACGCCGTGGTGATCCGCGACGACCTGACCACCATCCCCGCCGTCATCGCCCTCTCGCGGCGGGCCCGCCGCGTCGTCACCGCCAATCTGATCATCGCCGCCACGTTCATCACCGGTCTGATCATCTGGGACCTCGTCGGGCACCTCCCGCTTCCCCTGGGCGTTGCCGGGCACGAAGGCTCCACCGTCATCGTCGGGCTCAACGGGTTGCGCCTGCTCCGCCACGCCGCCTGGTGCCGCGCCACCCGCACCCAGACGCGATCTAGCAGCAGCAACAACCACCGCGGCGCTCCCGCGGTGACCGACATGACCTCTCACCCCGGGACCCAGACGCGATGAGCAGCACCGACCCCCACTCGCACCCACACACCGGTGCCGCGCACCACGATGCCCACGACGTGGACGCTGTCGTCCCCGAACCAGACCACGACAGTCCGGCCGGTGAACACGGCCACCCCCACGGCCACCACCCCGATGACAACGACCCCCATGACAACCACGCTCACGGCGCGCCCTCCGCTGGCCACGGGCATGGGTATGTGGGGGGTGTGCGCGGGTTCGTGGCCTCGATCGTCACGCCGCACAGCCACGACGCGGCGGACTCGATCGACTCCGAGCTGGAGGCCAGCGCGGAGGGCGTCCGCGCGTTGAAGATCAGCTTGGTCGCGTTGTTGGTGACCGCGCTCGCGCAGGCGGTGGTGGTCTGGTTCACCGGATCGGTGGCGCTGCTCGCCGACACTATCCACAACTTCTCCGATGCGCTGACCGCCGTGCCGTTGTGGATCGCGTTCGTGCTGGGCCGTCGAGTGGCGACGCGCCGCTATACCTACGGCTACGGCCGCTCGGAGGATCTGGCCGGGGTGTTCATCGTGGTCATGATCGCCCTGTCCTCTCTCGTGGCCGGTTATGAGTCGATTGGGCGGCTGATCGACCCGCATCCGATCAGCAACATCGGGGCGCTCATCGCCGCCGGGCTGATCGGGTTCGCCGGCAACGAGCTGGTCGCGGTTTACCGCATCCGGGTCGGACGCAAGATCGGCTCCGCCGCGCTGGTCGCCGACGGGCTGCACGCCCGCACCGACGGGTTCACCTCCCTCGCCGTGGTGATCGGCGCGATCGGGGTGCTGGCCGGATTCCCATTGGCCGACCCCATCATCGGACTGCTGATCACTGTGGCGATCCTGTTCGTCCTGCGAGGTGCCGCACGCGACATCTACCGGCGACTGATGGACGCGGTCGAGCCAGAGCTGGTCGACGCGGCCGAGGCCAGCCTGCGGGCAGTTCCCGGCGTGGAAGATGTCGAGAGCCTGCGGCTGCGCTGGGTCGGGCACACCATCCGCGCCGAGACCGGGTTGGTCGTGGACTCCCAGTTGGGGCTCGTCGCGGCCCACGCGATCGCCGTCGACGCCCACCACCGGCTGCTGCACGACGTGCCGCGCCTAGTCGAGGTCACCGTGCACGTCAGCCCTAGCGGGCCCCTAGGCCGGGCCCAGCACGCCGGCATCGCCCACCACCGATAAGCCACAGCTAACCCAGTTCACCCCCAGCGGCGCCCGTCTCTCAGACGGGTTCGTGGTTTCGAAGCCGCAGTCTCCCGTCGTGGCGGGACAGAACCCAGTTTCCGGCGACGGCTCGACGAGTCAGCCAGCTACTGCCTGCACGCCCTCGCAGCCGCCCGCGCCGTGGCGTCCAAGGTCGCGGCCCGCCGCCTGGTCACGGTCATCCTGACTGGCCTGCGTCACCGCGCTGACTCGTCGAGACGCCGCCGGAAACTCGTGGCGGAAACTTTCATCTGCGATCCGGCTGCGTCGGGCACAACCGCCCTATCCGAAGGTGATGTTGAGAACCGGGTGCAGCTCGATCCCGTTGGGCGCGACGCCGAATTGACCATAGTAGGAAGTCGAAGAAGCCGACGCCGGTGACCGTGACGGCAACGTTGACGTGCTGGATGCTCGGCCCGGGGAGGTAGCGGGAGTCGAACTGCTGACGGGCGTTGGCGATGCCAGCCCGCAGCGGGTCCGAGCCAGGGCCCACGCACGTCGGTAGCGGAATCTCCACGGTCATGGTGCGGTCGCCGTCGGCGACCACGAGGTGATAGTCGCTGTCGGCTTCGAGCTTGACGGCGACCAGCACGCTGCTGAGCGTGTAGACGGTGGCTTCGACCGGTCGGACCCGGTCGGTGGATGGGATCGGGTTCGACGGGGTCAGCGAGGTCAGACCGCCCACCGTCGTCAGGGTCGTCGGCGCGCTGAGGTTGATCAGTCCGACGTCGGGGTCAGCGCGGGTCTTAATAGCCCAGCGTTCGGTGCCGCAGCCCGACCGGGTGTCGAGCGCCTCGCGGTCCCCGGCCCCACCACGTGCCGGCGGCTGGACCGTCGGCGCTGCCAGCGAGTCCTGCACGGTGACCGGGGAGCCGCATGCAGCCACCACAACCGCTGTGGCGAGGGCCGGCGGCCGCCGTTGCGACCCTGCCGCGCGGTGCCAGTCGCCGGGCGTGGTGATCGTCCGTGTGAACGGCTCCCGTCGCTGGCACGTCCGGAGGGTAGGTCAATCGGTGTCGGCGCAACCGCCCTATCCCAACGGTCCTCAGGACATGTCGAGTCGTCTGTGCCGGGTGTGAACTGGGGACGCCGTGCGTGGTCGCGTCGTGTGGCGGTTCGCCGTGAGTTTGGCGACAGTCCGTAACACCAGTGGCACGCTCAGCGATCCGCGAGTGACAATCCCACCCGCCCCCACCCTCGGAGGAAGACCACCATGGTCAACAAGCGGCCCCGGCGCAGGTCGCCATGGATCGTCGGTGGCATTGTGCCGGTACTGGTCCTCGGCGTTGCTGCCGGTGGCTGTGACAGCCCCACCCCGACGGCGCCTGCGGTCGCACCGCAGGCGCACGCACCGGCCGCCCCGAAACCCAATCTGGGCGTGCGGCAGCCAGCACACCCGACCGGGCCGTTGACCTCGTTCGGAGACGGCACCTACCAGGTCGGCACCGCCGCCGGGGAGGTCCCGGCAGGCACCTACCGCACCCTCGGCTCCACCGAAGGCATGCCCTGCTACTGGGCGCGGACCAAGGCCACCACCGATACATCCACCATTATCGCCAGCGGCTACGCCCCGGGACCGGCCACCGTCACGATCAAAAGCTCAGACGGCGCGTTCGTAACGTCGGGGTGCGCACGCTGGATCCGAGACGGCGCCGCATAGGGGTCGTGGACGGCTACCGCTCGGTGCGCACCCACAGTGACCGCACGCTGGCGCCGCGATCGCCCCGTTCGCCAGCCTTCCGGTATCCGCGGCGCACCGCCCATCGGGACCGTGTCATGGCGCACAATCCCCCGTCAGCACACCGCCCGGGGCTCAGGTTGAGCGCGGCTGGCGCCTCCCCGAGGATTTTCGAGTGCGAGGGCACCACGCGCCGGGCAGATCGCGTCAGGCTTACGGAGGTCACACCCAGCGCGTGGTGCCAGCTACATCCTCACCGCCTTACGGGTCGGTCGCCAGACCATCTCGATCGTGATCGTTTGCGGTAGCGGAATGCGCTAGCACAGGCCGACGCTGTCCCAGGTCGCACGCCTGGGGCAGGTTGAGTGGCTGGCCATCCTCGCTGTGAAACTCACCGTTTCGTCGTCGGGTCTTCTCGTCGTTCCCCGGACTCGTCCGCCGGGTGAGGTGGCTGCCGGGGGGCGCACGAGGGCAACGTCGGCATAGGCCGTGGTGACGAGCGCCGAGAACGCGTTCGCCCACTTAGGGTTCCCTCTGGGCGGAGAACGGCTCGCGCGTGGCCAGGCTTCGGGCGCGGTGAGCGCTAACGGCTCGGGCGGTGTCCTCTGCGATCAAGTCGGCGTTGATCGCCGCGCCGGCCTGCAGGCCTGCTGCGGCGGCGGTGATGACCTGACCGAGTGGGTCGGTGACGTTGCCGGCCACCCACACTCCGGGACGGTTGGTGGCTCCGGTGGCGTCGGCGGGTACGGAGTTGCCGAGGACGTGACCGGCCATCTCGTAATCGGTTGTTCCCAGCCCCAAGGTGCCCAGCACTTCGGCGCGTGCCGCGAAACGGGGCGTGACCACGACGGCCTGGCGTGCGACAAACTCGCCCGAGCGCAGCCGTACGCCGACGAGCCGGTCGTCGCGGACCTCCAGGGCCGAGACCTCGCCGTCGATGACGGTGATGCCGCGGGCGGCCAATTTCTCGGCCTGCTCCTCGGACGGGGTGGGCGAGGTGTGCGCAAACAAGACCACGTCGGGGCTCCACTGTCGAAACGACAGCGCCGCATGAACTGCCATCGGCCCGGTGCCAAGGATGCCGAGGGCCTGGTCGCGTACCTCCCAGCCGTGGCAATAGGGGCAGTGCAGCACGTCGCGGCCCCACCGCTCGGCCACGCCGGGCACCTCGGGTAGCTCGTCGACCAGCCCGGTGGCGACCAGCAGCCGCCGAGACCGCACGCAGTGGCCGTCGGCCAAGTCGACCCTGAACCGGCCACCGGTTCCACCGACGGTTTCAGTGTGATCACCCGCCAGGTGCCGGGCCGCGGTGACCGTGGCGCTGAGGACCTGCACGCCGTACTCGGCGACCTCGGCGCGCCCGGTCGCCAACAGGGCGCTCGGCGCGACACCCTCGCTGGTCAGGTAGTTGTGCACCTGCCCGGCGGGGGCGTTGCGCGAGTCGCCGGCATCGACGACCAGCACCGTGCGGCGTGCCCGCCCCAACGCGAGGGCGCCGCTGAGCCCCGCTGCGCCACCGCCGACGACCACCACGTCATAGACCGCAGCCAGCTCGTGACGCGACGCTGACTGGCCGGATGGTGACGGGGACGCCGCTTTCTTCACCGACTCCTCCACTGTGTGCCCTCCTGCGCTCGAACGCGGTTGCCACCCAACGCCCGGTAGGTCATGGCGACCCCGCCACGTCGGATCCTGCGGCGACGCCCCAGGACTGGTCCGCGGAGCGGCCGAGGCGAGCTGAGAGGTTCATTCGTCACGGCCTGTGTGCGCGGCCGAGGATGTGTGAGCTGGGGGCTATCGGGAGGGGGCGGAAAGTGAACCGGTCGAGGGTGTCGATGATGAATCCGGACTCCCGGATCGCTTCGGTGGTGTCGCGGTTGGGGTGACAGCCGCCGCCGAGCCGGGACCACAGCGGGGTGATCAGGTCCTCGACGAGGCCGAGGAGGCGCCGGGTGGAGCGGACGTGCTCATAAAAGCGCAGTTCGCCGCCGGGTCGCAGGGCACGGTGAATGTGGGCAAGGGAACGTCGCTGGTCCGGGACCGAACACAGGACCAGGGAGACCACCGCGGCGTCGAAGTCTCCTGGCGGTAGCGCCTCGGCGTGCCCGGCCACGACGGTGACCGGCACGGGGCCGTCATGGGCGGCCCGTTCGGCGAGGGTACGCAGGTGGTTCTCCGGTTCCACGGCCACCACCTCGGTCACCGTGGGCGGATAGTGGGTGAAGTTCAGCCCGTTCCCAGCACCTATCTCGAGCACCCGCCCGGTCAGACCCGCCAGGAGCCGGTCTCGGTGCCCCGCGCTGCCACGCTCTTCGACGCGTTGACTGATCCGCTCATGCATGCGGACGATGCGCGGGTGTTGAAACGTAGTCAGATCGCTCACTCGGCTGCCTCCTCTTGGCTCGCGGCGGAGACCCGGTGCTCGTCGAGCTACGCCGACCGCCCCCTGCTACTATCTAGTCTTAGTAGCTACTAGTCAAGGATAGTAGTGATTGCTGGGGGTCATAGCGCGGCGGCCGCGGCCTGCCCGAGGCACATCATCAAGCTGACCGCGGTGATGAGACCGGCGAGCGACAGCAACCAGTGCCACGGCGACAGCGGTCGCCGCGGTGGGTCGTCGCCGAGGAGTTGGGCGATCCGGGCGTCGAGGGCGCCGTCGAAACCGGCCCCCGGCGCACTGGTGGTCGAGGAGCCGGTGGCCAGGAGAGCTTGCGCGAGGGCGCCGCGGCCGGTGTGGGTGATCGCGACCTGGTCGGCGTGCAGCTCGGCTCGCTCGATCTGACGCCGCGACCAGCAGGTGATCACCGGCAGGTAGAAGAACACGTCGGCGAACGCTCGGTGCGCCAGCCGGCGGGCCGGGTCGCGGCGGCGGGCGTGGGTAGCTTCGTGAACCAGCACCGCGTCGAGCGCATCGGGTCCCAACGCGGCGATCAGGCCCGTGGTGACGTACACCCTGGGGTGCGCGACTCCGGCGCAGAACGCCACCGCATCTGTCCCGTCCACACAGTGCGCCCCGCTCACTCCGGTGCGCGCCAGGAGCCCGCGCCAACGGCGGCGGCACGGACACCTGCGGTAGCCCGGCGACCGCGCGGTGGGCCGACCCGGCCAGCCAGCCAGCGCGCATGCCCGCCGCCAGACCCACCCCGGCAACGACCACCGCGGCCACCGTTACGCACTGTGTCGCCGTCATCTGGACGCAGACCGCCATCGGGGGCTGCCACACCAGGCGCAACGCCACCAACAGACCGGCCAGTACCACGCCGGTGCGCCACGACCGCCAGCCGGTCATCGGGGCGGCGTTCACCGCAGCTCCTCTAGCCGCTGGCGCTGCCGCGGGGTGAGGGCCTGCAGCTCCCCGACGAACGCGGCCAGCGCGGCCGTCCCATAGCGGGCGATGACGGCGGTGGCCTCCCGTCGACTGGCCTGCGCAAGGAACTCCGCCGGACCTCCGTTGGCCTGATAAACGTGGCCCTTTGACCCCGACCGCGGCGTCATCACCAGCAGCCCCTTGTCCGCCAACCGCCGCAGCGTGGTCATCACAGTGGTGTAGGCCAACGTCGGGAACACCGCCGCGACATCCCTGACCACGAACAACTCACCCACCGTGCCGGTCCACACCGCCCGCATGACCCGCCCCTCCAACGGGCCCAGCACACCCACAGCACGCTCCAGGTCATCTCCCACGGCCACCTCACCCCCACCATTGCTACGACCGGTCAATCGTAGCAATGGTGGGGTTCACGTGTTCTACATTCCGTCCGAGATACGCCCGGGAACCCGCCTCCGGCGAAACTCCATCCACGCGGCTCTGCCGACTCAAACACATCAGTCCTATCTGGTTCAGCGGGCCGCCAGGTCGGCTGGCTGATCCGTTCTGGTCACGGTCCGCGGTTGTGCTCGCTGCTCGTGCCGCTTGCGCCACCCGTAGCGGGTCAGGCCCTTGGGTTTGTACACCGACAGCGTGATGGCCACGAGCAGCACCACCAGAGCGCCGCTGGTGTCGGACAGGAGCTGGATCCGCATCCCGAGGAGATCACCGCTGGACAGGCCCGTGGCGGCCGCGGCGTCGGCGACCTTGCTGGCTACTTGCACGTGGACCAGCAGCAGGATGGTCGCGACGAGGTTGATCGCCAGCTTGAACAGGACCCAGTAGTGCCGGAACAAACCCCATGAGGTGCCCAGCGCCTGGATGAGCCCGGTGAGCAGACAGGCCAAGCTCAGCGGGACCAGGATGAACCAGCCGATCGCGGTCATCGCGGGGTAGACCCCGCGCACCATCTGGGCATCCTGGCTGGTCAGGCCGATGATCGCGAGGGCGAGGAAGGCAGCGATCGCGCCAAGCCAGCCGACCGAGGACGTGACGTGCGCGGTGAGCGCGAACTTGCGCAGGCGCGGTGTCATGGTCATCGCGATCAGTGCCCGGCCATGCCGGCGATGAGGGTGTTCTGAACGATGCCCGCCACGACCAAAGCAGCGAACAGGACGATCCCGAGGACCTTCGCCCAACGGGGCACGCCGGGGAATTCATCGCGGCCGGACCCGCCGCCGGCGCCCGCGTTCTGACCAGCGCCCGTTGCGGGCACCGCATCATGCTGGCTGTTCATCGCTCCTCCCGTCGGGGGCTGCCCTCGCCCGGTGGGGTAGGGCCACCGACATGCCCGAACATGCGGGTTTCCGGCGGCGGGTCAGCCATGCGCGTCTCCTTCGGTCCCCTGCGGGGTGGTCCCCTCACAGCGCCACGCGCTTATGTGAGACACAGTGTCCGTGTCGAGGCGACATGGATCATCTTGAGAGTGTCGTCCCGTATACTGGTTTGGTGCCGAGACTGTGGAACGAGACCATCCAGGCGCACCGCCACGAGGTCCACGCCGCGATCCTCGACACCACCTGGGCGCTGGTGAGCAAACACGGGGTGCGGTCGGTGACCATGTCGCAGATCGCCGAGAAGACCGGCATCGGACGGGCGACGCTGTATCGGTATTTCCCCGACGTCGAGGCGATTCTGCTGGCCGGGCATCAACGCCACGTCGCCGGGCATCTCGAACATCTCGCCGCACTCCGAGACCAGGCCAACGACGCTGGGGAACGGCTCGACGCAGTGCTACAGGCCTACGCGCTGATCTGCTACCACCGCGAGCAGGGCGACCCCGAACTCGGCGCGCTGGTGCACCGACGTGAGCACGTCGCCCAGGCGCAGCACCAGCTCATCGACCTGTTCCGAGACCTGCTGATCGAGGTCGCCCAGACCGGCGACCTCCGCGACGACCTCGCGCCCGAGGACCTCGCCAGCTACTGCCTCCACGCCCTCGCCGCGGCCGGCACCGTGGCGTCCCCGGCGGCGGTTCGCGGACTCGTCACGGTCACCCTTGCCGGATTGCGGCCTCCCGCGCCGACTCCGCATCACACCAGCGCGCAGGAACAGCCCGATATGCCGTGCCACCTGTGACCTTGATGAGGTCACCCGCTGGTGGGCGGGCTACACCAACCCCTCGTCCAACTCGATCTACCGCTGACTCTTGTGCCTCGCGCTGCGGCCGGGCCCCTCACGCGCACGCGGGATGGGGCCCGGGCGGGAACGGTGTGAAGTCGACGCTGCCCCCGTTGAAGGAGAACCGCAACAGGTCTGGGCGGACTAGCGTCATCGTGCCCGCCGTATGACCGGTGTGGATAACACTGCCGTCCGGGGCTGACCGCAACACGGGCTCGAGCTGAGGCTGCGGTGTGATCGCCTGCCAGTCCCGGCCACCGAATATCGCCGTGCTAACCCGCAGTGCGTATACAACTCGAACGGGTAGCCGACGCCCACCTGCGGATCAGCGGCCACGGTCGTCGCCTTCGCGTTGGGTGGTGCGGCCGGTATCACCGTCGCCGGTCGACCGCAGCCCGCTAGCGGCATTCCCTCGACTTCGGATGGTCGCCACCGACTACGACCCAGACATGGTCAGCACGGCGCAAGACACCGTGGCTCCTTTCAAAGACCGCGGCAGCGTTGAGAGGGCGGACGCCGCCGAGCTGCCCTTCGCCGATGGCCGATTTGATCTCGTGCTGTCCGCGGCGATGCTCCACCACGCGATCGCCTGGGAGAAGGTTCTAGCCGAAGTCTCGCGGGTCCTTCGCCCAGGCGGTCGCTTGATCGGCGACGACTTGGTAGACACCGCCTTGATCCGGTTGATGCACTTCGGTGACAAGCCGGAGACGAGGTTGTTGCGACCCGCTCAATTGAAGACCGAGCTTGATCGCCTTCAGCTGACCGACGTACGTATGAGGTGCGGCACCGGCGGCCTCGTCGTCCGATTCGCTGCCACAAAGCCTGAGCGGGGTGCAACGCCCGCGTGATCGGACCGGCTGGCGTCCGGCGACCGCCATGGAGGGCTGGGCCTGGTAGTAGTAGATCTCGACCTCGACCGCGGAGGGGTCGAGGCGTTGAACGACGCACCGATCGGTGGGAATCGGTAGACGATGCAGGAGTTCACCTACCACGGCTGCGACGACTGTCCGCTGCACGCCACCATCGTTGGTGAGGGACCGGCCCTCGTCCTGCTGCACGGCGGAGGCCCAGATCACCACAGCATGCGCCCCCTGGCAGATCGACTCGCCGATCGATACACCGTGGTGCTCCCCGACATTCGAGGCTACGGCCGCTCCACCTGCGCCGATCCTGCCTGTCACACATGGGCTCAGTACACGGCCGACATCGTGTCTGTCTTGGACGCGATCGGTACCGACCAGGCGGGACTCATCGGAGCGGGCCTCGGCGGCACTATCGCGTTGCGCACCTGCCTCAAACAACCCGATCTGGTCAGTCTCGCGGTCCTCATCAGCGCCGAGGAGATCGAAGACGACCAGGCCAAAGCGGTCGAAACCGCCCTCATGGACGAATTCGCAGAGCGCGTCCGCATACAAGGAATCGAGGCGGCCTGGCAACTCTTCCTTCCGACGCTGCAACCGCTCATCGGGAACCTGGTGCGCGACGCCATCCCTCGATCCGATCCCGCGAGCATCGCGGCTGCGGCGGCCATCGGCCGTGACCGGGCCTTCCGTAGCGTCGAGGAGCTCAAGTCCGTGCATACCCCGACCCTGATCATTCCCGGATCCGATGACCGGCACCCGACAGCGTTGGCCGAAAAACTCGCCAGGGCTCTCCCACGAGGTCACCTCGCGGCGGTCAGCATGTCCCCGGACCTACACACGGCCGACGATCTGGCCATCGCGTTCGCCCCGACGATCCGCGCGTTCCTTCAAGCAGTCTTCCAATAAGCACGGTCTATCCGGACGGATTCCCGAATGACCAGGACGACCCCCGAACACGAGACCTTATGGTCGTCTTCAGATGTATCCCAGAAGACACAGATCCGGTGGGTCAAACGACCGCCGTCGTACGCGATTTTTACGAGGGACAATTGCTGATGTACTCAGCCGGGGTTGGCAGCGTTGTGAAGACCGAACTGGCCAAACCCGGAGGTGTCGATCCGGACGAGATTTCCATCAGCGACCGGCTTGAGGAACAACCGCTTTACGACGGCTTGACGGTCTTAGCATCGCTACGGCGAGGGTACCGACAGGTCGTGGGGTCTGGCTGGACCTCATGACCCCAACCGGACTACGAGCTCGTGATGAAGCGCGATCAGCGCGGAGGTCCTGCCGGATTTGGCCGACCGCTAACCGAACTCGGGGCGGGCGATAACCGAACCGCTTCTAGCGTCGGTCCTATGGCCGAGCAGCTCACACCCGAGTCACCGACGAGGCCAGTTCTCGCCATGAGCAACCGGTCACCCGATGTCTCGGTGACGTTGGTGACCCGGCCCGACCCCGACACGATCCGCGCCTGGGATCACCTGCAGCCACACCCCGCGCCGCACTTGGGCCAATCGTGGCGTCACGGTCCGCCTCGGATGCGAGCGAGACCTGCCGCTGCTCGCCGATCTGCTAGTCCGCACTGCCGCACATCAGCACTTCGATTCACTGTCGCTGGACTACCTCCGCACGTTGTACCGGGAGCTGGAACGCGGCGATCACGTCCAGGTCTTCATCGCCGAGCTGGACGGGGTCCCGGCGGCAGCAGCAGCGGAACTGTTCACCAGCCGTGGAGGCGTGCTCAAATCCCGGCTGGCCGGGATGCACCGTGCCGACCTTGTGAAGAAATCGGGTGCGTCTGCGGCAGTTGAGGTCATCGTGGGGGACAACAGTTTCTCCGGTCCCGGCGAACGCGCGGTGATGTTCACCGACGGCTCAACCGACGTCACGGTGGTCGGCAACACCGTGAGAGGGCACATGCGTTCGTTCGAGATCGACCGGCAGTCCGAGCCGGGGTTTCAGGAGTCCGGCAACTCGCGCTGACTCAGCAGCCGAGTGCGCCGGTGCCGGCGCGCTGCCCGGGGATCCACCCTCCGTCCCCGGGCGGCCGCCCACTCGCCTGGTCCAGGAGCAAAGGGCAGGGCGTCCTGGACCGTCGGCTCGCGACTGGAGGAATTCTCCAGGCTTGCGTCCACGAACGGGCATAAACCTCCGTGTCGGAGACGTGGGGCTGGGATTGTCCCTTATGGTTCTGTTGCTTGTGGCGTTCATACGGATGCGAATGGTCGATCCGAGGCTGTATCGGCCGCCGAGGTCTTCAGGGGCTGGTAGACCACGCCGATCAGCGACACCGCCGCCGTCGCAATGGCGAACAACCGCCCGTACCCGGGCGCTAGCCCCAGGGCCCGCGCGGCCAGGATCCTGGAGAAGTGCCCGTGCGTGACGACAACGACCGGCTGCGTGCCGTTGCCGGCGTGCGCGTGGAGAAACGCATCAGCCCGCCGGCCAACATCGGCGGTCGACTCGCCGCCGGGGCATCCGTCGCGCCAAATGTCCCAGCCGGGCGCCAGTCGGCGGACCTGTTCGCCGGTCAGGCCCTCGTAATCGCCGTAGTCGTACTCCGCGACGAGCGGGTCGACCGTCTCGCGGTAGGCGGGCAGCGCGAGCGCCGCGGTCTCGGTGGCGCGTCGCCGAGGGCTGGACACCAGCACCGCCCGCTGATCCTGCAGAACGCACTGGAGGAGCGACCGCAACGAAGCAGCTTGGTGTCGACCATTGGCGGTCAAGCCCACATCGATGGTTCCGGTGTAGCGACCGGCCACTGTCCAGTCGGTTTCACCGTGACGGACGATGACCAGCCTCATCCGTGCTCGACACTGTGCTCGATATGGAGCTCGGCGCTGTCGCCACGACACGCCGGGTGGCAGGCGTGACGGCGTGCGTGGCTGACTGGATCAGCGCCGCATGCGACGGTGGCGATTGTCATGGCGGTTCACGATCCTCATGGTGGCGCGACGGGGTGCTGTCACTTGAGAGCGCTGTCGGTTGAAGAGGGCTCGGTCAGTGCAGCGCTGGCTGGGTTGAGCGGTCGTGTTCGGTGCACCAGCTGCAGCGTCGCCGACCGTCGGTGCCCGGGTGGTCGTTGTGGTGGTTCTTGATTTCGATGCCGTAGGGGCAGTCGCTGTTGTCGTGATAGACGGGGTCGCCCGGGTCGGTGTCGGTGTAGAACGCGGCGACTCTCGTCGTGGCAGCGACCTTCGCCGAAGAGGAGCTGTTGGGGGGATCGTGCTCGGTGGACGGCGTGCCCGCGTCCAGGCCATTGCTCTTCTCGTCGGCCGTGTTAGTAGGGTCGAGAATTTTGTAGGCGAGCAGTTTGATGCGGTCGCTAGCGAGGGCCCAGATGATGGCGTAGCCCCAGACGAACGCGGCCCAGCCCCAGCCGAGGGGGTGCATGAACAGTCCGTAGACAGCTATGAGGGTGGCGATGGCCTGGGCGCCCAGGACGGCGACGAGCAAGATGCGGGCCGGTCGGATGGACCAGAACGGTCCCCGGGTGCGGGTCAGGAAGATGGTGAAGTGCCCGGCGACGGACAGCATCAGATACATCATGGTCTGCAGGCGTGGGTGGCCGAGGTCGAAGACGCGGTCGCCGAGGTAGAACAGCCCGAACGCGGCGATCGGTCCGACGACACCGAGCACGGTCGAGATGCCGAGCACGAGGCGCATATTCCAGGCTTCGGGCTTCATCTTGTAGCGGACGTTGTCGTAGGCGATGGACAGGATCGCCCCGTCGTTGAGCAGGGCCAGCATCACGATCATGATCGCGGTGACCGGGTAGAAGTTGAAGACGAGGATCGCGACGGTCATGAACAGCAGCACCCGCAGTGTTTCTGCGATGCGATACATGGCGTAGGAGTTCATCCGCTGAAAGATTTTGCGGCTTTCCTTGATCGCGTCGATGATCACCGACAGCCCAGGGGTGAGGAGCACGATCGCGGCCGCGGCGCGGGCGGCGTCGGTGGCGCCGGAGACGGCGATGCCGCAGTCGGCTTTCTTCAGCGCGGGGGCGTCGTTGACGCCGTCGCCGGTCATGCCGACGATGTGGCCGCGCTGCTGCAGGACGTCGACGATGTGGTACTTGTGCTCGGGGAACACCTGCGCGAACCCGTCGGCGGTCTCGATGGACTCGGCGACCGCAGTGGTTTCCTTCTTCTTGACATCACCCAGCCCGGCTGCGTCGAGCATGTTGGTGCCGAGACCGACCTTGGCGGCGGTCTCCTTGGCGATGTCGATCGCGTCGCCGGTGACCATCTTCACCGACACGCCCATCGCCTTCGCGGTGGTGATCGTGGACGCGGCGTCCTCTCGCGGCGGATCGAACAGCGGCAGAACGCCCAGGAATCGCCATTCGCCGTCGGCGTCGGCGCGAGCCACGCCCAAGGACCGGAAACCCCGGGCGGCAAAGTCGTTCACCGCGGAGTCGACGGCGGGCTTTATCGTCGCCGTGTCGTCGGCGACGGCGAGGATGACCTGCGGGGCACCTTTGCTGACCTTGAACGTCGTCCCGTCAGCGTCGGTGACAGTGGCTTCAGTGCGCTTGTGGACCGGATCGAACGGCTCGAAGTGGGTCACCGAATAGCCGTCCAGAACCTTCGCGTCGCTCAGCCCACCCAGAACCGCCAGGTCGATGGGATCGTCGTTGTCGGCGCGGGAGGCCAACGCACCGGCCAGGATAACCTCGGTCGCGGTGACGTCGGTGACGCTGAATGGGTCGCCGAGGGTGAGGGAGTTCTGGGTCAGGGTTCCGGTCTTGTCCGCGCAGAGCACGTCCACCCCGGCGAGCTCCTCGATCGCGACCAATTTGCTGACGATGGCCTTCTTCTTGGCGAGCAGTCGGGCGCCGACGGCCATCGTCACCGACAACACTGTCGGCATCGCGACCGGGATCGCCGCGACGGTGAGCACCAGCGCAAACTGCAGCGTCGTCAAGATCGGGTCGCCGCGCAGGACCGCCACCACCACGATGACCGTCACCAGCGCGACCGCGAGCATGATGAGGTAGTTGCCGATCTTGAGGACAGCCTTCTGGAAGTGGCTGACCGTGTGCGCGTCCTGGACAAGCTCGGCGGTCTTGCCGAAGTAGGTGTGGGTGCCGGTGGCATAGACCAGGGCGCCGATCTCGCCACGGCCGATGACCGAGCCCGAGAAGACCGCATCACCGGCCTTGCAGGTCGCCGGCAGCGACTCCCCGGTGAGCGCGGACTGGTCGACCTCGATCTCATCGCCGGCCAGCAGCCGGGCATCAGCTGGGACGATGTCACCCAGCCGCAGCCGGATCACGTCCCCGGGCACCAGCTCGCGGGCGGCGGGCGTGACCCATTCGCCGTCGCGTCGCACGCGCGCGTTGACGGCGAGCTTGTCTTTCAACGCGTCGATGGCGTTGCCGGCCTGGCGTTCCTCGGTGTAGCCGACCACAGCATTCGCGAGCAGCAATACGAGGATGATGAAGAAGTCCGGCCAGTGCCCGACCGCACCCGACAGAATCACCGCCACTTCGATCATCCACGGGATCGGGCCCCAGAAGTAGGACAGGAACTTCAGCAACGGGTTCGTCTTGTGCTCGGCGATCTCATTCGGCCCGTACTGCACCAGCCGCTTCGCCGCCTCGGCCTGACTCAGACCATCCGGCGAACTTCCGAGCTGCTTCTGAACGTCAGCCATCGGCAGCGACTTCAGGTCGTGCTTCGGGTCGGGCTTCGGTGCCGTGGAGTCGGCGGGCGCGGTCTTGGTGGTGTCAGTGCTCATGATTGTTGTCCGTCTGATCGAGGTGGCGATTCCGTGCCGGGTGGTCTGGCACCGGGGTTCTCATGGCTGGGCCGGCGATGTCGCCGGAGCGTGCAGGCCGCGTCGCGCGTCCTGATTGGACTTTGCTCGTTGCAGAAGTGCCTGTTGCGCACGCTCGACATTCGCGTCCTGGCCGTCCCAGATCGTCAGCCCGGGTTGCTGGATCGCGCGGCCGAAGGAGAACGCCACCGGCCAGGGCAGCGGGACGAAGGCCGGGCTGTTCATCGCGGCCAGCCGGGCCGTGGCGAGGTCACCGGATTGGCCGCCGGACAGGAACGCGATCCCGGCGACTGCGTCGACTGAGTCCGGGGTCGGGCAAGCCGACCCCGGCAGGATCATGTTGGGTTTGAGCAGCATCGCCTCGAGCACGACCCCCTGGGTGCGCAGTTGGGCAAAGACCTCATGCAGCACGTCCTCGGTGACCTGGCCGCGGCGAGCCAGGGTGCGTTCGCCGGCCATCAGCACCTCCGGCTCCACGACGGGCACCAGACCGGTCTCCTGGCACAGCGCGGCGTAACGGGCCAACGAGTGCGCGTTCGCCTCGACGCAGACCCGGCTGGGGGTCGCGTCACCGATACTGAAGACGGCCCGCCATTTCGCGAAGCGGGCACCCATCCGGGCGGATGGTTTCGTGGGAGACCGTGACGCCCCGCGCGAGCATCATCTCCTCGATCTCCCGCAAGCTCAGCGGGAACCGGTAGTACAGCCAGACACAGTGACTGATGATCTCCACCGGAAACCGGAAACCCTTGTACGACGGCGCACCGGTACCCACCAGCCCCCCTCGACCCACCACCCAGACGATCCCAGTTACCCGGCCGCCGCCCAAGTTGACGATGCCCGCCAGACAGCGATTCAACGCGATAGCCGGCGTACTTGACGAACTGCAACTCCTCGAGCAGCGCATCGCGCGAGGCCCGGGCGGCGACCGGGCCGAGGCGGTAGGCCTGGGCGAACAGCTCGAAATGCTCGGCGACCGTGAGCTTGTCCCACAGCAACGGAAGTTGCGGGCAGTAGCCAAGACGCGGCGGGCGATCAACCGCGCCGCCGTCGCGGGCCAGCAGTCCCACGATGATCTTCATCAGCGTGCTCTTGCCCGACCCGTTCTCGCCCACCAGCCCCACCAACTCACCGGCATCGACATGCAGGCTCGCGCCGCGTAACACCTCGGCCGAGCGGCGATGCCACAGCGGGCCCCGACGGAACGCCTTCGTCACGTCCACAACGGCAAGAACCTCCGCGCTGCCGTGCAGGGTAGGACGTTTCAGGTGCGCGGTGTTCAGACACCCGAGTCTCCACTGGAGAGGTCGGCTGGTAGCAATGGTGCGCCGACGCGGCAGCACTTACGAAGCGCGACTTCGGTGACCAGGCCACCGGTCCCTTCTATCCGGTGGGACCGTTCGCAGTCGTGCCAAGGAGTACGCGATTCGGGCAGGAACTCGCCGGCGAAACCCCGCCCGACAGCGGCGCGCAACCAGGCGCTGCCCACGCGGGAGAAGAATCCGTGCGGCAGCGAGCAGAACGTGTACAACACGTGCCCCGCCGGGTTGATGACGCGTAGATACTCCTGCACCGCAGCCATCGGGTCGGGAACGGTCTCGATCACCCAACCGCTGACGACAACGTCGAAACTGGCATCGGAAAAGGGAAGTTGGAGCACGCTGCCGACGACGTGCTCACCCGGCACGTCAGCAGCCTCGGCCAACATCCCGGACGACTGATCAAGCAGGGTCAGCTGCGCGGTGGGCTCGATGCGCAACGCTTGACGGGCCAGAGCACCGGTACCGCAGCCTGCATCGAGGACCCTGGCCCCCGGGCGCAACACAGCCCGCAAGTCGTCGATCAGGGCCTGTTCAGCCGCCGCGCCGGCCAACTGCAACCACAGGTCGCGGAAATGGTCATAGCGTGTGGCGGCACGGTCATAGAGCGCCCGCACGTCGGCACGTGGAGCGCCGAGCATGAGTTCGATGTCCTCGATCGTGTTCATGCTGCTACGTCTTCGTAATTGCGTGGGTGCGTT
The DNA here is from genome assembly GCA_003244055.1 of Pseudonocardiales bacterium. Lineage (GTDB taxonomy): Bacteria > Actinomycetota > Actinomycetes > Mycobacteriales > Pseudonocardiaceae. The sequence continues at coordinate 31,678 of QHBZ01000365.1, read as the reverse complement.
ACCGCTCTCGGGTGGCACGGCGCGCCCGGCTGATTCCTGGGACTCGGTCGGCCCGGCAGTAACACCGCTGCGATCAGGATCGTCATCTCAGGACCGGTGCGATTCGCGGAGGGCGGTCAGGCGGCCGGCGTATTCGGGCTCGTCGATGTCGCCGCGAGCGAACCGTCCGGCGAGAAGCTGCTCGGGCGTCGAAGGCGCGGGCACCTGAGCCGGCGATCCTGGCCTGCTACCCCAGGGCCGGATCGGAAAGATGACCGCGATCAGCAGGCTCCAGAACGCGACCATGGCGAAGATCATCAGTACCCAGCCCCAACCGTTCATGTGATTGCTGTACCAGAACATGATCGTGATTCCTTCCACGATTTTGCGTCCCCGAGCCGAAGCCCGGACCGGGTGGGCCGATGTGGCCTCGAGTTCACGGTCGTCGTATGCCCAGGTTGCCGGTAGAGCCTTTCGGCCTACCGAGGTCAGGCCGAAAGAACAGGCGGGGCGTACGCGTAGCGCTCTGGCAGTCGCTTGTCGGTAGGACGTGCGGCCCCCGCGGGGACCTGCGGAAGCCCCTACTGCGGCCCGGCCGACGCGCGAAAGGTGGCGTACAGAATCGTTTACGAAGGGGTCTTCGTTATGAACCTTGCCGACATCGTGGTGGTGAGTGCGGCCACCGTGCTGCTCGTCGGGTTGGGCTGGTTCTTCTTCGGTCCGCGCCGGGCCCGCTCCGCACGCGTGGAGGGCGGGGTGCAGCGGATCGTGGTGAGTGTCCGTGGCGGCTACAGCCCAGACGTCATCCGCGTTCGCCAAGGGTTACCGGTGGAGCTGGTGTTCGACCGGCAGGAGTCCGGGGATTGCACCTCGCGGGTTGTGTTCGCGGACTTGCAACTCTCTGCGGCGCTGCCCGCCTATGAGCGCACCACCGTCCGGCTACCGTCAGCGGTGGCAGGTACGTTCGGCTTCGCGTGCGGGATGAACATGATCCACGGGACACTGATCGTGGACCCTGCCCAAGATGCGGGCTACGACGTGCCACCTCCCGGGGACGCTGCCGGCCGAGTTCAGCACGATGAGCCCGCTCGAGGCTCGGTAGATAGGTTCGACACCGGGGTAGGCGCCGAGGCTGGGCAGGCCGCCGAGCGGCGAGCGGAGATTGCCGACCTGACCCGCCGTGTGGTGGTGGGTTCGGCGCTCACCGCACCTGTGCTGTTCGCCGTGATGGCTCGGTCGTTCGGTGGCGGCTGGGTGCCCGGGCTGCTGCTGAATCACTGGCTGCAGCTGGGCTTGATCACTCCCGTGATGCTCTATACCGGCTGGCCCATTCACCGCACCGGCTGGCTGACTTTGCGGCACCGCGCAGCGGACATGAACAGCCTGGTCACCCTCGGCACGGTCGCCGCCTACGGCTACAGCTTGCTGATCACGATCGCACCCGGGTTGCTGCCGGTCGGCGTGCGCGAGGTGTACTTCGAAGCTGTCGGGGTGATCTTGACCCTGATCCTGCTCGGTCGATTGATCGAGGTCCGGGCCAAGGCCGGCACTGGCGAGGCGATCCGAGCACTGCTGGGTCTGGCCGCCAGGATCGCGCGGGTCATCCGCGCCGGCGTGGAGATGGACGTGCCAGTTGGGGACGTCGTGGTGGGCGATGAGGTCGTGATCCGGCCGGGCGAGAAGATTCCCGTCGACGCGATCGTGCTCACCGGCTCCTCGGCGGTCGATGAATCGATGGTCACCGGCGAGCCGATGCCCGTGACCAAACAACCAGGTGATGCCGTGATCGGTGCGACGATCAACGGGACCGGATCGCTGCACGTACGCACGGCCAAGGTCGGCGCCGACACCCTGCTGGCCCAGATCATCCGCCTGGTGGCGCAGGCCCAAGCCTCGAAAGCCCCCATTGAGCGCCTGACCGACGCGGTGTCCGGTTTCTTCGTCCCCGCCGTGATCGCCGTGGCTGTGGTGACGTTCGCCCTCTGGTTCGTCATCGGCCCAACCCCGGCCCTGACCCTCGCGCTCGTCTCGGCGGTCGCGGTCTTGATCATCGCGTGCCCCTGCGCGCTCGGCCTGGCGACCCCTCTGTCGATCATGGTCGGCACCGGCAGGGGCGCCCGCGCAGGGATTCTGATCCGCTCGGCGGGTGCGCTGGAAACAGCGCACCAGTTGAACACGGTCGTGCTCGACAAGACGGGCACGATCACCGCCGGCAAGCCCGCCCTCACCGACGTCCGTGCCTACGGGGGCTGGCCGGTGAACGAGATGTTGCGGCTGGTCGCGGCCGTCGAGGCCGACAGCGAGCATCCTCTCGGCGCCGCCATCGTGGCCGGTGCCCGTAGCCGCGGGATCAGCCTGGCGCCGGTGAGCGGCTTCGAATCGGCCACCGGCAAGGGTGTGCAAGCCGAGGTGGACGGGCATGCCGTGGTGATCGGCAACGCTCGCATGCTGGGCGATGTCGGTGTCGCCGGTGCCGACCTCGATGTTGTCGCGGCGGGGCTGGCCGGCGAAGGCAAGACCGCGATCCTCGTTGCCATCGACGGCCAACCCGCTGGGGTGGTCGCAGTCGCTGACACTGTGAAGGACGACTCGGCGGCCGCGATCGCCGCCCTGCACGACCTGGGTGTGCAGGTCGTCATGCTCACCGGCGACAACGCCCGCACCGCGGCCGCGATCGCCGCCCAGGTCGGCGTGCGCCGGGTGCTGGCCGACGTGCTGCCCGAACACAAGGCCGACGAGATTCGCCGTCTGCAAGCCGAAGGCCGGCGAGTCGGCATGGTCGGCGACGGCATCAACGACGCGCCCGCCCTAGCCGCGGCCGACGTGGGGTTGGCGATCGGCACCGGCACCGATGTGGCGATCGAGGCAGCCGACATCACTCTGATCTCCGGCTCGCTGTCCGGGGTCGTGACCGCGATCAGTCTGTCGCGGGTCACCATGCGCAACATCCGACAGAACCTGTTCTTCGCCTTGGCCTACAACGGCCTAGGCATCCCGATCGCCGCGGGCGCCCTCTACCCCGCCTTCGGTGTGCGGCTGTCGCCGATGCTTGCCGCGGCTGCGATGGCCCTGTCCTCGCTGTCGGTCATCGCCAACGCCAACCGGTTGCGCCGCTACCGCCCTTCCCCGCTGCCGCTGACCCAACCCGCCCCCGCCGAACCACACGTCGAGGTGGCCTGCACAGGAGGCGCGGTCCAGTCGCCTCCGCAGCCAGCACCCGGCGGAACGCCCGAACCTCGCCCGGCTCACGCCGCGTGACGGCCGTGGCCAGACCCGCGATCGGGGACCGAGCCACTCACCGTGATCGGTGGCGTGCCGATGAAATCGAAGGAGTGACGCGTGATCACCGCCGCGGCGTGGTTGCTGACTCTGTGCGCAGCGAGGACCCACCGTTCCGACGGCGTGAAGCCAGCGAACACCTAAGCACTCTGGCGTGAGAACCGCAGCATGGGAAAGGGGCCAGACCGAGATCCAGCGCGAGTCGGTCAATGTCGCTCAGCGGCTCCCAGGGATGACCAAACGCACTGTAGGAACACGACATCTGTGGGTGCGCGGTCGACCCCGCTCATCGGGGTGCGGGGGCGGCCCAGCATGATTCGACGTCAGTGGTTGCTGATCGTTTGTCATTGCGGCCGGGCCCGGCCGGTATGCATCACCTATCGCTGGGTGCACCGCGACTACGATGCCGGTGGCCATTGCGACAGGCCCGGGGTCAGGTCCGATGATGATGGCTCCGATGAGCGCGACGCCCATCCACCACGCCTTCTCCGGTCAGGCCGGGGCACTTCTGCTTGGCCGTGTTGATCGCCGACGGACCGGGCTGGCTGCCGCGCTGCGCGTCGGGCCGGATCCGGCAGCGGAGCACATCGCCTCGGTGAGCGCCACAACCAGCCGGTCGCGTCTCCTCGACGACCGGCAGGAAGGTAACCCGTGCCGCGGGGTGGTAGTCAGCGCCGACCGGATCAGCACGTCACCGATGCTCATAGATTCCTTACTGCCAGGTTCGACGGTTCCATCCTGGCCCGGTGCGGGCCCACTGCACGTCCCACCAGGCCGCGTTGATCCGGCCCAGTACGCGGCAGATGGTCCACCACAGTGCCCCCAGCAGCGCCCACCCGCCCATCACCAGGGCGGCCCCGGTGACCACCGCGTTGGCGATCACTTCCCCGGGTGTCTGGGGTGCGTCGACGCGGTTGCCATGCCGGTCTAGCCAGATCGGCACCCGGTCCCCGGCGTGGCGGCCGGCGCCGACCCATAGTGGCCCGCTGCGCTGCTGCCCGTCGGGCAGCGACCAGCGCGCCCGGGCGATTCTTTCGGTCCTGACACCCAGCGCGGAGGAGGTTGCGTGCTGCGGTTGCGCGTCGGTGACCAGGACCGCGGTCACCGACGTTTGGTGCGCGGCCGCCGCCGCGGCGAGCTCCCGCTGGTAGGTCCCGATCGCGATGATGATGGCCAGCGCCATGACCAGCAGCGCCAGCATCGCCAGCCCCGCGGTCACCACGGCCTCGACCCGGTCGGTGGTGCGGCGCAGGGGCGAGCGCACCAGCCCGTGCCGCCGCGCCAGCCGGGCCAGTGGCCCGGGACCGCTGACGGTGCTCATTCTCGCCTCCCTGGCCGGTCTCCTACCAGTCATGATGCGCGTGGTGGCAGGGTCCCCGGCAGGGTCGTTGGTCACGAGCCGGGGGTCCAGACGTCCCCGGCGTGTGGGCCCGCCAGGTGCCGCAGTTGGCAGGGTATGACCGACACCCACCTGCGAGCAGATCTTCGGACTGGCGGGTGACGTTCGCGGCGGTGGTTCCCGGTAGGTGCTCGTAGCGAAGGGGACTACCTTCCCTGGCCCGATAAGACCTTCGGCCCTGGGGCGGGGAGGCCGGGCGGGAAAGGATTGAGGCGTGTACGCGATGGCGCGGGCTGCAGGCCGAACGTTGAGGCGGGCTCCGGTGAGTAATGGCAACAGACCTGCGGCGGTACGGGCACCGTTCACGGTGGTGGCCACCGCGGATGCGCCGCCGGCGCACCGGTTCGGGTTGTCGACCGCGATGGCGCTGGTGGCCGGTTCCGCGATCGGCACCACCACCACGGTGGTGCCGATCGCTCGCGGCTCACCTCCGCACCCGCTGCTGCTGAAGCTCCCCGTGATGGCTCCGGGGAGGTACGCGGCGACGACTGGCGGCCACGGTCGCGAATCTTGCACGGGCGGTCACGATGACCGATTGGAACGCCCAGGAGGTGTGTCATGCTCAGCGACCGTGACCGCGAGGCGCTAGACGAGATTCAGCACCAACTGCTCGTCGAGGACCCCAACTTTGGGCGGTCCTTCGAGGTCGGCGCGCACCGCCTCGCGCGCCAGCGGTGGTATCGCCGTCGGCGGGCCTACACGATCGCGATGGTTGTCCTGGCGATGCTCAGCGTGCTCATGCTGGTGCTGGGTTCACCGACCAACGCGCTGGTGCTCGCCGCGATGGCTGCGTTGCTCTGGGAACGGCGGCGTCGCCCGGGCAGCACCACCCCGCAGAAGACCTGACAGCCCGCCTACCGCGTCGGGGTCGCTGCACCGGAGAACCTGACCCGTCGACCTGCGATCCGTTCAGCTGGACACCAGCAAGAACCGAACACACGTCCTTCCCGTCGTAAGAGTCTGGGATCGTCGACAGATTCAGGTCGCCGCGACGGAGGGTAAATGTCGAAGAATGACATGATCATCAACCATGTGCTGATCGTCGTGTGGACGGATCAGGTCCAGCGCTGGATGCGCTGGGCTGGCGGCCGCCGAGGCGGCGAGGCGGCATGCACTGCGCGTCATGCACGCCTTCACCTGGCCGGCGCCGACTGATCCCTTCGGACTCGTCGCGGGAATCGGTGATTGCGGAAGTCCGTACCCTTCGTTCGTCGTGTCGTCGGAGCGGGTGGGGGGTCCGGCGACGATGAGCACAGTGATCGCGCCCGGCCAGTCGATCCGGTGGTTACGGGGGGTGTTTCCCCACGGCAAGCGGTTGCGTCACCGGGGCGCCACGATGTCGCCGAGGATCGCCAGGCACAGCGACATCAGTCCACCGGCCCAGACCCTGGACGGCCCGGAAGATGGTCAACCGGGTGCGGCACCGCGTGGCGCGACGGGTCTTTCGCACGGTCGCGGTCGCGGGCAGTGCAGTCCGGACTGATTAGCCGGTGGTGATGTCGGTCAGGCGCAGCCGGCGCCCGGTGAGGCGTTGCAGCGGGATGGCGATGGTGTCGGCTGTGTCGGTAGGGACCCACGGGACCGGTGGGCGTCGGGCGAGTTCGGCCAACCGGTCGGGGTCGGTCACCTGATAGGCCTGGCCCACGCCCAGCACGCTCCACCCAGTGAGGGTGGGTCCGGTGATCTCATCGGCCTCGAAGGCGAGGACCGCGTGGCGGGTCGCCGCGGCGAGTTTGCTCCCACCGCCGGCGCGGAAGATGACCTCGTCACAATCGAGGAGGTAGGTGATGGGCTGGGCGGCCGGCAGCGCGGCGTCGGTGAACACGACCCGCCCGATCACACCTGTTGCCAGTAGGCGCAGGCATTCACCGCGATCGAGCTCGACGAGCGCGTCGAGCTCGACGGTCACGGCCATTGCTGTTCCCTTCGTGGGGTTGCGGCTGTTGGTGTCCACGATCGCCCGGTGCTCACCGCGACCGTAGAGGCGAAGGTCCCGACCAGGCCGCCATCGGTCGGTCGGGTCCGCACCGGGGGGCCGGGGTCGGCTGCGCGCGGGCGCTGGGGTCGATCTCGTCGCAGGCCCGGTCCCTGGGCTTGGTTGTTGGCCGCTAGTTGTTCGGGATCGACCAGGACAGCCGGGTGCCGGTCGGCTCGCGCGGGCTCAGGGCCAGGGTTCCGCCGTGATGTTCGGCGCGGCGGCGCAGGTTGCCCAGACCGCTGCGTCGCGCGCCGGGGGCGATGCCGACGCCGTCGTCGCGGACCTCCAGGGTCAGCCGGTCCGCGCCGGCGGTGAGGTCCACCTCGGCGGACAGTGCCCGCGCATGCCGGGCGATGTTGGTCAACGCCTCACGCAGCACGGCGAGGACATCGTCGACGACATCGGTGGGCAGGGTGTCCTCCACCAGGCCCGCGAACCGCACCGCGGGGGTGAACCCCAACGCCGGGGCCACCGCGGCGATCACCTCGAGTAGCCGCGCCCGCACCCCGACCGGTGTGGCCTGGGGTAGTTGGTGGAGCCCGAAGATGGTGGTGCGGATCTGGCTGATGGTGTCGTCGAGGTCCCCGATGGCGCCCAGTATCCGGTCGGTGTCCGGGCCCGCGCCGAGGCGCTTGGCGACGCTCTGCAGCGACAGCCCCGCGGCGAACAGGCGTTGGATGACGTGATCGTGCAGATCGGCGGCGATGCGGTCGCGTTCATCGAGCATCACCGCGCGCTGTTGCTCGGCGCGGGCCTGAGCGAGCTCGAGGGCGATGGAGGCCTGGTTGGCGAACCCGGCGGCCATGTCGAGGTCCTCGGCGGTGAACCCGGGCCGGCCCGACAACCGGGCTGCGCTGAGCACGCCGTGGGCCCGTTGCGGTCCCAGCAGCGGTAGAACCAGCACCGGGCCGATGTCCAACCCCGCAGACGCGGCGGCCCCCAGCCCGGGGTGCTCGCTGGGGGTGTCGACCCGCAGCGGCTCGCCCGTGGTGAACACCCGTCCGGGCAGCGACCCGTCCACCGGCACGGCCACACCGAGCAGGTCCTCGGCGCCGACCCCGACCGCAACCTCGACCCGCAGCCCGCCGTCGATGTGGCCGTCGCCGTCCGGGAGTACCACGGTGACCAGATCGGCGCGGGCGATCTCCCGGGTGCGTTCGGCGATGAGCTGCAACGAACCGACGGAGTCTTCTGCGCCCGGGGAGTCTGCAGCGTCGACCGACAGCAGCCGTCGGATGATCGCCGCCGAGGCCTGCAGCCACTCCTGCCGGGCGCGCGCGATCTCATAGAGCCGGGCATTGTCAATGGCCACCCCGGCGGTCGCGGCGAGCGCCTTGGCGAGTTCCTCGTCCTCGGCGCTGAACTCCCCATGCGTGCACTCGGACAGATAGAGATTGCCCAGGACCTCGTCGCGGACCCGGATCGGCACGCCCAGGAAGCTGCGCATCGGCGGGTGGCCCGGCGGGAAACCCGATGACCGCGGGTCATCGGCGATGCAGCGTAGCCGGATCGGCTCAGGGTCGGCGATCAGCGCACCGAGCAGGCCGTTGCCCTGCGGCAGATGCCCGATCGCCTCCGCCGCGCCCGCGGGCATGCCGACGTGGATGAACTCGGCCAGGTGCCCACCGGGCGCGATAATGCCCAGCGCGGCGTAGCGGACGCCGACCAGCTCACGGGCTGCCTCCACGATTCGGCGCAGCAACGCCGGTAACGCCAGATCACCGATGATCATCTGGTTGGCGTGCAGCAGGCCACGCAACCGGCCCTGGGTGGCCATCACCTCCTGGGCGCGCGTGACGAGCTGCCCCAGGAGTTGATCCAACTCCATACGCGGCAGATCGGGAAACGTCAACACCTCCCCACCACCGCCCTCCTCGTCGGCAGGTCCCCGAGTAGGTGGATTCTGGGAAGTGGGGTCCCGATCCCCACCCGGCATGGCCGGCACGACGGTCTGGTCGATGCCGGCCTCGGCTACCTGCTCGCGCGCGGGCCCGTCGGGGCTCTCCGGCTGCACGGTCACGACGATGCCGTCCGGGGCAACCCGCCCGCACCGCGGGAACCAGACCGGCACGACCACAACTCGGGAACCACTGCCGACAACGCCGACATCAGCCGCCTGCGATGGCCTCGGGCCCACCGGTACGACACCGGCTGCCGCGGCACTCCCGGCCCGTCGGCCCGCTCCCGGACCCGACCAGCACCGAGGCCCGCCGTCCGGGTGCCACTGAACGCGGGATGCTCAGTCATCAGCCGGCCCTTCACAGACCTCGTCGGCAACGCGTCGCCGGTCTGGGGCACCAACACAGGAGACCACACTCGTTGACCTGCGTGTACCACTTGAGCATGAAACTTTCGTGGACCCGCCAGCACTGATGTCGCTGTGCTGGACCATCACCGCCCGACATCCCCGGCATCGGAGTGCGGGTGATCGAGTACTCGATTACCTCCGAAGACAGCAAGCGAGGGATCCGAGACCTTCGCCCTGGTCACCGACATCACCTCGACCCGCAGGTTCTCGCCCCAGAGCAGGCCGCCAGCGTCTATGCCTGCCGCTGTCGGCTTGGAAACCCGCTTCGATGAGCTGGAAACCTCGCTGCGCGGCGGTGCCGATGGTGCGACGCTCCAAATCCCCGCCGCTGATCCGCCAGGAGATCTACCCGGTGCGTTGCTGCTACCCGGCGATCCGCGCGCTGTCCAACCACGCCGCAGGCACCGCCGGACTCGATCCTGGGCGGATCTCCTTCACCCGCGCCAGCGACGCCCCCTCCAGACCTTGAAAATCTCGTCGCCGACCTGACCTTCCGAGGTCACCCGCGGAGGCAACCTCGCCCCGCCGCCTCCGGGCCGCCGTTACACACGGGAAACCAAACGAGCGGGCGACCGGGTACAAGACCCGCAGACCAGGCGAATCAGCCCAGCTGACCTCACTCACGATGATCAAGTACTAGAGAAATCCCCTTAGGTTAGGAGAGTTGTGGCGCCGAGCTGTGGTGGTCGAGACGGTCGTGGTTGGTGTTCGCCAGCAGCTCACGAGCCCGATGAACCTCGTTGGGTGTGCCGTGGGCAATGACGAGGAACCGGTTGGCGCGCAGGTCGGCCGCATATTTCGGAATCCCGTCCTTGGGGATCCCGACGCTGGTGAGTGCACCGCCGACCGCTCCGCTGACAGCGCCGACTCCGGCGGATGCCAGGAGAAAAAGCAGATAACCGCCGATGGCGACATGCCCAAGGCCGGGGATGAAGATGAAGGCGCCGAACAGCCACCCCCACAGGCCGCCCCACTTCGCCCAATGCGCGGTGTGCTTACCGGGTGTGTCAAACCCGACGATGTGCCGTTCCTCGGTCAGCCCCTTGCCCACGACCGAGATGTGGGACATGTCGAATTTTTCGTGCTCCAGGTGTTTGACGGCGGCGGTGAGCTCGACTTCTGTGCCGTAAACGGCGACTACGGCGTCGGGGACCTGGTCAACGTCAGTTCGATCCGTATCAGTACTCAAAGCGGTCTCCTCGGTGGGTGGGTGTAGTGAGCTGGCGAGAAAGAATGATCCAAACCCTCGGGATCGCAATACCGAGAGTGATCATCGTGGCTTGTGCGCTCAGCCGACCAGCGTGGCCAGGGCGTGGGTCAGAAGTGGGATAGGTATCGAACCGCTCCAGCAGCTCGGTGACGTGCAGTGAGCGCGCTACCAGGTAGGCGACCAGGCCGGCGAGGTGCAGCTGCGTCCCGGTGGTGCGCTGGGCGAGTTCGCGGCCGCCCAACAGGTAGGTCAGCCCGTGGGCGCCCAGGAAGCGCATCGGTTGCAGGGCCAGGAGCAGATGCGGCGGGACGGCGGCGAGCTGACCGCAGACGCCGCCCCTCGAGCAGCGGCACGGTGAGCACGTCCAGCTCCCGGCCACCACCACGCCCGCACCCTGGGCGGGTGCCTCACAGCCAGCCCGAGCGGCTGGTCTGGGGTGCCCAGCGTGGGCCCGTCGACCGCCCGTCACCGGCTGGGCCGGCGGGGTGGGGTGAGTAACCGGCGACGGCGGACCGGCCGGCTTGGCAACCGGATGGGTCAGTCGCGGTCGTCACCGGTCTCGCTCTCCCGCGCGCCGCAGCGCACAGTGAAACGGAGGCACACCCCCACCGAGCGGGGGCGTCATCCGCGGTGCTCGCAGAGCGTCGACGGGGTCCAGGCCGGATGACTCTGTGGGAACGGCGCGAAGACCGCACCGTTCACCACACACGCTAGACCAGCGGAATCACCAGGGTCCACCACGCCAACGGATAGCGCCCAAATGCCGCAGCCACACTGCGCGGCCTGCCACCGTCTCGTGAACGCGCCCACGTGCGCGGCTGGCCAGGTAGGACACCCCGGATGCCATCGCGCCGGCCAGTGACTTCGCCCTCCTGCCACTGGATGCCACCGAGACACCGACTTCTAGGTGAGCATGAGGCAGGTCACCGTCGGGGCCCGACGTCGAGGATGGCGACGTCGGGACGCAGCGCGGGGATGCTACCGAGCAGGGCACACCGACGCCGAGCGCTCGCCCAAACATCATGCTCACATGGTTGGCGCAGGCCAGCGAGTGTGGTGTGCTGTGGTGGCGCCCCGGATCCCGGTGATGCGTTGCCGATGAGGTCCGTGGAGGGCTGGCTGATGACTGAGTGCACCGCGATCCGCGGCACCCGGGTGGGGGTTATCCGGGCTGCTCGGTTCGGGGAGCCGCGGCGGCCGGTGTCGTACTGGTGCTCCCATGGCCATCACACCCGGGCGGTGTCGGCGGTGGTTGCCGAGTTGTGGTCGTGTCGGTGCGGCGTGGCCGCCGGCCAGGACCAGGCTCAGCCGCCCGAGCCGGTGATCGAGCGGCGGTTGAAGACCCACTTCGACACCCGCGAGCATGATGGGGACGCACCGGAGATCTCCGGCTGGACCTGGCCGTGTTGAGATGCGCGTTCTGGTCGTCAACGCCGGTTCCAGCTCGCTGAAGGTCGACCTCGTCGACGGCGGTGAGGTGCTGACGTCTTTCGACGGTCTGCCCGACACCGCGCCGCAGGTCGACGCCGTGGGGCATCGGATCGTGCACGGCGGCCCGGACCTCGTCGATCCGGTGGTGGTCGACTCCGGCGTCGAGCGGCGCCTGCGGGAGTTGGTGGAGCTGGCGCCGCTGCACCAACCGAAGTCGCTGCACGCACTGGACGCCGCCCGGCGGCTGCTGCCGGACGTGCCGCATGTCGCGTGCTTCGATACGGCGTTTCACGCGACCTTGCCGCCGGAGGCCTACACCTACGCGCTACCGCGCCAGTGGCGACAACGCTGGGGTGTGCGCCGCTACGGCTTCCACGGTCTGTCTCACGCGTGGGCCGCCGGTCGCGCCCAGCACATGGCGCCGGGCGCGCGCCGCGTCGTGACCTGCCACCTCGGTGCCGGCGCGTCGCTGGCCGCGGTGCTCGACGGGCGCAGTGTCGACACCACCATGGGGTTCACCCCGCTGGACGGGCTCGTGATGGCGACCCGCAGCGGGTCGGTGGACCCGGGGCTGCTGCTCTGGTTGCAAGAACACGAGGGACTCGCCGCGCACGAGGTCGCCCACAGCCTCGAGCATTGCTCGGGGCTGTTCGGCCTGGCCGGCACGGCCGACATGCGAGAGCTGCTCGGGCGCGACGACGCCGACGCCCAGCTGGCACTCGATGTCTACCTGCACCGGCTGGCCGGCAGCGTCGCCGCGATGACCGTCAGCCTGGGTGGCCTGGATGCGCTCGTGTTCACCGGCGGCGTCGGCGAGCACGCCGGGCGGGTGCGGAGATGCGCCACGACCCGACTCGCCCACCTCGGCGTGAGCATCGATGAGCAGCTCAACGCGGCCGCAGAACCCGACACCGACATCAGTTCCCGCGACGCCCGCGTCGCCACCCTCGTGGTCGCCTCACGCGAGGACCTACAGATCGCTGGCGGTGTCGAGCAGGCCCTGACCGTCAGCGCACCCTCATGACGACGAAAACCGGCACAGCGCGCCGAGACAACGCCGCCGATACCGGGTCCCTGCTGGGGATCCCGGTCAGCGAGGCCGCCGCCCTCCCCGCAGCGCAGGTGCTCAACGGGCTCGGCAGCACCCCGGGCGGCCTCGACGCCGACGAGGCCGGCCGGCGGCTGGGACTCGTCGGCCCCAACGCGGTGCGCACCCATCACGCCCAGCCGCTGCGGATACTCGTTCGCCAGCTGCGCAGTCCGGTGCTGATCCTGCTGGCGGTGACCGCGGTCATCTCCTTCTTCCTGGGTCAGCGCACCGACACGGTCGTCATCGGGGTCATCCTGCTGGCCAGCGTCGGGCTGGGGTTTGTCAATGAATACCGCGCCGAGCGGGCCACCGATGCGCTGCACTCCCAGGTGACTCACCGGGCGGTGGCGCTGCGCGGCGGCGCGCCCGTCGAGGTCGATGTGACCGCGCTGGTCCCTGGTGACGTCGTGCGGCTCGTCCTCGGTGAGGTGGTCCCGGCGGATTTGCGGTTGCTGACCACGACGGGCCTGGAGTGCGACGAGAGCGTGCTGACCGGGGAGTCGTTGCCCGCTGAGAAGGCGGTCCCGCCGGTCGCCTCTGGCTCAGCGCTCGGCGACCTCATCTGCTGCGCGTTCATGGGCACGGTCGTGCGGGCCGGCGCCGGCACCGGTGTCGTGGTGGCCACCGGGGCGCGGGCGGAGTTCGGGCGCATCGCGCTGGGGTTGGGCGAACGCCAACCCGAGACCGATTTCCAGGCCGGGCTGCGACACTTCTCGGTGCTGCTGCTGCAGGTGGCGGTGGCGCTGACCAGCCTGATCCTGGTGGCCAACCTGGTGTTGCACCGGCCGCTGATCCAGTCGCTGCTGTTCTCCCTGGCCATCGCGGTCGGGATCACCCCGCAGCTGCTGCCCGCGGTGGTCAGCACCAGCCTGGCGACCGGATCCCGGCGGCTGGCCAAGCTCAAGGTTCTGGTCAAGCGGTTGGTCTGTGTCGAAGACCTCGGCGACATGGACGTGCTCGTCACGGACAAGACCGGCACGTTGACCGAGGGCCGGATCACGTTCACCGCCGCGTTGGACCCCGACGGCGCCGACTCCGAGCAGGCGCTGCGCCTGGGGCTGCTCGCTACCGAGGCCGACCCGGCCGGCGGCGCGGTCGGCGCGGTCGGCGCGGTCGGCGCGGTCGGCGGGAACCCCCTGGATGCGGCGCTGTGGGCTGCACCCGCCGCTGCGGCCCACCCCGTCGCGGGTTACGTCAGGGTCGGGCTGCTGCCCTTCGACCACGACCGGCGGATGACCTCCACGGTGGTGCGAACCCCCGACGGAGACCAGCAGCTGGTGGTCAAGGGAGCGCCGGAGTCCGTGCTGGCCCGCTGCACGACCATCCCACCCGGTGCCGAGGCCACCCTGGCGGCGCAGTTCGCCGCTGGCAGCCGCGTGGTCGCCGTCGCCCGCCGGGCCGCTCCCGAGCTCACCGTCCCCACCCCCACCGACGAGAACGACCTGACGTTGGTGGGTTTCCTGATCTTCCTGGACCGACCCAAGGACGCCGCCGCCACCTCGTTGCAGCGCCTCGCCGCGCTCGGCATCACCGTGAAGGTCTGTACCGGGGACAACCCGCTGGTCGCCCAGAAGGTCTGCGCCGACCTCGGCCTGGTCTCCGGCGGCACCCTGACCGGCGCCGAGATCACCGGCATGGACGACGCAGCACTGACCGCCGCGGCGCAGACCACCACGATCTTCGCCCGGGTCAGCCCGGAACAGAAGGCCCGGCTGATCACGCTGCTGCGCCGCCGGGGCCGCGCGGTCGGGTTCCTCGGCGACGGCGTGAACGACGCGCTGGCCCTGCACACCGCCGACGTCGGGATCAGCGTCGACACCGCGACCGACGTCGCCAAGGACGCCGCCGACGTCGTCCTGCTGGAAAAGGACCTCGGGGTCCTCGCCGACGGCGTCACCGAGGGTCGCCGCATCTTCGCCAACACGATCAAGTACGTGCTGATGGGCACGAGCAGCAACTTCGGCAACATGTTCAGCGCCGCGGCCGCCTCCGCAGTACTCAGCTTCCTGCCGATGCTGCCGGGCCAGATCCTGCTCAACAACCTGCTCTACGACGCCAGCCAGCTGGCCATCCCGACCGACCGGGTGGACCCCGAACAGCTCCAAGCCCCCTCGCACTGGGACATCGCCTTCATCCGCCGCTTCATGGTCTTCTTCGGCCCGATCAGCAGCCTGTTCGACTTCCTCACCTTCGCCCTCATGTTGGGCGCCTTCCACGCCGGGGCCGCCCTGTTCCAGGCCGGCTGGTTCGTCGAATCCCTCGCCACCCAGACCCTCGTGATCTTCGCGATCCGCACCCGACGCAGCCCGTTTCTCCGCAGCCGACCCAGCCGCCCGCTGCTGCTCGCCGCGTTCGCGACGGTCACCGTCGGTGTCGTACTGCCGCTGTCCCCGCTGTCGGGAATCCTGGGATTCGCGCACCTGCCACTGGGGTTCTTCCTCGCCCTCGCCGGCATGGTCATCGCCTACCTCGTGCTCATCGAGCTGGCGAAGCGACTGTTCTTCGCTGAGCCCGAGGGACGCCTGCCGCACCTGCGCCGCCGCGGCCACCGACACCGGATACACCGGCGCGCCGCACGCTTCAGCGTCGGCGCTCGGCTACTCCAGTGACACGTCGTGATCTATCGGGAGTGTCGGTCTCGGACATGACGCGGCCCCAGTCCGACATTGCGCGGTCTGAGCACTGAACCGTTCGATACCGCTGTGCTCACCACCGCCACTCCACCAGCATCGTCGGCACCTCCCGCGGTCGCGTCACCAACGGCGTCCTCTCCAGCGTGATCTCGCTTGTTCGCCAGCCTCGATGCGATCACGCACGCTGTGTGGGCTGCGGGCTGTGCGAAGCGCAGTCCGGGGTGGATCAGTCCGCGGTGATCGCCCCCTCGGGGAGGGGGCTAAAGACTCTGTTGGGCGCTTCGCGTGAGGGACAGGCTCAGCGTATGGCACAGGGTCAGCACGAGACGGATCATCAACTCAAGGCCGCGATCGCTGATGGCATCGTCGAATGATGCTCCCGACGAGCTGACCCGTGGGCGGTGGCGGCAGAGTCGTGCGTCCCCCGTCGTTGTAGTGGCACCTGTGTATCACCAGCTTCAGTCGCAGGCGATACAGGGCATGCGCACGGTCCCGTCGCGCTGCTCATCGCCGGGCGCATTCTGCAGCGTGATCTCGCTGGTCGCCATTTACTCGGCCGAGATCAACGATTTTCTCCACAACTGTGAGGAACACCATGAGCACTCTGACCGTCGTCGCCGTCGTTGTCGTCCTGCTGATCCTGCTGGGAGTGGGGCAGGCGATGAAAATCGTCAAGCAGTACGAGCTGGGTGTCCTGTTCCGGCTGGGCCGGGTGCTGGGCATCCGCGAACCAGGACTGCGGGTCATCATCCCGTTCGTCGACGTGCTGCATCGGGTGTCGCTGCGGATCATCACGATGCCGATCCAGTCCCAAGGCATCATCACCCGCGACAACGTCAGCGTCGACGTCTCAGCGGTTGCGTACTTCCGGGTGGTCGACGCGGTGAAGTCGGTCGTGGCGATCGAAAACGTTTACGCCGCGATCGACCAGATCGCCCAGACCACCCTGCGGAAGGTCGTCGGTCAACACACCCTGGATGAGACGCTGTCCGAAACCGACCGCATCAACCTCGACATCCGCGAAATCCTCGACGTCAGCACCGTCGACTGGGGTGTGGAAGTGACCCTGGTGGAACTGAAAGACATCCAACTGCCGGACAGCATGAAACGGGCCATGGCCCGCCAAGCCGAAGCCGAACGGGAGAAACGAGCGAAGATCATCAACGCTGAGGGTGAATCGCTGGCCGCCGCCGCGCTCGGGGACGCCTCAGACATCATGATGGCCCACCCCTTGGCGCTGCAGCTGCGTAACCTGCAGAGCCTGGTCGAGATCGGGGTGGACAAGAACACCACCGTCGTGTTTCCCGCACCCCTGATGAGCACCATCGGGGAACTCGGCTCCTTCCTCGCCCGCGAAACCGCCGCCGCCGCGAGCCAGCCGGCGCCGGTCACCGCTGAGAGCAGGCCGAGGCACGTGGCTCTGGCGGCAACAAACGGAGCCCCGAAGCCCACCAACTAGCACCTGGTGGCTCCTCGCTCGCGGTAGGAGGGGCCTCAGAGCTCCCGGCAAGTGCGGGTGCCAGCGGTTCGTTGCAGGGAGGCACGGACCTCCAGGTGGTCATGGGATTGTTGAAGTCTTGATGATCGCCTGAAGGGTCCGTGCCTCTGTGTCAGCGTCCCTGATCGAACCGTGGTGGGTCGAGTTCGCTGCCCTGGTCGGTGAGACCGACCGGAGTGTTTCCCCGTCTCATCCGTGGGGGCTGTCGCCGCCGCCGGCCCGAACCGGATCGTGTTCGATCATGCCCTCGTCGGGTTGGTGCACGGCAGCGGCCACGAACGACTCGTCAGCCCCGGCTGCCTCAGACCGCACCATTCGCCCGACGGCTGGCCGAGTGGGCCGAGGCCGGGATCGCTCAGCAGTTGCTGCGGGGTCGTGCTCGATGCGTTCGATTGGATGGTACTGGCCGCCCCCGGTCCAGAGAACCCCTCGATCCCTCCGGTGAGGCGTTGTAGCGAGTCGCGCGTGGTCTCTGCTGGTCGTCGCAGCGCCGCGCTATCTGCCGGTGTCCCGCACCGGCCGCCTTCGCCGCCACCCCCGTCCTGATCACTGCGGCGGTGTCCCGCGCGGGCGGGTCAGCACCGGCACCGGGAGCGGCGCATGAGTCATCCCGCAGTCGGCGCACCGCGACCGCCGCGGAACGGCCCACACCGGACGCTGCGCGCCGCGGACCTGCGGGGCCTTGGGCAGCAGCTGCTGGGCGATCCCGGTCTTGGCCCACTCGGCGCCCAGCCGAACCCGATCCGCACGCTCAACGTCGCTGAACCGGGGCTACGTCGTCCTCCTCCACGGTGGGTGACAGACAGGCGACCCGAAACGATCGGGTCTTTGGGCCCGGTGAGGCGGGACCATAGCCGCTGACCTGCCCGGCCCGGATCGCGGCACTGTGGTGAGGGCGCAGTTCTGCGCTGTCGGTGGGTTATATCAGATCCTGCTGACCCGTGGCCGTTCATCTGGAGAGGAATCACTGATGAATCACAAGACGCATCTCTACCTCATGGGCGGCCTACTCGCCGCGGGCGCGGTGCTGTTTTTCTGGGGCGGAGCAGGCACAGGCCTGTTCTTGTTCGTGTGGTTGGGTGCCTGCATGGCGATGATGTTCTTCATGATGCGCGGCATGGGCGGCATGGGTGGGAAGGGCAGCGACGCATCCGGCCATTCGCACGGTGCTGACCTGCCCAAGGATTTCGAGGATCAGTCCCGCAGGCGGTAGCGACCGGGACTACGGGGGGTGTGGGTGTCGACACGATCACCGGCTGCGGCTCGTCTTTTGATCACAGCCGGCGCCGTCACCGCCGCATCTGAAATTTGTGCGCCCTTTTTCTTGGTTACCGTTGGTTCCGATCTCTCGTTCGCTTTTTTGAGGATGTGTAGACGCCATGTTGTCGCATGAACCGCAGCCACCTGGGTACTCGTCGTGGGTGAGCGCGAAGGTGGTGGATGTCGCCGCGAGCGGCGACGTCGATAGGTCCGCTGTCCTTTTCGGGGTCATCGTCGTGGATCGCGCATCGCGGATCGGTGCTCGGGTCGACTCGATCGGCGGCGGCTCATGACCAGCGTCGGGGGCGTGCGGGGGGGTGGGGTGGCAACCGGGACCGGGGACCGCACGGTGGTGTTGGAGGTTGAGGGGTTGCAGTGGGCGACCCAGAAGAACGCGGTGGAGGCGGTGCTGGGGCGCCGCCCGGGTGTGGTCGCGGTGGTGGTCAATCCGGTCGGGCAGAGCGCCACCGTGACCTTTGACCCGGCGCGCACCTCGGCGGAGGAGTTGGCGGCCTGGGTGCGCGACTGTGGCTACCACTGCCGGGGGGAGTCGGTCCCAGACCACGTGTGCGCCCCGGCCACGGCAGCTCAAACCGGAGGCGCGACCTCAGGTCACGCCGGCCACGGCGGCCGGGGGGCGGCTGGTGGGCATCCGGGACCGGGAGATCACACGGCCAGCCCGGCGGAGGTGATGGGTCATGGCGGGCACGGTGGGATGTCGATGGCCTCGATGGTCCGCGACATGCGCAACCGGTTCCTGGTGGCGGCGATCTTCGGGGTCTTGATCACCCTGTGGTCGCGGATCGGGCGCGACGTGCTCGGGTTCACCGTGGTGGCACCGTTCGGGCTGCGCGATGACGTGTTCGAGCTGATCCTGAGCCTGCCGGTGGTCTTCTATTCGGCTCAGATCTTCTTCGCCGGCGCCTACCGGGCGTTGCGGGCCCGGACCCTGGACATGATGGTGCTGGTCGCGGTGGCGATCGGCGCGGGCTGGGTGTACTCGGTCGGGGTCACCCTGACCGGTGGCGGGGACGTCTTCTACGAGGCGGCGACGATCCTGGCCGCGTTCGTGCTGCTGGGTCACTGGTTCGAGATGCGGGCCCGGGGCGGCGCCAGCGAAGCCGTCCGGGCGCTACTGCAGCTCGCCCCGCCCAAGGCGCTGCTGCTGCGCGACGGACAGACCGTGGAGGTCCCCACCGACCAGGTGGTCGTGGGGGATCTGCTGCTGGTCCGCCCCGGCGCGAAGATCGCGGCCGACGGGGTGGTGGACGACGGGGACAGCGACCTCGACGAGTCGATGGTGACCGGGGAGAGCCTGCCGGTGCACAAGGCGCCCGGCGACGAGGTCGTCGGGGGCACCCTCAACATCAACGGGACGCTGCGGGTGCGTACCACCAAGGTCGGTGCGGACACCGCGCTGGCCCAGATCGTGAAGCTGGTCCAGGAGGCGCAGAGCAGCCGGGCACCGGGGCAGCGGTTGGCTGATCGGGCGGCGTTCTGGCTGGTGTTCGTCGCGCTGATCGGCGGCGTCGGCACCTTCGCGGTGTGGTATTTCCTCGCGGGGCGCCCGGTCGCTGGGGCGCTGCTGTTCGCGATCACCGTCGTGGTGGTGACCTGTCCGGACGCGCTCGGCCTGGCCACCCCGACCGCGATCATGGTGGGCACCGGGTTGGGCGCCCAGCGCGGAGTGCTGTTCAAAAATGCCACCGCGATCGAGACGGCCAAGCAGATCGACGTGGTCGTGATGGACAAGACCGGCACCCTGACCCTGGGATCACCCGAGGTCACCGACCTGATCGTCGACGGGCTCGCCGAAGCCGAGGTGCTCGCCCTGGTCGCGGCGGTGGAACGGGAGTCCGAGCACCCGCTGGCCGCGGCCGTCGTCACCCGCGCCGAGTCCGCCGGCGTCCCCAAGCTCACCGCCACAGAGTTCACCAACGTGCCCGGTCACGGCGCGACCGCCGTCGTGGACGGACATCGGGTCGCGGTCGGCAACACCCGACTGATGACCGCCCAGGGCATCGATGTCGGCTCGCTCGGTGCCCGCCAGACCGAGCTCGCCGCCGGCGGGCGGACCTCTATCCTGGCCGCCGTCGACGGCCGGGCCGTCGCGGTGATCGGCCTGGCCGATGCGGTGCGTCGCACCTCAGCCGCGGCGGTGGCCGAGTTACGCGGTCTCGGTGTCGAGGTGGTCATGCTGACCGGTGACAACGCCGCCACCGCTGCGCGCATCGCCGACCAGCTCGGGGTCACCACGGTCATCGCCGACGT
Source organism: Pseudonocardiales bacterium (assembly GCA_003244055.1). Classification (GTDB taxonomy): domain Bacteria; phylum Actinomycetota; class Actinomycetes; order Mycobacteriales; family Pseudonocardiaceae. The sequence continues at coordinate 11,342 of QHBZ01000365.1, read as the reverse complement.
GCTGCCCGGGGACAAGGCCGCCAAGGTGGCGGAACTGATCAAGGCCGGGCACCGGGTGGCGATGGTCGGCGACGGCGTCAACGACGCCCCCGCGCTGGCCCAGGCCGACCTCGGGATCGCGATCGGCGCAGGCACCGACGTCGCGGTGGAGACCGCCGATGTGGTGCTGATGCGCTCCGACCCGCTCGACGTCGCCGTCGCGCTGCGGATCGGGCGGGGCACCGTGGGCAAGGAGAAGCAGAACCTCGCCTGGGCCATCGGGTACAACTCCGTGGCGCTGCCCATCGCCGCCGGGGTGTTCGAACCGGCGTTCGGGCTGGTACTGCGCCCGGAGATCGCGGCGATCACGATGGCCGGCTCCAGCGTCATCGTCGCGCTCAACGCACTGTCTCTCAAACGGCTGCGGCTGCCCACGCACGTCGCACCGACCGCCGCGGCACTGTTGCCGCCTTCCCGGCAGCCGGTCGCAGCGGACGCCAACACCCCAAGAAGTGGCTGAGACGGCCGTGGGCGGCACCCGGAACAGCGCCCCCGGGCCGGCGGTGGCTGTGCCGCCAACGGCCTCCGCCCGCCCGACCGGGATGTCGGGGCGGCCGCGACCGGCCCGGATGCTGTGGATCACGGCCGCGTTGGCGGCCTGTTTCATCGGGGTGCAGTGGGGACTGCGCGACGCCCCGCTGGTGTGGTTCGCGGCACTGCGGGCGCTGGTCGGCGGGGCGGCGCTGGCCGTGGTCGTCCTCGTGCAGCGCCGGCCGCTGCCCCGCGAGTGGCGCACCTGGGGCAGCCTCGGGCTGCTCGGGCTGGTCAACGTCACGCTGGCCTACTGGGCGATGTTCGCCGGCATCGCGGGCGCGTCAACCGGGGTGGCCGCGGTGCTGTCCAACGCCCAGCCGCTGCTGATCTTGCTGCCCGCCTGGTGGTTCTACGGCGAACGGCTCTCCGGGCGCACCGCGCTGGCCCTGCTCGTCGGGTTCGGTGGGCTGGTGATCGTCGCGCTGCCCGGCGGCGGTGGCAGCGGGGCGCTGCTGTCGCTGCTGTCGGCGGTGGCGGTGACCACCGGCACGCTGCTGGTGCGACACCTGCACGGCGCCGACGCCCTGGTCGCCAGCGCCGTCTACTTCCTGATCGGCGGTGCCGCGCTCGCGGTCATCGCCGTGTTCACCGAAGGCGCTCCCGTCATCGACTGGACCCCCCGGTTCATCGGGGTGCTGGCGTTTCTCGGCCTGGTCGCGACCGCAGCGGCGTCGGTGGCCTGGTTCGTGGAGACCCAGCGTTGCGCGCTCGCGTCGCTGACCGCCTGGATGTTCCTGGTGCCGGTGTTCGGGCTGCTGCTCGGGGTCGTGGTCCTCGCCGAGCGCCCGGCGGGGTGGACGCTGGTCGGCCTCGCGCTGGTCCTGCTCAGCATGGGCGTGGCGCTGATCCGCACCACTCCCACCGCCGCCGGGATGCCCCGTCACCATCCGACCCAGCATCACACCGATCCCTAGGAGAGCCCACCCATGACGATCACCTCCGGTGCTGCCTCGAGTTCTCTTTCGCCCATCGGGGCTGGTTCGTCAGGTGCGACCGGTCCCGATGAGGCCCCGGGGTCGGGTCCGTTGTCGGTGCGGGAGTTGCGCCTTATCGACGGGTACTGGCGGGCTGCGAACTACCTGTCGGTCGGCCAGATCTACCTGTTGGCCAACCCGTTGCTGGGTGAGCCGCTGCGCGCCGCGCACGTCAAGCCGCGGCTGCTCGGGCATTGGGGCACCACCCCGGGACTGAACCTGCTCTACGCTCATTTGAACCGGGTGATCACCGCGCGGCAGCTGAACGCGATGTATGTGATCGGACCCGGGCACGGGGGGCCGGGGATCGTCGCCAACGCCTACCTGGAGGGCACCTACAGCGAGGTCTACCCCGACATCAGCCGCGACACCGCCGGGCTGGCCCGGCTGTTCCGCCAGTTCTCCTTCCCCGGCGGCATCCCCAGCCACGTCGCCCCGGAGACGCCGGGGTCGATCCACGAGGGCGGCGAGCTGGGCTACGCCCTGGTACACGCCTACGGTGCGGCGTTGGACAACCCCGACCTGCTGGTGGCCTGCGTGGTCGGGGACGGGGAGGCCGAGACCGGGCCGCTGGCGGCGAGTTGGCATTGCAACAAGTTCCTCGACCCGGTGGGCGACGGCGCGGTGCTGCCGATCCTGCACCTCAACGGCTACAAGATCGCCAACCCGACGGTGCTGGCCCGGATCCCCGACGCCGAACTCGACGCCCTGCTCGAGGGCTACGGGCACCGGGTCTACCGGGTCACCGGGGACGACCCGGCCCGGGTGCACCAGCAGCTCGCCCAAGCTCTTGATGACGCGGTCACCGAGATCACCCGGATCCAGTGCGCCGCCCGCGTGGAGGGGGCCACGACGCGGCCGCGGTGGCCGCTGATCGTGCTGGCGACCCCGAAGGGGTGGACCGGACCGAAGATGGTGGACGGCAAACCGAGCGAGGGCACCTGGCGCGCCCACCAGGTGCCACTTGCCGAGGTGCGCACAAACCCCGAGCACCTGGCCCAGCTGCAGGAGTGGCTGCGCAGCTACCACCCCGAGGAGCTGTTCGACGACGCCGGCACCCTGATACCCGAGCTCGCCGCCCTAGCCCCGACTGGGCCGCGGCGGATGAGCGCGAACCCGCACACCAACGGCGGGAGCCTGCTGGCACCGCTGCGGCTGCCCGACTTCCAGCAGTACGCGGTGGCGGTGGACGCGCCGGGCACCACGCAGGCGGAGGCGACCCGGGTGCTCGGCACGTTCCTGCGCGACGTGATCCGCGACAACCCCGACACCTTCCGGTTGATGGGCCCGGATGAGACCGCCAGCAACCGGCTCGGGGCGGTGTTCGAGACCACCGACCGGGTCTGGCAGGGCGAGGCGCTGCCCACCGACGAGCACCTCGCCCGGTCGGGTCGGGTCATGGAGGTGCTCTCCGAGCACCTGTGCCAGGGCTGGTTGGAGGGCTACCTGCTGACCGGGCGGCACGGCATGTTCTCCTGCTACGAGGCGTTCATCCACATCGTCGACTCGATGGTCAACCAGCACGCCAAGTGGTTGAAGGTCACCAACGGTATCGGCTGGCGGCGTCCGATCGCGTCGTTGAACTACCTGTTGACCAGCCACGTGTGGCGCCAGGACCACAACGGGTTCTCCCACCAGGATCCCGGGTTCATCGATCACCTGGTGAACAAGAAGGCCGCGATCGTGCGGGTGTACCTGCCGCCGGACGCGAACACCCTGCTCTCGGTGGCCGACCACTGCCTGCGCAGCCGCCAGTACGTCAACCTCATCATCGCCGGCAAGCAGCCCGCGCTGTCCTACCTGAGCATGGGCCAAGCGGTGGCGCACTGCACCCGTGGGCTGGGCATCTGGGAGTGGGCCAGCAACGATGAGGGCCAGCAGCCGGATGTGGTGCTGGCCTGCGCCGGTGACGTCCCCACCCTGGAGATCCTCGCCGCGGCGGCGTTGCTGCGCGCGCACCTGCCCACGTTGCGGGTCCGGGTCGTCAACGTCGTGGACCTGATGCGCCTGGAGCCCGCCACCGAACACCCACACGGACTGCCCGACGCCCAGTTCGACGCACTGTTCACCCCGGACCGGCCCGTCATCTTCGCCTACCACGGCTACCCGTCGCTGATCCACCGGCTCACCTACGCGCGCACCAACCACGCCAACATCCACGTCCGCGGCTACAAGGAAGAGGGCACCACCACCACCCCCTTCGACATCGTCACGCTCAACGACCTGGACCGCTTCCACCTGGTCATCGACGTGATCGACCGGGTCCCCTCCCTCGGCGCGGCCGCCGCGCACCTGCGCCAGCAGATGGTCGACGCCCGACTGGCCGCCCGCGCCTACACCCGCACCCACGGCGAGGACGACCCGGCCATCAGCCAGTGGACCTGGCCCTACTGATGCCCGAGAACCCGAGCTGGTGTGGCGGTGCGAGAAGCGCGGGCAGCCCCTGGCTGCTCAGCTATGACGGCTTCGACCCCGCTCGGGAGGGGACCCGGGAGGCGCTGTGCACCCTGGGCAAGGGTACTGGGGCACCCGCGGGGCCGCCCCCGAGGCCGCCGATGACGACGTGCACTACCCCGGCACCTACCTGGCCGGGGTCTACAACCGGGTGCCCAGCGACCTGGCCGATCGCACAGTGGAGACCGAGCACCTGGTCAACGCCCCGAACTGGATTCCGGTGCAGGTCCGCATCGGCGATGACCCCTGGCTCACTGCGGCCACAGCGGAGCTGCTCACCTATCACCAGCAGCTCGACCTGCGCCGCGGGGTGCTGACCCGCACCGTGCGCTACCGCGACACCGCCGGGCGGACCACCCGGATCACCTCCACCCGACTGGTGTCGCAGGCCGCCGTGCACCTGGCCGCGCAGCAGACCACCGTGGCGGCCCAGGACTGGACGGGCACCCTGACCGTGCGCGCCGCCCTCGACGCCCGAGTGCGCAACCACAACGTCATCGACGACCGGCGCCTCACCGACCGGCATCTTGTGCCGCTCGGTGAGCAGGCCGTTGACGCTGAGACGGTGCTCCTCGAGGTGGCCACGAGTGCCTCCCAGGTGCGCATCGCGATGGCTGCCCGCACCCGGGTCCACCGCGACGGCGGCGGCACCGATCCCGGTGTGCGCCGGTTGGTCACCGAACCCGGCCTGGTCGCCCACGAGTTCGACCTGGCGATCACCCCCGGAAGGTCGGTCACGGTGGAGAAGGTCGTCGCGGTGGCCACCTCCCGAGACCGGGCCCAATCCACCCCAGCCTTAGGCGCCCGCGCCCACCTGGCTCGGGCCCCGGACATTCCAGGCCTGCTCACCGCCCACGAGCGGGCCTGGCAGCGGCTGTGGGAACGGTTCGGGCTCGACGTCGCGGCCGGCGAACGCCAAGCCCTCACGCTCAACCTGCACGTCTTCCACGTGCTGCAGACAGTGTCCGGGGCCGGTCCCGATCTCGATGCGGGGGTACCCGCCCGCGGGCTGCACGGCGAGGGCTACCGCGGACACGTGTTCTGGGATGAGCTGTTCGTCTACCCGATGCTCACCCTGCGCCGCCCCGAGCTGACCCGGGACCTGCTGCGCTACCGCTACCGCCGACTCGATCAGGCCCGGGGCGCCGCCCGCGACGCCGGCCACCCTGGTGCGATGTTTCCCTGGCAGAGCGGCAGCGACGGGCGGGAAGAAACCCCCACCGAGTTGTGGAATCCCCACGCCGGGGCCTGGATGCCCGACAACTCACGGCGCCAGCGCCACGTCGGGCTGGCCGTGGCCTACAGCGTGTGGCAGTACTACCAGGCCACCGACGACCTGGCCTACCTCATCGAGGAGGGCGCGGAGCTGCTGGTGGAAGTGGCCCGGTACTTCACCAGCCTCACCAGCTACGACCCGGGCACCGACCGGTATGACATCACCGGGGTGATGGGGCCTGATGAGTTCCACGACGGCTACCCCGACGCCCCCGGCCACGGGCTGCAAACCAATGCCTACACCAACGTGCTCACCGCCTGGACCCTGCGACGCGCCCTGGACACCGTGTACCTGCTCCAGGGCCACGACTGCGACCCGCTGTGGGACCGGCTCGCGCTGGCGCCGGGCGAGACCGAGCACTGGGACCAGATCCGGGCTCGGCTGCGGGTGGCGTTTCACGCCGACGGGGTGATCAGCCAGTTCGCCGGCTACGAGCGGCTCCCCGAACTCGACTGAGCCCACTACCAGACTCGCTACGACCGGATCGGGCGCCTGGACCTCATCCTCGCCGCCGAGGGCGACAGCACCAACAACTACCGGGCCTCGAAGCAGGCCGACGTGCTGATGCTGTTCTACCTGCTCTCCGCCGAGGAGCTACGCGAGGTGTTCGACCACCTCGGCTACCCCCTGGAACCCGACACCATCCGCCGCACCGTCGCGTTCTACCTCGACCGCAGCAGCCACGGCTCCACGCTGTGCCGGCTGGTTCACTCCTGGGTGCTGGCCCGCGTCGACCGACCCGGCTCCTGGTCGCTGTTCACCCAAGCCCTGGACAGCGACCTCACCGACAGCCAAGGCGGCACCACCCGCGAGGGGGTGCACCTGGGTGCGATGGCCGGCACCGTGGACCTAGTGCTGCGCTGCTACAGCGGCCTGCAGACCCGCGACGGGATGCTCTGGCTCAACCCCGACCTGCCCCCGGAGCTGTCCCGGGCGGCCTTCGAAATGCTCTACCGCGGCCAACCGGTGCACGTGGACATCACCCCACACCGACTCCAGCTACGCCTCGCACCCGGCACCGCCGCCCCGATCCGCATCCAGATCGCCGACCAGACCATCACCCTGCGCCCCGGGGACGTGCACAACGTCACCCTGCCCCACCACCCGGTCAGGGCACGGGCGCGTTCCAGAGCGGAAACCACCGCTCGAGATCCGACTCGATGGGGAGATCGCTGGTGAGTTCGCGCGGACCTGCATCTCCAGTGCGGTGTCTCGTTGTTGCGCGCCGGTCGGCGCGAACGGGTACACGGTTCCCCGCTTGAACAAGTAGACCAACCCGAGGCGTCGGGGGTCGCCTGAGGCCTGCGCGGTGAATCCGATGACCGTGCACAGCAGGGACGGTCCGAAGCCGGCGTCGGTGAGGGTGGTGTTGACCGCGTGCAGCTGGGTCAGCGGCGCGGGGAGGTCTACAGTGGACTGGTGGCAGGTGATCCAGGTGAACCCGTACTCGTCCTGGCTGACTGTGACCTCGGTGGTGTGCTCGAGGTCGAGCAGAGCACCGGCATCGGCCAGGGCCTGCCCGAGGCTGCGCCTTCGGCGGCTTTGTAGCAGACCGCGCCGATGCCGGTGGGTGCCATCCCGAGGGCGGCCTGCAGGGTGTAGGCGGCCCTCGGAATGGCGAAGAGCACATCGAGATCGGGTTCCACCGGTTTCGTGCGGCCGAGCAGGATGTCGATGAACCCCATCGCTTGGCCCTCTCTTAGAGTTGGGTGGACATTTTGGCCAGTTGGTCTAGCCGCTTTTCCAGGGTGGGGTGGGTGGACAGCAGACTGGACAGGCTGACACCGGGCCCGAGCGCGGGGGCGAAGAAGAACGCGTTGAACGCCTCGGCGGCCCGCAGATCGCGGGTGGGGATCTTCCGGATCTCGCCGCTGACCTTCGTCAACGCCGAGGCGAGCGCGGACGGGCGGCCGGTGAGCATCGCGCCCGCCCGGTCCGCGGCCAGTTCCCGGTAGCGCGACAAGGCCCGGATGAGCAGGAAACTGATCGCGTATACGGCGGCGGAGACGGCCATCACGGCCAGGATCAGCACGAAGGTGCTGTCACCGTTGCGGCCGTCGCGTCGTCCCTGGCCACCGAAGAGGCTGGAGTAGAACGCGAAGCGGGCCACGAGCCCGGCCAGGACGCCGAGGAAGGAGGCGACGGTCATCACGACCACGTCGCGGTGTGCGACGTGAGACAGTTCGTGCGCGAGCACGCCTTCGAGTTCCTCGGTGTCCAGCCGCCGCATCAGACCGGTGGTGACGCACAACACGGCGCGGCGGGTGCTGCGGCCGGTGGCGAACGCGTTGGGCAGGTCGGTGTCGGCGACCGCCACCCGCGGCTTGGGCATGTCCGCGGTCGCGCACAACCGGTCGAGGATCCCGTGCAGCTGGGGTTGCTGCTCGGGGGTGACGATGCGGGCCTGCATGGCGTACAGGGCGATCCGATCGGAGAACCAGAACTGCGCACCCAAAAACAGTCCGGCGATCAGCACGACAACGACGAAAGACTTGATCAGGACGATGAGCGCGGCGATGAACACCACGTACACCAACCCGAGCAGGAAGGTGGTGAGCAGCATCCTGGTGATGAGCTGGTGGTCGGGCCGGAATCGGGTCCGCATCGCGCTCACCCGGGGATGAAGCCGTCGTTGCCCAGCATCGCTCGAACCTCACCCCAGGTCGGCGTCCCGGGCCGGGAGTACGAGTTCGGAGGGGACAAGCGCGCTGTCGGGAAGCGGCTTTCCCAGTTGCTCGACAGCGCTGAGGAACTCGCCCAGTGCGGAGCTGAACGTCTCGGCGTCGTCGGCGTCCACCGCCTGTAACAGCCTGGTGTCGAGTGTGCTCAGCTCCTCGACCCGTCGTATCGCCATGCCCACATCACCCATCTCCTCGGAGATCCCGGAGACGGCCTCACCGATGCGGCTCTGGGCCTCGGCGGCAGTGTAGGTGGCTTTGATGGTTTCCTTGCGGGTGCGAAACGCCTCCACCTTGGATTGCAGCCGTTGCGCGCCGAGGGTGAGCTTGTCCTCTTCGGACTTCAGTGCGTCCGCCTGGGGTTGCAACTCCGAGATCGGGGCCAGCGCCGCGGCGCGGCGGGTCAACGCCTCGCGGGCCAGTGCGTCCTGCCCCGCATGGACTGCCTGGGTGGCCTGTCCCTGGAGCCGGTCAGCGACCTGCTGAGCCTGGCGGATCTGCAGCTCGACACGTTTGCGGCTGGTGGCCACATCGGCCACCCCCCGACGCACCTTGGCCAGCATTTCTGTCTGGCGCTCATAGGAATAGTCGAGGATCTCCCGGGGATCCTCCGCGCGGTCCAACGCTGTGTTCGCCTTCGCCCTGAACAACAGGGCCAGGCGGCGAGCGATACTCATCGTGCACACACGTCCTTTCGGGCAGTGCCGGGTTCTGTGCCCTACTTCTCCAGCTTCGCCTCGCCGGACAGAGATGGTGCAGAGCCGAAGGGGCTTCCCACCCAGGGTCCTAAGTCCCGCCCCCAGTGGCCGGGCAACGCCAGGGTGGCGATTTCCAGGACGACGCCTTCCCCGCTCCGGCGACGAGAGTGCTACCCGGGCACCGGCGAGTTCCGGAGCCCCGAAGACCGCCGCGGCACCGCGCGGCGACCAGCGCTGCGGTCGTCGCGCGGCACCCATTCGAGGTCAGACGCGTCAGTGGTCCGGGCCCCAGTTTTTGATCATCGGGCTGGTTCCCCGTGCAGCGCATCTCGCCGCTGGCGGTACTCCTGCTCGTCGATCTCCCCGCGGGCGAACCGCGCGGCGAGCACTTCCTCGGGTGTCAGCCGTTGCGCGCCCACAGGGGTTGACCTCTGTTCACCGCGGGCGGGATAGCGCATCCAGGTGGTGACACTGAAGATCACCAACCCCCAGAACGCGACCATGCTTACCGTCATCAGCGCATATCCCCAGCCGTTGGTCCCATTGCTATACCAGAACATCGGTTTCCTCCAGATTCCAGGTGAGCCCGCGAACGTGACATGGTCCGCGTTCCCCTACCTGCAGTCTCGGTCGTATAGCTGCCCCCCGACGAGAGGATTAAGTCCCGCCGCCGGTCACCGGAAGGCACAGCCTGAACCGACGGATCTACGCCCCCGTCCCTTACTCTCAACACGTGTGCGGTTCGTTCACGATGCTTCCGATCGGGGCGGTGAGCAGGGGTTGTGGGGACTTGGGCAGCACGAGGTCGGCTTCGGCCATTGGGAGGTCACCGTGGTGGCTGGTGAGGTAACCCTGATCGGTGAGGAATCTGACTCGGTGCAGCGGCACACCACACAGCTGATCGCCGGGGCGGTGATCGGGGTTACCGCGGTCCGGTTCGCCGACCCGGCCATCGCCGGATGAGCGTCACGCCGTCTCAGCGTGGGTCGGCCCGGTCGCTTGCGTGCCGGCGTTCGGTGGCGTAGACGGCGGCTCCGGTCCGGCGGGTGAAGCCGAGTTTGTGCAGCAGGGAGGAGACGTAGTTCTTGACGGTTTTCTCCGCGAGATACATCTGCGCGCCGATCTGGCGGTTGGTGAGGCCGTCGGCGATCAGACCGAGGATGCGTTGTTCCTGGGGGCTCAGTGAGTCATAGCGCGGGTCGGTGGGGTCGGTGCCGGTGCGGAGTCGCTCCAGGACCAGGGCGGTGGCTTTGGGGTCGAGCAGAGAGCCGCCGGCCGCCATGGTGCGGACGGCGCCGGTGAGATCAACGCCCGTGACCTGTTTGAGCAGGTAGCCGGCGGCTCCGGCCATGATGGCGCCGAAGAGGGCTTCGTCGTCGGGGTAGGAGGTGAGCATGAGGCAGGCGGGCGGGGGTTCAACCGTGGAGCGGATGTCGCGGCAGACGGTGACCCCATCACCGTCGGGGAGCCGGACGTCGAGGATGGCGACATCGGGACGCAGCGCGGGGATGCGGGCGAGGGCTTGGGCGGCGGTGCCGGCTTCACCGACGATGTGGATGTCGTCCTCGGTTTCGAGGAGTTGGGCGATGCCGCGCCGGACGATCTCGTGGTCATCCAGCAGGAATACCGAGATGCTCACCGCGCAGTCCTCCTCATATCCCCCGGGGCGAGGTTACCCAGCAGAGCACACCGACGCCGAGCGCTCGCGGCTGGCGGCCGGTTTGCTTGCGCGTTGCGGAGCGGGCTGGTCACCGGCTTATTTTGCGAACCGGCGTAGGCGCAGGCTGTTGGTCACCACGAACATCGAGCTGAACGCCATCGCGGCGCCGGCGAGCATCGGATTGAGCAGCCCAGCGGCAGCCAGGGGCAAGGCGGCGACGTTGTAGGCGAAGGCCCAGAACAGGTTGACCTTGATCGTGCGCAGCGTGCGGCGGGACAGCCGGATCGCGTCCGCCGCGGCACGCAGGTCCCCGCGGACCAGGGTGATGTCGCTGGCCTCGATCGCCACGTCGGTGCCGGTACCCATCGCCAAGCCGAGATCGGCCTGAGCCAGAGCAGCGGCGTCATTGACCCCGTCACCGACCATCGCCACGACCTTGCCCTGTGCCTGCAACCGTTTGACCACCTCGACCTTGCCCGCGGGCAGGACCTCGGCGATCACCTCATCGATACCGACTTGGGCGGCGACGGCGTGGGCGACGGCGGTGTTGTCGCCGGTGAGCAGGACCGGGGTCAGCCCAAGCGCGCGCAGCTGGGCGATGGCCTGAGCCGAGGTGGGCTTGACGGTGTCGGCGACCACCAGCACCGCGCGGGCGACGCCGTCGATGGCGACCGCGACCGCGGTCTGGCCCTGCTCCTCGGCCACGTTCTTGGCCGCGGCCAGGTCGGGGGGGAGCGGCTGGCTCCACTGCTCCAGCAGCGTCGACCGCCCGACGAGCACGGCGTGCCCGTCCACGACACCCTGCACGCCGAGACCTTCAATGTTGGTGAACTCCTCGACGGCGGGAAGCTGCCCGACCCGGTCAGCCGCACCGCGGGCGACGGCGGCGGCGATGGGGTGCTCCGAGGCGTTCTCCACCGCACCGGCCAGGCGCAGCACCTCCGCCTCGTCGAGTCCCTCGACTGTGCTGTCCACCAGGTGCACGTCGACCAGCGACATCTGGCCGGTGGTCACGGTGCCGGTCTTGTC
>QHBZ01000364.1:345-15765 GCA_003244055.1 Pseudonocardiales bacterium | reverse complement strand
GGCTGGAGGGCCTGATCCGCAACGCCGGGGTGCACGCCTGCGCGGTGATCATGTCCTCGCAGCCGCTGCTGGACGTGATCCCGCTGTGGATGCGCGACGACGGCTCGATCATCACCGGCTGGGACTACCCGTCGTGTGAGGACATCGGCCTGCTCAAGATGGACTTCCTTGGCCTGCGCACGCTGACTGTGATCAGCGATGCCGTCGAGGCGGTCAAGGCCAACCACGGTCGCGAGATCGATACCGCCACGCTGGAGTTGGACGACGAGGCCACCTACAAGCTGCTCGCCAGCGGCCACACCCTCGGGGTGTTCCAGCTCGACGGCGCCGCGATGCGCTCGCTGCTGCGCGCGCTGGCGCCCACGCACTTCGGTGACATCGCCGCCGTGCTCGCCCTGTACCGACCCGGCCCGATGGCCGCCAACGCCCACCTGCACTACGCCGAGCGGTCCAACTCCCGTCAGGCGATCGCCCCGATCCACCCCGAGCTCCGCGATGCCCTGGAGCCCATCCTGGGCGAGACCTATCACCTGCTGGTCTACCAAGAGCAGGTCATGGCCATCGCACAGCAGTTGGCCGGCTACAGCCTCGGTGGGGCGGATCTGCTGCGCCGCGCGATGGGCAAGAAGAAAAAGGAGATCCTCGAAAAGGAGTTCGAGCGCTTCCGAGCGGGGATGACGGGCAAGGGCTTCTCCGCCCACGCCACCCAGACCCTGTGGGACGTGATGCTCCCGTTCGCCGGGTACGCGTTCAACAAATCCCACACCGCCGGCTACGGCCTGGTCTCCTACTGGACGGCGTACCTCAAAGCCAACTACCCGACCGAGTTCATGGCCGCCCAACTCACCTCGATCGGGGACAACAAGGACAAGTCCGCGGTCTACCTCGCCGAATGCCGCAGGATGGGGATCAAGGTCCTGCCCCCGGACGTCAACGACTCCGGTCTGCGGTTCGCCGCGGTGGGCAGCGACGTCCGGTTCGGGCTGGGTGCGGTGCGCAACGTCGGAGCCAACGTCGTGGCGTCGATCATCAAGACCAGACAGGCCAAGGGCCCCTTCACCTCCTTCACCGACTTCTTGGACAAGGTCGAGCTGGTGTGCTGCAACAAGCGCACCATCGAATCGCTGATCAAGGCCGGCGCATTCGACTCCCTGGGTCACACCCGTCGATCCCTGATCAAGGTGCATGAGGTGGCCGTCGACGCGGTCATCGGTCTTAAACGCGAGCAGGAGAGGGGCCAGTTCGACCTGTTCGGCGGCGACGGCGGCGCCTGCGCGACACCGGAATCCTCGCCACTGGCACACCTGAAGTTTGAGCCGCAGGAGTACCCACGTAAGCAACTGCTGGCCTACGAGCGGGAGATGCTCGGCCTCTACGTCTCCGCGCACCCCCTGGACGGGGCCGAGCGGATCCTGCGCAAGCACGCCCCCAAACCCATCGCCTCCCTCCTTGATGAAGAACCCAAGGAGGGTGAGGTCGTGGTCGCCGGGATGATCTCCTCGGTCGACAAGCGGGTGAACAAGAACGGTGAGTCCTGGGCCATCGTCACACTGGAAGACCTCGACGCGTCGATGGAGGTGCTGTTCTTCGCCAAGTCCTACGCTGTGCTGTCCGAGGATCTGATCCCCGACACCGCCGTAGCGATCAAGGGCCGGGTCAACTGGCGGGACGACAAGATGTCGGTCTTCGGATCGGCGGTCATACCGCTGGACATCAGCGACGCCGAAAACAAGCCCGGAGCTGCGCCGCCATTCGTGCTGCGCGTCGAGGCCAGCCAACTGGATGCCGAGGCGGCAGCCGAGCTGCGCTCCGCGCTGGAGGCGAACAAAGGTGACACCCGGCTGCACATCCTGCTCTGCCACGGCGCCCGCAAGACCGAGATCGCCATCGAGAAATATCCCGTCACGGTGTCCTCGGCGTTGCTGGGTGAACTCAAGAGCATCCGGGGAATCACTGTTGCCCTCTGAGCGGATACCGGAGATCCAGGTCGAGAGCACCGGTGAGCTGATCTGTCACCGATGCTGCGGGTCGCTGGTGCTGACCGTGCGGATTCCGCACTCGTTCACCCGAGCCGACGGGCATGTGGTGTCCGGGCACCGCGCGGTCGGGTTGTGCGTGCGCTGCGACCGCGATGATGTGACCGCTGCCGGTGTGCTCGCGTTCTTCACTGTGCACGAGGCGATCACCGAGGACACCGTGCACGACGTGGGGCCGGTGCTGGCGGAGTGGATCAATCATCTGGCGGCGCACCCTCCCGCCTGCACCGACACCGACCTCGATGAGGAGATCCAGCGGTGGCAGGCAGGAGAACTCTGACACCGCTCAGTCGACGGCGACGTCCTGGATCCAGTCCACGATGTAGCCCATCTTGGCGCTCACCAGCTCGCCCACGGTCTCGCTCATGATCTTACGTTCAATCTCCACTCGACCCGCTGCAACGACCGAGCTGATCACCCAGATCGCCGCCGAGCTTGGCTGAGCCAGCGGACTGCGCGGGGCGCACCACCCACTGGAGAGGAGCCCGGGATGCCTGCGCTGGACCTCGACAGCGCCCACTGGCGCAAGAGCACCCGGAGTACCGACGTCGCCAACTGCGTCGAGGTCGCCTTCGCCAGCTCGGTGGTGGCGCTGCGCGACTCCAAGAACCCGGCCGGCGGCGTGCTGGCCATCCCCCCGCACCGGACTGCGCTCCCAACTCTGAACCTCCCGAACTCAACAGGAGAGCTGTCCTGGTGGCCGTGGAACAGCGCTCCTGTGGAGTTCGGGGGCTGGAGCGCGAGTTGGCGGCGGTGGGGGCCCGCTCTCGCACAGCTCCAGGATCTTCTCGGGTCGTCATGGTGAAGGGTGGCAAGGGGGTTCGTCGTACGCTCCGCGGCGGTTACACCCAGTGGTTGTCGTGTAGAAGGAAGAATTCTTCTTTCTGCTCATCGCTCATACCGGCAAGATCGGCGAATCCCTCGAAGTAGCCCTCGCGTGGCGCCCCGGGGGCGAACAACAGCAGCAACGACGCTGGTTCGTCAGAGCCGTTGTGAAATGCGTGTAACCCACCGACTGGGACGTACAGGAAGTCCCCCGGGGTCGCGTCGATCCAGCGATCACCGTTGAAGAGACGGACCGTGCCCGACAGGATGAAGAACGACTCGGACAGCGTTCTGTGGAAGTGAGTTTTTGGTCCGGTCCCCTTCGGTGGCATGTCAATGCGATACAGACCGAACTCACCGCCGGTACCCGCCCCGGTGGCCAGGTAGTGGAGCCTTTGGTTCTGACTTGCGCCGGTCACGCCGCCATCGACGTCTCCCGACACCACGTTGGGTTTGGTGTCGGCTGGCCGGAACGAGGCGTTGATCAGTCCCGTCTTGCCGCCGTACCGGGCTGGTGGATAGGACAGAAACGACATCGTCGCATCTCCCTTCGACGTACGCGCGGGTTAAAGAGTGTCTACAGCGTGGAGCGTGGGCACGCGAGCGATCTCGGGCAGTTCAAGGTCGCTGGGGGCCAGGCGCTCACGGCCGATCGCGAAAAAACCGCGTTCTGCATCCAGAACGCGGTAATCCGGGCCCGATAGCAGCGTTCTGCATCCAGACTGCGGCGGTGCGGGCGTCAGTTTTGGGTCGGGTCGGGGGGGTAGGTGGCTAGGAGGGCCAGCGGCATGCCTTGGCGGCGCAGAATCTGACTCCACAGGTCGGTTTCGGGCGGCGCCAGCACATCGTCGACCAGCGCGGGCACGACCACCCAGTCCCCGCGGCGGATCTCACCGGCCAGCTGACCTTCACCCCAGCCGGCGTACCCGGCGAATACCCGCAGCCCCCGCAATTGCGGCGCCAACAGTTCCGGATCCGCCTCCAGGTCGATCAGCGCGAGCGATCCGCGAACTTTGATCATGCCCGCGGTGCGCTCGGCGTCCAACCCGGCGGGCAGCGCGGCCACGCACAGCGCCGCGCGGCGTTGCACCGGGCCGCCGACGTAGAGCGCCTGAGACAGGGTGGCGTGCGGACCCCACGACGGCAGCACGTCGCGCACCGCCACGTTGCTGGGCCGGTTGAGCACGACGCCGAGCGAGCCCGACGCTCCGTGGTCGATGATCAATACGACGGTGCGGTGGAAGTTCGGATCGTGCAGCCACGGGGCGGCGACCAGCGCCGATCCCCGTTCCAGGGAGCTCACCGCGGCCACGTCGCTAATCTCACTATCGTTGCGCACGGCGCAAAGTCACCACAAGGCACCTGGCACCGCTAGCCTGCGTGGTCGTGACGTCGTCGCAGACCCTCGTCTGCTCCACTATGACCGACCGGCTCGGGATGCGGCGACTGCTGGGCACTCGCGGGTTCGGCCGGTTGCTGGCCTCCCGCTTCGCCGCGCAGTGGGGCGACGGGCTGTTCCAAGCGGGATTGGGCGGCGCCGTGCTGTTCAACCCGGAGCGCCAAGCCAACCCGATGGCGGTCGCGGCCGGGCTCGCTGTGCTACTTCTGCCCTATTCCTTAGTCGGACCGTTCGCCGGGGCCCTGCTGGATCGCTGGGACCGCCGCCGGATCCTGATCATGTCGAACCTGCTGCGGTGCGCCCCGATCGTGCTGGTTGCGCTGGCGGTCGGGTTCGGGGCAGCGGGCGCGCCGCTGTATCTGGGTGCCCTGTTGGTAACCGGATTGAGCCGGTTCGCACTGGCCGGGTTGTCCGCCGGGTTGCCGCACGTCGTGCCACCACGGCACCTGGTTCAGGCCAACGCGCTGGCCGCCACCGTCGGCTCGGCGTGCACCATCCTGGGCGGGGTGTGCGCGATCGGGCTGCGCGGCCTGATCGGGCCGGGTAACACCGGATCAGCATGGGTAACCGGCAGCGCCATGCTGGGCTCGCTGGTCGCCGCGGCGTTCGCTACCGGCTTTCATCGCGGCCAGCTCGGTCCAGACCGCGTCGACGAACCGAGGGAGGCCACCCGCGCGGTGGCCAACGGGCTGCGCGACGGCCTGACCGCAGCGGCACGGGTACCCAGTGTCGCCGCGGGTCTGGTGGCGCTCGTCGCGCACCGGCTCTCGTTCGGTATCGCGACCCTGGTGACACTGCTGCTCTACCGCAACTCCTTCACCTCGCACGGAGTATTCCGGTCCGGGTTGACCGGAGTCTGCGAACTGCTCGTCGCCGGTGCTGCGGGATTGCTGCTCGCGGCGGTACTCAGCCCGCTCCTGGTGGCCCGCTTCGGCCGCCGGCGCACCGTCCGCGGGGCCTTGGTGGTGGCCGGAATCGTGATCATCACGCTCGGCCTGCCGATGCTCATGTCGACGATGCTGGCTGCCGCCTTCGCGCTGTCCACCGCCGGTCAGGTGGTGAAGCTGAGCCTAGACGCCACGGTGCAGGCGGACATCGCGGACGGCGTGCGCGGCCGGGTGTTCGCGCTCTACGACACCGTCTTCAACGTCGGTTACGTCCTAGCCGTCGCGCTCGCGGCCACCCTGGTGCCGTCGAATGGCCATGCTCCCGGCCTGCTCCTCCTGGCCGCCGCCGCGTACTTCATCGCCGCCCCCCTGCACGCCGTGATCGACCACCACCCCGCCCCCGCGCATTCAGCGGGCTCAGCGGGGTTATCCGACCCCGATTTGCCCCGCTGAGCCCGCTGAATGCGGATGGGTTCAGGGGGTGAGGAGGGACCAGGGGTGGGGAGTTAGGGCGGACAGTTGGGGGATCTGGAGGGCGGACCAGGGGCTGATCGCCCAGGGCGCGATTTCGGCCAGGGTCACGACGTCGGGCCAGGATGCCCAGCGGTATTCGAGCACCTCGGACGGATCGGGCCGCAGTTCACCGTCGACGGTGGCCACCAGCACCGGGCAGAACTCGTTCTCCACCAACCCGTCGGGCGCCACCGCCCGGTAACTGAAGTCGGGCAGTACCACCGCCGAGCGCACCAGCCGCAACCCGAGCTCCTCGGCCAACCGCCGGGCGGCCGCGTCGGCGGATGCCTCACCGGGCAGCGGGTGACCGCAGCAGGTATTGGTCCACACGCCTGGCCAGGTCTTCTTGCTGGTAGCGCGGCGAGTCATCAGCACCGCGCCGGAGCCGTCGAAGACGTAGCAGGAGAACGCCAGGTGCAGCGGCGTCGCAGCGTGGTGCACCTGAGACTTGGGCAACTGTCCGACCGGCCGGTGGTCGGCGTCGAGCAGGACGACCGGGGCGTCGTCAGGGTGCACGAAGGTTGTCCTGAGCCCACTGGCGCAGCTCGGCTTCGGCCTCGTCGCGGGACAGTGGACCGCGGTCCAGGCGTACCTCTTTGAGGTGTCGCCACGCCTGGCCGACCAGCGGACCGGGCGGCAACCCGAGCAGCTCCATGATCGCGTTACCGTCGAGGTCCGGGCGCACCGCGGCGAGGTCTTCCTCGGCGCGGATCCGCTCGATGCGCGCCTCGAGATCGTCGTAGGTGCGCTGCAGCGCGAGAGCCTTGCGGCGGTTGCGGGTGGTGCAGTCGGCGCGGACGAGCTTGTGCAGCCGCGGCAGCAGATCTCCGGCGTCAGTGACATACCGGCGCACCGCCGAGTCGGTCCATTCACCGCCGCCGTAGCCGTGAAACCGCAGGTGCAGGAACACCAGCGTGGCAACCTCGTCGATGACGCGGGTGGGGTAACGCAGGGCGCGCAACCGCTTGCGGACCATCTTCGCCCCGACGACCTCGTGATGGTGAAAACTCACCCCGCCGGCGCCCTCGTGGCGGCGGGTGGCGGGCTTGCCGATGTCGTGCAGCAACGCCGCCAACCGCAGCACCAGGTCCGGCTCGCCGTCCTCCAGCGCGATCGCTTGTTCCAGCACGATCAACGAATGCGTGTAGACATCCTTGTGCTGGTGGTGCTCGTCGATCTCCAGGCGCATCGCCGGCACCTCGGGCAGCACGTGCTCGGCCAGCCCGGTGTCCACCATCAGCTCCACGCCGGCCCGCGGGTTGGCCCCGAGCATCAGTTTGGACAGCTCCGCGGAGACCCGCTCGACGGTGATCCGGCTAATCTCTCCCGCCATCGAGCTCAGCGCATCCCGGACCCGCGGGGCAAGGGTGAAGCCGAGCTGGGAGACGAACCGGGCCGCGCGCAGCATCCGCAGCGGGTCATCGGCGAAGGACTCCTCCGGCGTCGCCGGGGTGTCCAGTTCACGGCGAGCCAGCGCGGCCATCCCGTCGTGCGGGTCGACGAAGCCGCCACCGCCACGGTCTTGATGGCTCGACCCTGCAAGCAGGTCTTGATGGCTCGACCCTGCAAGCAGGTCTCGCAACGGCAACGCGACAGCCATGGCGTTGACGGTGAAGTCACGGCGAGCCAGGTCGCCCTGCACGGTGTCACCGAAGATGACGTCGGGATTGCGGGACACCCGGTCGTAACGGTCCGCGCGGTAGGTGGTGATCTCGCACTGGATGCCGGCCCTCGTCGCGCCGACCGTGCCGAACGCGATCCCGGTGTCCCACACGGCATCCGCCCAGCCCGCCAGGATGGCTTGAATGGCCTCCGGTCGCGCGTCGGTGGTGAAATCCAGGTCATTGCCCAGCCTGCCCAGCAGCGCGTCGCGCACGCTGCCGCCCACCAGGTACAGCTGATGACCGGCCGCGGCGAAGCGTGCGGCCAGCTCGTCGGCGACCGGGGCGATCCGCAGCAGCTCCACGATGGCATTGTGCTGCGCGCGGCTCGTAGCCGGGACGCGATTTCCGAGCGCGGAAGGTGAGGGCGACACGAGGAGCGAGCGTAACTCCTCTGCTATGACGCTGACCCAGGGGCAGGTCGGCGACGCCGATACCATCGGCGCCATGCCTGCACGCTCCAGCAAGTCCGGCCGGTCCAGCCCAGACTCCGACGCGCGCAAGGCACCTGTCCAGGGCAGTGGCAAAGGGCGCTCCGGTCGGATGCGCACCGTGGCGGAGACCTCAGCGGGTGGGCTGGTGGTGGACACCGACACCGGGCGAGCAGCCGTGATCGGCCGGCTGGACCGGCGCGGCCGGCTGCTGTGGTCGCTACCGAAGGGCCACGTCGAGGACGGCGAGACCGTGGAGCAGGCCGCCGTGCGTGAGGTTGCCGAGGAGACCGGCATTGACAGCGCGGTTGTGGCCGTCTTGGGCAGCATCGACTATTGGTTCGTCGCCGAGGATCGCCGGGTGCACAAGACGGTGCACCACTTCCTGCTGCGCGCGGTGGGCGGGGAGCTGTCCGACGCTGACGTCGAGGTCACCGAGGTGGCCTGGGTGCCGCTGGAGGATCTGCCGGCACGATTAGCCTACGCCGACGAGCGCCGCCTCGTTCAGCGCGCCACCACGATGCTCGCTGACTCCGCGTGAGGAGCCCGCGGATGAGTACTCCGGTATGAGATACCGGAGTACTCGTGGCGCCGCAGCCGTCCTGGTGGCGCTGCTGGGATTGACGGTGCTGATTTTGCTGGGTCCCGGCGTCGCGGCGGCGCAAGCCACCACCGCGCAGGCCCCAATCCCGCAAGTCGCAGTCAGGCAACCGGACCGTCCGAACGTGCTGGCTCGGCTTGAGCTGTCGAGTCTGTCCCCTCGGATGGTCACCGCCACCAGCGCACCGACGCTCCAGGTGACCGGCAGTGTCGTCAACATCGGAGACCGACCGATCACCAAACTCGCGGTCCGATTACAACGCGACGAAGCGGTGAACTCCGACGGCGCGGCCGCGCGGGCGCTGGCAGGACTCGCCGATGCGCCGCACGTCACCCGATTCCAGCCACTGCCGGCCGACCTCGCCCCCGGGCAGGGCAGCCCGTTCACCCTGGAGGTACCGCTGCGCGGCGGGACGGACCTGGAGTCGCTGCAGATCACCGAACCGGGCGTGTACCCGGTGCTCGTCAACCTCAACGGGATGCCGGACCTCGGCGGCGTCGCGCGGTTGGCGTCGGTCCCACTGCTGTTACCGGTGCTCGGGATCCCCCCCGAGAGCCCCGGTAGACCACCCGGCCCGGTACTTGCCCAGCCCACGCAGCCGGCACCGCTGACCGTGCTGTGGCCGCTGGCCGCCACGCCCGAGCGGATCCCGAGCGAGCCTGGCCAGCCGATTCTGATTCACAGTGACCGCGCCGGAACGGATCCGCTGGCCGCCGATGTCGCTCCGGGTGGGCGGCTGGACGGTTTGGTCGGCGCGCTGGAACAGGCGGTGCCGCCAGGGTCACCGTTGGGTGCGGCCGTGTGCGTGGCGGTGGACCCGCTGCTGTTGGAGACTCTCGACGGGATGAGCCACGGCTACCTGGTGTCCCACCCGGGGGGAGTCAGCGAGGGCACCGGTGCGCGGGATGCACGGTCCTGGCTTGATCGGCTGCGCGTCGCCGTTCAAGGTCGCTGCGTGCTGCCCCTGCCCTACGCTGACGCCGACCTGGTAGCCCTGTCCCGGGCCGGCCTGACCGATCTGGAGGCGCTGGCCACCAGCACCGGCGCGCGGCTGGCGGGTGACCTGCTCGGGGTGCAGCCACTGACCGGGGTGAGCTGGCCGGCCGACCAGATGCTCGATGAGCGAACGCTGGCCGACCTCACCGCACTCCAGACCCACGCCGTGCTGCTGGACCCTCGCGGAATCATCGAGCCACCAGGCGCCGCACCGGCCCCAGCCGACGTCGTAAGCCTGGTAGGTGGCTCTTCAAGTACCACCAACCAGGGTGGCACCAACCTCTCAGGTACTACCAACCCGGGCGTCGCCACACCGAGCAGCCGCGGTGCCAACCCCGTCGGTCTGCTCGTCGACCCGCTGTTGGCCAGCGCGCTGGGGACCCCAAGCCCGCTGTCCGCGCAGGATGGGATCGGCACGCTGGCATATCGCGCCGCGGCCGGCCGGCCCGTCGTGCTGGCTCCGCCACGCCGCTGGCAGGCCCGCGGCACAGAGGCCACCGCGCTGTTGACCGCTGCCCGGCAACTACTGGCCGCCGGTTTCGTCACCCCCCGCGAGTTGTCGACGCTGGCCGGCACCCGTCCCACCGGTGCCACCGTTGCGGTGACGTACCCGCCGAAGGAAGTCGCCCAGGAGATCCCCCCGCCGGTCACCGCGGAGGTCCAGCGGGATCGCGACGTCCTGCGTGACCTGCAGGTAGCCACCGTCCTGGATCCCGCCACGAACCTCAGGCCGGCCACCCTGCTCGACCCGCTGCGGCTCGGGCTGCTTCGCGGCGTGTCCGCGGCCTGGCGCGGGCTGCCCAGCCAGGCGGCGCTGGTCACCGGGGAGCAGACCAGCCGGCTCGACGAGCTACGGGGGTCGGTGCGGATCGTTCCGCCGCCCGGGCCGTACAGCCTGGCGGCCTCGGACTCCCCACTGCTGATCACCGTGAGTAATGAGCTGCCGGTCGGGATGCAGGTTGAGTTGAGCCTGTCGGAGACCGCCGGGCTGCGCGCGGGGGAGGTCGGGCTGCAGCTGGTGCCAGCGCACAGTACCCGGCAGCTTGTCATCCCAGCGAAGGTCAACCGGGCCGGTCAGTTCAGCGTCGATGCCCGGCTGAGCACCCCGGGCGGCACCTCGCTGGGTGAACCGAGCACCCTGCGGCTGCGCTCCGCCGCGTTCAGCAGGGTTACAGTCGCGCTCACCGCGGGCGCCGGGGCCGCGCTGGTCCTGCTGGTGGCCCGCAGGTTCGTGCGCCGGGCACGCAGAAGACGGGAAGTCGGGTGACGTTGGATACCGCGAACCGCACGCAACAGTGGTCCGAGGGCCAGCCGGGTGACCCGCAACCATCGAGCGACGACCGGCCCGACCAGCGGTCCGACGATGACCGGACGCACTCGCTGGCCTCGGCCACTCGCACGATGGCGGTGGCGACCCTGGTCAGCCGGATCACTGGGTTCCTCCGCCAGCTCGCGCTCGCCGCCGTGCTGGGACTGGGCGTGGTCAGCGACTCCTACACCGTCTCCAACACGCTACCGACGATGCTCTACGAGATCCTTCTCGGTGGGGTGCTGAGCAGCGTGGTCGTGCCGTTGCTGGTGCGCGCGGCGAGAGAGGACGGCGACCAGGGCGAGGCCTACGTGCAGCGGCTGGTCACCGTCGCCTGCGTGGCGCTCGGTGCGGCCAGCGTCCTCGCCATCGTCGCGGCACCGTTGCTCGCCGCGTTGTTCCTGGGCGACGGCGAGGACGCCAACCGGCAGCTGACCACCATGTTCGGCTACCTGCTGCTACCGCAGATCATCTTCTACTCCCTGTCCGGGCTGTTCGGAGCAATTCTCAACTCCCGCAGCAGCTTCGGCCCGCCGGCCTGGGCGCCGGTACTCAACAACGTCATAGTGCTGGTGTCGCTGGGGATCTACGTCCTCGTTCCGGGGGAGATCAGCGTCAACCCAGCCCGGCTCAGTGACCCGAAGTTGCTGGTATTGGGCCTGGGCACGACCGCCGGCATTGTCGCGCAAGCGCTGGTGCAGATCCCCGGGTTGCGCCGGGCCGGCTTTCACTTCGGCTGGCGATGGGGATGGGACTCCCGGCTCACCCAGGCGTGCGGGATGGCGGCCTGGTTCGTGCTCTACGTGCTCGTCGGCCAGCTCGGGTTCGTGGTCACCACCCGCTCGGCTGCCCAAGGCGATCCGGGCGGCGTAGTGATCTACAGCCTGGTATGGCTGCTCCTGCAACTGCCCTATGGAGTACTCGGCTACTCCCTGCTCACAGCGATCATGCCGCGAATGAGCCGGGCCGCGGCCGACGCTGACTGGCGGGGACTGGTCGAGCACCTGTCAGCGGCCAGCCGCTACCTCATCGTGGCACTGGTGCCGATCACCGTGGTGTTCACCCTCGCCGGCGGGCAGATCGGCGTCGCGTTGTTCTCGCTGGGCAAGGCGGGCAGCAATGCCGAGCGGCTCGGTACCGCGCTGGCCGTTTCCGCCTTCGGCCTGCTGCCGTACGCGGTGACGATGCTGCAGCTGAGGGTGTTCTATTCGATGGCCGACGCCCGCACCCCGACAATGATCAACGCAGTGATGGTGGCCGTGAAGCTGCCACTGCTGCTGGCCTGCCCGGTGTTCCTCGATGACGCAGACGTGGTCCTCGGGCTCACTGCGGCCAACTCGCTGTCGTGCGTGGTGGGCGCCATGGTCGGGCAGATCTGGCTGCGCCGGCGACTCGGCCGGGTTGAGACTAAACGCACCCTTCTCACCCTGCGTAACTGCCTGTTGAGCGCGGTGCCAGCGGTGGGTGCGGTACTGGTGCTGCGCTCCCTGACCGACTTCACCGGCCTGGGCGGCGCTTGGCTCGACTTGGTGCTCACGACAGTGATCGTCGGCGTCGTGATGGGCGGCGCTCTGCTCGTCCTGCGGACGCCGGAACTCACCGATGTGCTCCGCTCCCCGGTCTTCGCGCGGCTGCGCCCGATTGCCGGCTCGACCGGCGATACCCGATTTTCCGGCTCGGCCGGCGATACCCAATCGACTAGCCCTCGGGAGCCGTAGGCCTGACAATGTTCCCTAAAGCCGAGGTGTCCCGAAAGGGCCCGAGGTGTCCCGAAGGGCCGAGATGTCCTGAGCGGCCGCGCTGCCGGCGAACAGGCCAGGAAGTGGTATCACCGTGAGTGAGTCGGCAGGGACAGGGCCATTCCGGTCCCATCTCGCCTGGCCGACTCCCGGGACCGTTTTCGGCCGGGGTCGTTACCGGTTGTTGTCCGAATTCGGTCGCGACGACCGCTGCGCCGCCCGCCTGTGGCAGGGCCGCGACCTGATGCTGGACCGTGACGTGGCGCTGACCTTGTTCATCGCAACGCCACAGCACCCCGCGGAGCTGACGCTGATCCGCACCGCCGTCGCGCGGGGGTTGCGCTCGGCTCGTCTGGACACAGCGGGCGCCGCACGGATGCTCGATGTGCTGGAACCGGTGCTCGGTGACGGCCCGAACGAACCGACCGTCGCGGTAATCGTCGCCGAATGGACGCCAGGTTGTGCTCTGGTCGACCTTCTGGACGGCGGTCCACTGCCCCCGCCGGTGGCGGCCGGCGTGCTTGTGTCCTTGGCTGGTGCCGTCGACGCGGCCCACAGCGCCGGTCTGGTCCTCGGCTGCGATCACCCGGACCGGATCCGGGTAACCACCGACCGGCAGGCCCGGATGGCCTTTCCCGGTCCGCCCACATCGAGCGGATCCCGGGACGATATCCGCGGCCTGGGCGCGATGCTGTACCTGCTGCTCACCGGGTACTGGCCGCTGCCGGACGGGCCACCTGGCCTGCCGCCGGCACCGCTGGGAACGGACCGCTTGCCGATCAGTCCGACGACCCTGCGGCCCGAGGTGCCAGTGGAACTGTCCACCCTGGCGCTGCGCTGCATCGCCGGCCCGGGTACCGGCGGCGGGGTGCACACCGGGTCTGCCGTGCGGCAGGTGCTCGAGTTCCACACCGTGACCGGTGACGAGGACCTCTTCTCGGCAGGCGGCCGGGGTGGCGGCACCCGGCGCCCGAACGATCCGCGCCGGGCGCAACACCGACGCCGGATCAAGCTGGGTGCGTCGATGGCGGTGCTGGGCACCGCAACCCTGCTGATTCTCGGATACGCCGGCATGCAGGTGGTCTCGGTGTTCACCGACACCGGCGGCGCGCCGCTGGTCATCGCCAGCAACCCGCCACCCAGCGCGCCCGCCAAGCCGGCGGTGCTGCCCGCGTCGGCTACGCCGGTCGGAGTCAAGACCTTGTCGGTCTATGACCCGTCCGGACTCGGCAGCCCGGACCACCAGAAGGACGTCAGCAGGCTGCTCGACGGCAATCCGGGCACCGGGTGGTCCACCGATTCGTACTTCCAGCAGTTCCCCGCCTACAAGAAGGGGCTCGGCGTGATGCTGAGCTTCCAGGCGCCCACCGCGGTGGCCTCGGTGACCGTGGTGTCGCCGAGTCAGGGCACCGTGCTTGAGATTCGCACCGCGACATCGCCGAATGCGCGACTGGAGCAGACGACCCTGATCGGCACCGCCACCCTCGGTGCCGGCAGCACCCGGATCCCCCTGCGGGCCGGGCCACCCACGCGATACCTGCTGGTGTGGATCACCACGCTGAGCGGAACGAAAGATCACCACCAATCCCGACTCACCGAACTCAACGTCCAGCAGCGCGCTACCTGAGGTTGGCCTTCAAGGCAGACCCGGCACGCGCCGGTAGCGCCCACCGAAACGGCAAGGTCTTCTGGCCGATCACAGCCGCCTCAGCCGAACTGTGCCCATGAGGTTCGCAGGACATCTCGCGTGATCTCCAGCTGACCGCGATGTTGGGCGAGCTCCTCGTAGATGTGCAGCAAGGCGCCGCCCTGGGTGCGAGCCAGCGCAGCGTGGCATCCATGTCGTGCGGAGAACTGCGCGGCGGCCCGAACGGGTTGAGCGCGACGACGTCGGCGCGCAGCTGCTGGCGGGCTCGCTCCACGCGATCGGTGAGTTCAGCGACGCCGCCGGTGGCCCGGAATTCGGCCGGCCGATCGCGCACAATGCTGCGACCAGCGACAACCTCGCCGCCCCAGTATTCCATCACGCCCAGACGGTGGGTGAGGATCGCGAACGGCGAGTTCGCGCCCGGCAGGTCGGGTCGGCGATTGGCCAGGTCGTCACCAAGATCGCTGACGATCCGCGCCATGCCGTCGAGCGCATCATCTACGTAGTACAGGAAGTCGTCGATCGAGATCATGCGACCAGCCTCGCAGACCCGTTCGAAGTGCAGGGATTGCGAGCCCAGAGCGCTCTCGATCATCCGGGCGCCCGGGTAGCGCTGTTGTGGCGCCCGGATCCCCTAACTTGCGGGGTTGTCAATCCCCTAATGCGGGTCGGTGACAACCCGGTGCGATCCCCGATGACCGACCCCGGCCCGGGGTCATAGCTTTGGCCGCACACCGCCGGGCAGCCCGCCTGGCCCCTCCTCAAGGAGCCCCCGATGAACGTCACCCAGAGCCTGCTGGACTTCATCCTCAACCTGATGCGCAACGACGACGCCAAGACCGCGTTCGTCACCAACCCCGACAAGGCCCTGGCCGACGCCGGGCTGAGCAACGTCTGCAGCGAAGACGTCTCCGACGCGATGTCCTACGTCTCGGAATACCACCCGGTGACCTTCACCGGCGACCGGGAATACAACCTGGGCAACGGCGCCCACCACGACAGCGACTACTACCGACCCGAAAGCAACCGGGGCGACGACCACCGCGGCGACGACTACCGGCCCGAGGGCCACCACGAGAACTCCCACGTCGACGCGGTGCGCCAGCTGGAGTACATCACCAACAACTACTCCTACACCGACAGCCACGACACCGCGATCGACAAGTCAATCAACCAGAACATCTGGAACAAGGGCGACCTGTCCCAGCGCTTCGACGACAACTCCGTCACCGCCACCGACCACTCCGTCGCCGCCGGGAACGACATCAACGGCAACGTCGCCAACGGCAACGACAACCTCGTCGGCGACAACAACAAGGTCGGCAACACCGAAACCCACGACGACCACTCCATCAGCCACTCGTTCAACAGCACC
>QHBZ01000364.1:0-311 GCA_003244055.1 Pseudonocardiales bacterium | reverse complement strand
CAACAGCAACGTCGCCACCAACGGCAGCGAGGTCGACAACTCCCGCCACATCGACAACTCCCGCACCGAGATCGGCTCGCACAACACCGAAAAGGTCACCGACATCGAAAACCACGACGACTCGGTGCACATCAACAACCACCCGGACAACTCCGTGACCGACTCCTACAACGGCTCCGGCAACGAGCACTCACAGATCGACCAGAGCCAGGTCCACCAGCACGGCCTGGTCAACGTCGACCACGTCCTCAGCGACGACAACCTCAACCTGCTCTAAACCAGACCCCTCCACAGCGCACACCGGCGCCGCC
>QHBZ01000363.1 GCA_003244055.1 Pseudonocardiales bacterium | reverse complement strand
GACGCCCGCCGCCTGGCCTGTGACTGCAAACTCATCCCGGTGGTCCTGGGTAGCGACTCCGAACCACTCGACGTCGGCCGCGCGATGCGGACCGTGCCGCTGGGCATCCGCCGCGCGCTGATCGCCCGAGACCGCGGGTGCAGCTTCCCCGGCTGCAACCGGCCACCGCGACTGTGCGCCGCGCACCACGTGCGACACTGGATCGATCTCGGTGCGACCACAGTAGGAAACTGCTGCCTGCTGTGCCCCGCCCACCATCAGCAGGTGCACCGCCAGGGCTGGGACATCACCATCCACGGCGGACACGTCGAATTCCGACCCCCAGAGATCATCGACCCCGACCGCCGACCCCTCACCAACCCACTCCGCCGCTGATCGGCCCTGGGTGGCGGATCATCGTTAGCTGGGATCGTTGCCTGGGAGGCCCCATCAGAGTGCGACGGTAGCGATCAGTGCGGTTCGCCCGAGCGGACCGGACCGCAGGGATGCTTACCGATGACGCAGCGAGGCAACTGGTGGGCGTACTGTCACCAGCCCATGGGGCCCATGAGGAGATCAAAGATGCGGCGCGTGGTCGCGCTCGTCGCGGGCGCCACGGTGGCGTTGGCGGCGTGTGGTGGTGGCGGTGCGACGGGGCGGCCAGGTCAGCGCCAGACCGGGTCCGCCTTCGCAGCATGCGAGGCGAACCCGAACACCTGCAACTCGGCAGCGCCCGGTCAGCTGCGGCAAGGCGGCCAGCTTACCTACGTGATCGAAAAGAACATCGCGAACTGGAACCTGCTGTCCAATGAGGGCAACGTGTTCGACAACAGCGAGGTCCTCAAGGCCGTGTTGCCCTACACCTTCGGCACCCAGCCGGACCTCACCGCGACGATGAACAACGATCTGCTCGACTCGGCGAAGGTGACCAACTCCTTCCCGGAGACGATCGTCTACAAGATCAAGCCCAACGCGACGTGGTCGGACGGGACGCCGATCACCGCGGACGACTTCATCTACAACTGGAGGCTCCAGAACGGGCGCGACTGCCCGGGCTGCCCAGTGTTCACCACCGGCGGGTATGACCAGGTCAAATCGGTCGTCGGCGCCGACAACGGCAAAACGGTGACGGTGACGCTGACCAAGCCGTTCACCGACTGGAAGAACCTGTGGAGTGGCGGCTCGCCGATCTACCCGGCGCACATCGCCGCACAACACGGTAATACCACGACCCCGCAGGGACTGGCCGCGTCGTTCAGCTGGTTCGGGGCAAACGTGCCCACCTACTCCGGTGGCCCTTACCAGATCGACAACTTCAAGAACAACGAGTCGGTCACCCTGGTGCCCAACCCCAAGTGGCAGGGGACCCGCCCGAAGCTCGACCGGCTGATCTACCGGATCATCACCGATGCCAACCAGGAGCCCACGGCGCTGCAGAACCATGAGGTCCAGGTGATCTACCCGCAGCCGCAGGTGGATCTTGTGACGCAGGTACGCAGGATCCCGGGCGTCTCGTCCTTCGTCGGGCTCGGCTTGACCTGGGAGCACTTCGACTTCAACTTGCAGAACGCCTACCTCAGTGACCCGGCGCTGCGCACCGCCCTGTTCACCGCGGTCGATCGGCAGGCCATCATCGATAAGACCGTGGGACAGTTCACCAACAAGATCAAACCGCTGAACAGCCACAACTTCGTTCCACAGCAGAGCGGCTACGAGGACGTGGTCAGCGAGTCCGGTCAGGGCTCTGGCAACCTGGCGAAGGCCAGGCAAATCCTCGTCGGCGCCGGCTACCGGATCGACGGTGGCCAACTCAAGACACCGATCGGGCTGCCGGTACCGCCGCTGCGGATTCGTTACACCATCGGAAACCAGGTCCGCCAAGTCGAGTGTGAACTGTTCGCCCAGATGGTCAAGCCGCTGGGGGTCACCGTGCAGGTGGTGCCGACCGACGACCTCGGTGTCACGACGTCCAGGGGAGACTACGACATCATCGTATTCGCCTGGGTCGCCTCTCCGTTCCCTTATGCCAACGCGGTGCAGATCTGGGGCACCGGGCAGGGCAACAACTTCGGTCACTACAGCAATCCGGATGTCGATCGCCTGATCGCCGCAGCCGGCAGCCAGACCGACGAAACGGCCGCCAAGGAAACGCTCAACGCGGCGGACCGGCGGCTGACCAAGGATGCCTACGTACTGCCGCTGTACCAGAAGCCCACGTTCATCGCGCTGTACGACAATATTGCCAACGTGCGCAACAACTCGTCGCTGGACGGCCCGCCGTACAACGTTGCGCAGTGGGGCTTCCGCGCAGCGGGTTGATCACGCGATCGGGTTCAGAGCGTCTGGCACGGTGTCGGCGAAGGTGAAGTGCTCCCGCAGTCCGGTGGTCTCAAGTGTCAGGTTGGCGGCCGGGGAGTTGCACACAAATCGCAGGTGACGATCTTGTTGCGCCGCGAGTTCGTTGACCTCCAACAGCACGCGCAGCCCGGTGGATGCCAGGAACCGCACACCGTCAAGATTCACCACAACGAGTCGGGCAACGGCCAACTGAGCGGTCAGAAAGTGATCCAGTTCCGGCGCGGTCAGCGCGTCCACCTCGCCGATCACGGTGACGACGCGTGCATCGGGACCGTGCTCGACCATCTGGAGATCCACGAGACTGCTCACACTCCGCAGGATATAACGCGAGCCGCCGGGAGTCACCCCGCGTCATCTTCACCCGAATAGCCGGTTCGTGTCCCACGCCGAAACCTGATTCACTCGTGACGGGACTATTCGTGCTCGACGAGCTTCGCCAGGCCAGCGGGAGGTTGCGGAAGTCATACACACGCCACCGGATGGCAGACATAGGCGCCCGCCGAGCGGGCTACTCAACACCGCGCACAGTTTAGGGCGGATCCGAACCGAAAGCGGGTACGCCAGTGTCGATGATTGGGGTGAGTCAAATGGTGAGTCGGTCCGGTGGCACAGATCATGGCGTGGGTGTCGTCGGAACCCACATCGTGACATGACCGCCACTCTTGTCCTCGAGGCGCACCTGCGAGGTCGCACCCTGGTAGTGCGGCCAGTGGGAGAGCTGATCCCAGAAACCTACGAGCGGTTGCGAGATGGCCTGGTCAAGTACGCAGCCGAGGAACCCGCGGCGATCGTGGTGGACCTGGCCGGCATGCGGGCGGCCATCGCGTCGTTGCTGACGGTGTTTCCGACCGTGCGTGACCGCATCAGCGACTGGCCCGGTGTGGCGCTGGTGCTGGCCGCGGCACGACCACCGCTACGCGCTCTGCTCGAGGTCAGCGCCGCCCCGCGGTTCGTCCCGACCTATCCCAGTGTCAGCGAGGCGTTGGACGGGCTCAACGCTGCACCAGCCCGTCGCCGGTGCCAGACGGAGCTGCCATGCGACCTGGCTAGCGCGCGGCTGGCCAGGCAGCTGGTCGGCAAGGCGTGCCACGAGTGGGGTGTCCCTGGGATGGTCCCCGCCGCCGAGGTGGTTGCCTCGGAGCTGACCGACAATATGGTGTCCCACGCGCGTTCGGCGGGCTGGCTGCGCTTGGAGCTGCGCAGCGACCTGCTCACTATCGCGGTGGCTGATGCGGACCCACGCCCACCCCTGCTGCGCGTGCCGGGCCTGCGCGCCGCTGGCGGTCGCGGCCTGGTGCTTGTCGACAAGCTCAGCCGGCGATGGGGAACCGCATCCCGATCTCCCCAGGGAAAGGTGGTCTGGGCGGTCCTCACCGTCGCCGCCCGGATGCGGTCCCGCGCCAATCCCGGCCGCGCGCACCCGGCGTCCGCACCGTCGGCAGCGCGGTGCTCGTAGACCAGCTGAGCTGGCCTGGGATCGGGCACCGGCGGAGGCGACGAACTACGCACCGGGTGTCTTACCTGACCGCCACGGTGGGTCGACGTAGGCTACGGCCGCTGGCGGCACCACGTGCGCAGCCGGCCGGAGTGGACCCCCTGCAGCAGGAAGACCTCGATGCTCGCCTATGCCGTCCGCCGGATGCTCGTCTCGGTGCCGATTCTGGTCATCGCGACGTTCGTGGTCTTCGTGATGGTGTCGCTGTCCGGCGACCCGCTGTCCGAGCTCAAGACCCGCAACCCGCCGCCACCGCCGCGCACCCTGGCCCTGGAGGCCCATCGGCTGCATCTTGACGAGCCGGTGCTGGCCCGCTACTGGCACTGGATCACCGGGGTGCTCCACGGCGACTTCGGCCCGTCGGTGCAGTCCACCCAGGTGATCGGCCCCGAGCTGGCACATCGATTCCTGGTCACCTTCCGGCTCATCGGGGTGGCGATGCTGCTGGCGCTGGTGCTCGCCGTACTCGTCGGGGTGGTCAGCGCAGTCAAGCAGTACTCCGCGACCGACTACACGTTCACCTTCTTCGGGTTCCTGTTTCTGGCCATGCCCTCGTTCTGGTTCGCGATCCTGCTCAAGGAAGCCGGCATCAGTTTCAATGACACCGTCGGTAACCAGGTGCTGTTCACCATCGGTGACAGCTCGGTGTACATCGAGGGCGGTACCTGGGCGTCGATCGCCGACGTCGTGGGTCATATGATCTTGCCCACGATCTCGCTGGCGCTGCTGTCCTTCGCGGCCTGGAGCCGATTTCAGCGGGCGTCCATGCTCGAGGTACTCAACACCGACTACGTCCGCTTGGCCCGGGCCAAGGGGCTCCGCAGTGGCACGGTGCTGACCCGCCACGCCCTGCGCACCGCGCTGATCCCGCTGGTGACGGTGACCGCACTGGACCTCGGCGCGATCATCTCCGGGGCCATCGTCACCGAGAACGTCTACCAGTGGCGCGGGGCGGGCAGCTTCCTGCTCGAGTCGATCCGGCACGACGACGCCTATGCCGTCGCGGGGTGGTTGCTGATCGCGGCGACCTTCATCATCGCGTTCAACCTGGCGGCGGATCTGCTCTACGCCGTGCTCGACCCCAGGATCCGTTATGCCTGACCGGGAACTCGCTGTCACTCAGCGCAGCCAGGCTCAGCTGGTGGCCCGCCGCTTCCGGCGCCACCGGCTGGCTGTGGTGAGTCTGGCCGTGCTGCTGGCGCTGGTGTTGCTGGCCTTCGTCGGTGGCTGGTTGTGGAAGTACTCCGTCGTCGACCTCACCTCCGACGAGTCGGTGCCCCCGTCGTGGGACCACCCGTTCGGCACCGACGCCGCCGGGCACGACACCTTCGCCCAGGTGCTGCGCGGCACCCAGATCTCGATCGGGATCGCGGTGCTGGGCGCGCTCGTGGCCACCGTCGTCGGAACCGTCTGGGGCGCCACCGCGGGTTACTACGGGGGCCGGCTGGACACCGTGATGATGCGGATCGCCGATCTGGTCCTCACGCTGCCCTTCCTCGCCGTCGCAGCGGTGCTCGGGCACAACGTCGGGGGTAGCTGGTGGTTGATCGCCGCGGTGATCGCCGGGCTGTACTGGGCCTACGTCGCCCGGGTCGCCCGCGGCGTGGTGCTGTCGTTGCGCGAGAAGGAGTTCGTGGAGGCCGCCAGAGCCATCGGTGCGGGTGACGCCAGGATCATCTTCCGGCATCTGGTACCCAACGCGTTCGGCTCGATCATCGTCAACGCCACCGTGCTGGTGGCCATCGCGATCCTGCTGGAGACGGCGCTGTCCTATCTCGGCTTCGGAGTGCGGCCGCCGGACACCTCACTGGGGCTGCTGGTCAGCGACGCGCAGACAGCGGTGGACACCCGACCCTGGCTGTTCTTCTTCCCGGGCCTGTTCATCATCCTGATCGCGTTGACGATCAACTTCATCGGCGACGGGCTACGCGACGCGCTGGATCCCCAGCAGACGAGGGTGCGCAGATGACTCCCGTGCTCGAGGTCGCGGATCTGCGGGTGGAGTTCCGCACCGACGAGGGCCGGGTACCGGCCGTGCGCGGGGTGAGCTTCCAGCTCAGTCGCGGTGAGGTGCTGGGCATCGTCGGTGAGTCGGGCTCGGGCAAGTCGGTGACGTCACTGGCCATGATGGGTCTGCTGACCGGATCGTCGCAGGTGGCCGGGTCGGTGCGGTTGGGTGATACGGAGTTACTCGGCGCATCGGACAAAGAGCTCAGCCGGGTCCGTGGCCAGAGCATCGCGATGATCTTCCAGGATCCGATGACCTCGCTCAACCCCGTCTACCCGATCGGATACCAGATCGTCGAGGCGATCCGGGCGCACCATGACATCACCCGCGACGCGGCGCGCAGCCAGGCGCAGCGGCTGCTCGGAGTGGTCAGCATCCCCAACCCGTCCGAACGGATGAACAACTACCCGCATGAGCTCTCCGGTGGGATGCGCCAACGGGTGGTGATCGCGATCGCGATGGCCAACGGCCCGGAGGTGATCATTGCCGACGAACCGACCACCGCGCTGGACGTGACGGTGCAGGCACAGATCCTGGAGGCGCTGCACACCGCAAGGGTGCAGACCGGCGCGGCGATGCTGCTCATCACCCACGATCTCGGCGTGATCGCCGGGCAGGCGGACCGGGTGCTGGTGATGTACGCCGGCCGGGTCGTCGAAGCGGGCACCGTCGAGGAGATCTTCTACGCTCCGCAGATGCCCTACACGCTGGGTCTGCTGGGCAGCCAGCCCCGGCTGGATCTGCGCAGGCAGCGGTTGCACCCGATCAGCGGCGCACCCCCGTCGGCGCTGCACCTGCCGCCCGGATGCCCGTTCGCTCCTCGCTGCCCACTGGCCGCGCCGGTCTGCGAGGCCGATGAACCCCCGCTGGTGGCGACCGGCACCGGCGGGCATCTGTCGGCGTGCCACTTCAGTGACCAGCTGGTCGGCGTCGCGCCCGGGGACCTGTTCCGCCCGATCTCCCAGGACACCCCACTGTGATCCCGCACCCTAATGGGATCCCGCGCCCCCATGGGACCCAGCAGCCGGTGCTGGAGGTGCGCAATCTGGTCAAGCACTTCCCGGCCCGTGGCCGCGGGCTGGCTCGCCGCCGGGCCGGCGAGGTGCATGCCGTCTGCGACGTGTCATTCGACCTCTACCCGCGGGAGACACTGGGGCTGGTCGGCGAGTCCGGCTGCGGCAAGACCACCACGGCACGGGTGCTGCTGAACCTGCAGCCAGCGACCGCAGGCCACGTTCACTACCAGGGCACCGAGCTGACCCAGCTGTCCCGCAAGGCGATGCAACGGCTGCGGCGCGAGTTGCAGATCGTCTTCCAGGACCCGTACGCCGCGCTCGATCCGCGACTGCCGGTGAACGAGATCATCGCTGAGCCGCTGCGTATCCACGGTCTTTACGATTCTTCGGGACGGGCAGACGTGCGCGAGCTGCTCGGGCTGGTCGGTCTGCGGCCCGAGCACGGCAACCGGTACCCGCACGAGTTCTCCGGCGGCCAGCGCCAGCGGATCGGCATCGCCCGGGCGCTGGCGCTGCGCCCGAAGGTCCTCGTCCTGGACGAGCCGGTGTCCGCGTTGGACGTCTCCATCCAGGCCGGTGTGCTCAACCTGCTGGCGGACCTGCAGGCGCAACTCGGGCTGTCCTACCTCTTCGTGTCCCACGACCTGTCGGTGGTGCGCCACATCGCCGATCGGATCGCCGTGATGTACCTGGGTCGCATTGTGGAGATCGCGACGTCCGACGAGCTGTTCAGCGCGCCGGCACATCCCTACACTCAGGCCCTGATCTCGGCGATCCCGCTGCCTGACCCGCGCAAGGAGCGCGCCCGGGAGCGGATCATCCTCACCGGCGACGTGGGCAACCCGGCGGATCCGCCATCGGGCTGCCGGTTCCGGACCCGCTGCCCGCTGTTCGCCGAGCACCTCAGCGACCCCCAACGCCACCGCTGCACCACCGAGATCCCAGCCCTTATCGATCACACCCAAACCCACCGCAGCGCCTGCCACCACACCGAACTCTCGCGTTCTCCCGCATTGAGCGGGCTCAGCGTGGTTACCGGCGACGATTTACCCCGCTCAGCCCGCTCAACGCGGGGGCCGGAGGGGAGATGAGCGCGCCGCGACGGCTCCTGGTGGTGCATGCGCATCCGGATGACGAGACGTTGTGGACTGGGGGGACGATCGCGCGATATGCCGCGGCTGGGGTCGCGGTGACTGTGGTGACCTGCACGCTCGGTGAGCAGGGTGAGGTGATCACCGACGAGTTGCGGGGCCTGGCCGCCGATGGCGCTGACCAGCTCGGGGGCTACCGGGTGGCCGAGCTGCACGCAGCCTGCGCCCTGCTCGGCGTCACCGACCAGCAGTTCCTCGGTGGGATCGGCCGGTGGCGCGACTCCGGCATGGTCGCACAGCCCGGCGCCAGGGCCAGCGCGCCGGCGGACCTGCACCCGCGGGCGTTCACCGCCGGGCCGCTCGATGAGCAGGTCGATGCGCTGGTCGAGGTGCTCGAACAGGTTCGTCCCCAGGTCGTGGTGAGCTACGGCCCGGACGGTGGCTACGGGCACCCCGATCACATCCGGGCCCACCAGGTGACGATGGCCGCGGCACTGCGGATCCCGAGGGTGGCCCGGGTGTTCTGGGCGGTGCGGCCGGTCTCAGCGGTGGCTGACGGGATCGGCGCACTGCGCGGGATGCCCGGGCTGCCCTTCCCGCTGCCCGGATCCGACGGGCTGCCCGGGGTGACGTCCAACGAGGTGACCACCTCGTTGGACGTCAGCGCGCATCGCGGCGCGGTGCTCGCCGCGATGCGCGCCCACGCCACCCAGATCACGGTCTGGACCGCGGGACCCCACGCCGCGTTCGCACTGTCCGACGGGGTGGCCCGGCCGGTGTCCGACACCGAATACTTCACCCTCGCGCACGGCCCGGCCGCCGGCTCGCGCGATGACCTCTTCGGCGACTTACCCGCGCCGAGCGGATGAGTCAGTGACCATGATCGCGCGAATAACCCTGGTGGTGCTGGTATTCGATGCGTTCGCGCTGGCCGTGGTGGAGCTGCTGTACCTCCCGCTACGGGTGGGTACGGTGGCGCTGCCGATCACGATCCTGCTCGCTGCGCTGACTACCCCATGGTTGGTGCGCATCGCGGCGGAGCTGGGTGGCCCCCGTGTGGTCGCCGCGGTACCGCTGGTGGTCTGGGTGCTCACGCTCGGAGTCCTGGGCCTCGGAGGACCGGGCGGTGACGTGCTACTTCCCGACTGGTGGCGCCCCGCGCTGCTGCTGGCCGCCGGTTTGTTCCCAGCCGCTTTCCTGCTGGGTCGCGAATTCGCCCGCTCGTGAGCGGGGTCGTTGGTGAACGCCCGGGTAGGCGGAGATACTGTGCAGGTAGACGCCCCGGTGCGGGTACCGTGAGTGAGGAGCAGGAGAAACCCCGTGACATATGTGATCGCAGAGCCGTGCGTGGATGTCATGGACAGATCGTGCATCGAAGAATGTCCGGTGGACTGCATCTACGAGGGCGCCCGGATGCTCTACATCCAGCCCGATGAGTGCGTCGACTGCGGTGCCTGCGAGCCTGTCTGCCCGGTGGAGGCCATCTACTACGAGGACGACGTTCCGGAGCAGTGGAAGGATTACACCAAAGCCAACGCCGACTTCTTCGCCGACCTGGGCTCGCCCGGTGGCGCGTCGAAGGTCGGTGTGGTCAACGATGACCCGCCGATAGTCGCCGAGCTGCCACCGCAGAACGAGGAGTGATACGCGGAGGGTCCCCGGGTGCGGGTGTCCCGCAAGGCATAGGTGCCGCGCGCCTGGACCTTCCGGACTTTCCCTGGGATAGCCTCGCTGGCGCCGCCCGCCTGGCGAGCGCGTATCCCGGCGGCGTCGTGGACCTGTCGGTCGGCACCCCGGTGGATCCGGTTCCCGAGGTTCTGCGAGAGGCACTGGCGTCGGTGTCGGCGCTGCCTGGCTATCCGGCCACGCATGGCACGCCCGAGCTGCGCCAGGCCGCCGTCGCGGCGTTGGCGCGGCGGTACGGGGTCACGGATGTGCTGCCGGAGGCGGTGCTGCCAACGATGGGCTCCAAGGAGCTGGTGGCCTGGCTGCCCACATTGCTCGGCCTCGGACCCGGTGATGCCGTCGCGCTACCGGAGTTGGCCTATCCCACCTACGAGATCGGCGCGCGGCTGGCCGGTGCCACTCCGGTACGGCTTGCTGACGCGCAGCCCGCCCCGCCTGGTACCCGGCTGCGTTGGCTGAACTCACCGAGCAATCCCACCGGCGACATCGCGCACGTTGGGGTGCTGGCCGGCGCGGTGCGCCAAGCCCGGGAGATCGGCGCGGTGGTGGCCTCCGACGAGTGCTACCTCGCGCTGGGCTGGGAGGTGCAGCCGGTTTCCGTGCTGCACCCGCAGGTGTCCGGGGGGGACCACCGCGGGCTGCTGGCGGTGCACTCGCTGTCGAAGTCGTCCAACCTGGCCGGTTACCGGGCCGGTTTCGTGACCGGTGATCCCGAGCTGGTCGCCGCCCTGCTCGCGGTGCGCAAACACGCCGGGATGATGGTCGCCCGGCCGGTGCAGCAGGCGATGCTGGCCGCACTGTCCGACGACATTCACGTCGCGCAGCAGCGAGACCGCTACGCCCGGCGCCGGGACCTGCTACGGCCCGCGCTGGACCGGGCTGGGCTGCGGGTGCAGCAGTCACAGGGTGGGCTGTTCCTGTGGTGCACCGCAGGTGAGCCGTGCTGGGACACCGTCATCCGGCTGGCGAAGGTCGGCGTGCTCGTCGCCCCCGGCGAGTTCTACGGCCCCACTGGCGCCCGGCACGTCCGCCTCGCGCTGACCGCTACCGACGAGCGGATCGCTGCCGCGGTGCACCGGCTGAAAATGTTGCCCGCGGTTTAACCGGTCGATTCGGTGCAGGCTCAGGAAGTGGGCTGCAGGGATTGTGCTCGGTGTTGCACCTGCTGCCAAGCGGTCGACCAGGACTGTCGCATCGCCATGCGGCTGATCTCCTCACGTTCGACCAGCCGACCGGCGACGAAGGCCACGCCGACGTCGCCGACGTCGCCCAGGCCGTCCAACAGCAGCATCACCCGGTGTTGCGCCACGCAGGCGTCCTGGTGCTCACCGAGCACGTCCTGCAGCGCCACCGTCGACTCCACCAGCTCGCGTACCGGTGTGCGCTCGCGTTTGCGACCTGAGGTGGCG
This sequence comes from Pseudonocardiales bacterium, assembly GCA_003244055.1. GTDB lineage: Bacteria > Actinomycetota > Actinomycetes > Mycobacteriales > Pseudonocardiaceae. The sequence continues at coordinate 1,073 of QHBZ01000363.1, read as the reverse complement.
ACCAACTCGCCGGTGTAGCGCAGCCGCTTGCCCTGGATACGCAGGGCATGCAGGACCTCGTCGGGCGGGTCCTCCCCGGCGGCCCGCACCGCCTTGGACAGGCGGCGGTACTCGGCACGGACCAGCTCGACCAATGACGGAGCCGCGAGGCGGCCGCTGGATGCGGGCAGTGGTCGAGACACCGCGGTTGCCAGCCGGCGCAACAAGACGGTGTAGCGGCGGCTGCCCAGCACGGCGAGCATCTCGGCGCGAGCGGTCTCCCGGTCGGTCACCAGCGCTTCGATCAAGGTCTCCACCGCCAGGCGGCTGGTGTCGTCGAACGCCGCTGCGCGGCCGCGAAGGCGCTCGATGAGCACGTCGGCGTCCCTGACCGGCCCCAACGCCCGGCCCAGCCAACCCAGTTCGGCACGCAGGTCGTCGGCCCAGACCCGGTCCAGCAGAGGTCGGGCCGCCTTGAGGGTGGCCCGCATCCGGCGCACGGCAACCCGCATCTGATGCAGTTCTTCTGGATCCTCACCGACCCGGGTACCGGGGTCGTGTGCGAGCAGAGCCCGCAGCCGGGTGTCCAGCGCGGCGCGCAACTGGTGCACCGTCGGATCGGAAGGTCGGGACCGGACCGGGTCACCCAGCTTGACGAGCTTGCCTGGTCGCAACGGCCCGCCGTGGTGGCCATGGGTGACGGCGCTCATCGGCTCGACCTTAGTGGTCTGCGCTGCTCGAGGGGCTGGCAGGAGGTGCCATCAGTCGTTGGAGTGCAGCATCGCGTTGAGTTCGATGCCCGCTTTGCCCTTGCGGTGGATCGCTTGCACCGCTCCGGTCACGGAGTTCCGGAGAAACAGCACCCCGGCTGCGCCGGACAGCTCGCGGGCCTTCACCACGGTGCCGTCGGGCAGCGTCACCTTGGTTCCCGCGGTGACGTACAGGCCGGCCTCCACCACGCAGTCGTCGCCCAGCGAGATCCCGATCCCGGCGTTGGCGCTGACCAGGCAACGCCGGCCGATCGAGATCTGCTCCTTGCCGCCGCCCGACAGCGTTCCCATGATCGACGCGCCGCCGCCCACATCGGAGTCGGC
>QHBZ01000362.1 GCA_003244055.1 Pseudonocardiales bacterium | reverse complement strand
CCGCCTGCGCAGCCCGCGGCCATAGAGCTGCATGTCCGGGTCCGGTCCGAACGCCTCGAACACCTCCTGGCGCTGCGTGTCGGTGAGCTTGTCCAGGGTCAGCTCGTCGTGGTTGCGCACGAACGTCGCCCAGTGCGCGTCTCTTGGTGGCTCCGGCCGCTCGCGCAGCGCCTCGGCCAGCGGTTCGGCATTACCCCGGGCCAACGACAGATACATCCGCTGCATGCCGATGAAGTCGAAACACATCGTCAGCTCGTCGCGGTCGGTACCGAAGAAGGTCATCGTGTCCGGGTAGAGCAGGTTGACTTCCCCCAGCAGTGCACCCTCACCGCTGCGCCGGCCGAGGAACGCCCGCAGGTCCGCCAGGTAGGCGTGCGGGTCCGGGAGCGCTCCCGCGTCGTCCTGCCCGGTGGTCTCCAGCAGGAACGGGACGGCGTCCACCCGGAACCCGGACAAGCCGAGCTGCAGCCAGAAGCCGATCGTCCGCGCGATCTCGTCCCGCACCTGCGGGTTCGTGACGTTGAGGTCGGGCTGGTACTTGTAGAACCGGTGCAGGTAGTACTGGCCGGCGACCTTGTCGTAGGTCCAGAGACTGGTTTCCTGGTCCGGAAAGGCGATGCCCTGTGGGCCATCCGCGGGCGGCTCATCCGCCCAGACGTACCAGTCGCGGTACGGCGAGTCGGGGCTGCTACGGGCGCTCTGGAACCAAGGGTGCTGGTCGGACGTGTGGTTGACCACGAGGTCGGCGATCACCCGGATGCCGCGGTCCCGCGCCGTGCGGACGAACTCGACGAAGTCGCCGTGGCTGCCCAGCCGCGGGTCCACCCCGTAGTAGTCGGTGATGTCGTACCCGTCGTCGCGGTCCGGCGACGGGTAGTACGGCATCAACCAGAGGCAGGTTACACCCAAGCGCTGCAGGTGGTCGATGCGCTGGATCAACCCGCGGAAATCGCCGTGGCCGTCACCATCGCTGTCCTGGTAGGTCTCGACGTCGAGGCAGTAGACGACGGCGTTCTTCCACCACAGATCGGACGTGCGGGTCAGCCTCATGACAGGTCCGGCAGGACGCGAGGGGCGTTCACCGCCTGCTCAGCGCGGGCCACGGCCTCGAGTGGCACCATTGGGTGGATCTGCCCATGGGATCTGTGCAGACCATGCACCATCACACCCCGAGTATACCTGATCGTGGCGTCCAAAGGTCACTGCCGGAGCCTCGGGTGAACGTAGCCGTATTAACTGCGAAGGCCGTCGACCTCGGAGTCAGGTTGTGCAGAAATCAGAGCGGCTGCACGTCCGGTTCGGACGCGTCGTGTCCACGAAGTGGCGTGTTCCTGTCCGAGATGCGTGACAAGATTCAGCGGTGACGGTCTCGCTGCCCGAAGATTGGTGCCCGCGGTAACCCGACCAAGTAGAATTGGAATTTGTGTTGGGGAGATAGCTCTCGCGCTTCAATTTTTGCATCCTGCTGCGCTCGCCAGCGCAAACGCAGGTTGGCGATTGGGCCAAGAACCCACATAGCTTGACATCATCAGCGGCCTCAGCAAAGGCTCCACCGGCTACGGGGAGTCGCGACCCGCTGGTGTGTTTCAGTGATCCCGATTTATCGTGCCGATTTATCGTGACAGGGGTTGCACACTGCGCTGACGGTGAGGAAGGTAATTGAAGCTGGCACACCAGCACCCCCAGGCCCCGGGAGCGCCAAGACATGCCCACACAAATCAAACACGGCCACGACGTCGACGGTGCGGACACGACCACCCAGCAGGTGCACGACCTGATGATCGAGCTCGTGCGCCAAGGCCAGAACACCTCACTCAGGTCGCTCCAGGTGTGGGCTGACCTGGCCCGTCAGCTTGGCCCCACCGCGATGCGCCCTCGCTCCAGCGCCACGATGGTCTCCCTCGCCTATGACCTGTTCGAGAAGTTGCTCGCGACTCAGCGCCAGGTCGTCGACGAGCTCGTCATCACCCAGCGTCAACTCGTGCAACGATACGTCGACACCACCGCGACCAGCGTCAACAAGCCGACGCCCCGCTGATCATTGGGCGGTCTCGGCGTGGAGGACACCTTGGGCGACGGCGGTCAGCAGAGCTTGGTAGTCGCGCTCGGTTTGCTCGGCGTAGCTGCGGGCGAATCGGCACATGGCCCGGTCGACCTTATCGCTGCCGCCGAGGTAGCCGGCGATCATGGAGGCGCCGCTGGTGCGGGCGTGGCCCTTGGCCAGCAGTAGGCCGCAGATCCCGGCGTAGTCGGCCAGGGCGGAGGCGTCGATGCCGTCGACCGTGACGGCACCCTTCATGTTCCGGAATTGTCGAACGTAGTACTGGTGGTCTCCGACCGTGGTCCATCCCAACAGTGGATCGCTGACGGTCTGGAGCGCCTGCTGGTATTCGACGACCCGTTGGCCCTGGTGAGCGTGCCAAGCGGAATCGCCGTGGACGAACCGGGCGACGACGGACCGGCGGGCCTGCTTGAGCTGAAGGAACACGACATCGTCGGGGCTGCTTCCCTG
>QHBZ01000361.1 GCA_003244055.1 Pseudonocardiales bacterium | reverse complement strand
CCGACGGCATCCGGTTCTTCGGAAACGGTCACCGGCTGACCGGGAACACGATCAAGGACATCAAGGCCTCCGGCTACCCCGACGGGGGTCCGCACACCGATTGCTTCCAGACCTACGACAGTGCTGACACCCCGGCCACCTACGACGTCGTCATCGCCAACAATGTCTGCCGGAACGTCGACGTCCAGTGCCTGATCGCCACCATCGACGACCCCCGCGCCCGTCGCGCCCCGGCGGGGCGGATGACGATCCTCTTCGAGGGCAACATCTGCGAGGTCAACGGTGCCCAGGCGGTCAATCTGCGGAACTTTCCCGACGTTGTCGTACGTCGCAACAGCTTCTCAGGTCCCGGTGACCGCGCCGTGCAGCTCAGCGGGGAGTCAACCGGTGTTGCCGTAATCGGTAACACCATGACGGGCCGCATGCGCCCGTTCGAGGTCGACCGGCAGTCCCAGCAGGGTTTCCAGGAATCCGGCAACAGCTCCCGCGGCACCGAAGGCTCGGCGACCGAACCGCAGACCGATCGACCCGATGAGCAGGGCCAGCGTCCGGGGCAGTCCGGCGATCATCACCACGGGCCCGACGACCACGGACATTAAGACAAACGGTGCCCTTCGGGCGGCACCTCATCAGTCCTGCATCCACGGTACCTTGAGGTTTTCTCGGCTGGCGAATCGCTCGATGTTCCGGCCGACGATCTGCTGGATCTTGGCGAGATCCGCGGGGTCCGTGGCCTCGACGGCGAGCACCAGGAGGTCAGGTTCTGCAGTCATCCGGCAGGGGTCCCCATGTCGCCGGGGAACTCGATCACACCGTGCGGAGGGGTCCACCCGGCACGGGGGGTCTTCCAGGCGGCGTGGCTGCACAGTTTGCTTGGCATACCGCTCGCTTTTCGGCGTCGGGACCCGAGCTTCGGCTCTCATCATCGACTTCTGGCTCACTGGGTTCCTCCTCCGTCCTGTCCATGGGAAGCCGATGACCGCGCTGAGCTGCCGGCCGAGGAAGCGACGTGCGGCGAGCCCGAACTGGCGGGGGCCTTGGCGGCTCTGCTACGACGGGTGGCCAGGCGGCGCAGGGCAATGACAGTCACGGCAATGACTTTCACGACGACGGCCGCCATGACGATGTCGGCGATCCAGCCCGTCCATCGCGCGGCCGCCAGAACAGCTCCGCCCAGCCCGAGGTGCACGGCGATGACCAGTGCGCCTGCCACGGCAAGGCCTATCGTCCTGCGGCGCTTTCGGCGTGCCACGGCTCGTGCTGTGGGCGCGGGAGCGGGGCGGATGGCATCGCCGGGCTCACCTGTGGGCGCTGGGGGCCGTTGCCAGTTCACCTTCAGGTCGTCACGTCTACCGAACCTGTCGAGGTGTCCGGCAAGGAGACCTTGCGCCCTCGGTCGCGCGCCTTCTCCGTGGCGGCGTGGAGTGCCGCGGAGGCCAGGTCGACGCCGGTGGCGTCCAGGCCGAGGCCGGCTGACATGAGCGCGTGCTCACCGGTCCCGCAGCCGACGTCCAGCACTCGCCCCCGGACGGCACCCCCATCGGTGAGGGCGAGGAACGCCGGTTGCGGCCGGCCGATGTCCCACGGCGGCGGGCTGGTGTACAAGTCCTCGGGCCCTTTCGGAGCCCAGGAACCGTGATTGGGGGGCGAGCCGGCCATGTGGGTCCTCCTCCTCTGTCGCGGGTGTCGTCGCCAGTTCACCAAGTCGGGCATTAGCGCAGCGCTAGGGGATTCCCTAACCACCCGCCAACGGCACGAGCAGGCACGATGGTGGGTGTGCGGGTACTGGTGGTGGAAGACGAACGGCTGCTGGCCGACACGATCACCGTCGGGCTGCGTAACCAGGCCATGGCCGTCGACGTGGTCTACGACGGTGATGCGGCGCTGGAGCGCCTGGCCGTCAACGACTACGACGTCGTCGTCTTGGACCGTGATCTGCCCCGCGTGTCGGGCGACCAGGTATGTGCCACGCTGGTGGAATCGGGAACCGACACCCGGATCCTGATGCTCACCGCCGCGACGGCGGTCACCCAACGGGTGGCCGGTCTCGGGCTCGGTGCCGACGACTATCTCACCAAACCGTTCGCCTTAGCCGAGCTCATCGCCCGCATCCAAACCCTGGGTAGGCGAGCCAGGCCCGCCGTCCCGCCGGTGTTTGAGCGCGCCGGCATTCGCCTTGACCCGCACCGCCGTGTGGTCACCCGAGAGGGTGAGCCTGTGGCGTTGTCCCGCAAGGAATTCGCTGTGCTCGCCGAACTCCTGCGCGCTGACGGCGGCGTGGTCTCGGCCGAACAGCTGTTGGAAAAGGCCTGGGACGAACACATCGATCCCTTCACCGGCGTCGTCCGGTTCACCATCATGATGGTGCGCCGCAAACTGGGCGACCCGCCGATCATCGAAACCAGTCCCGGCGCCGGATACCGCATCCCGTGACACGCTGGTGGCGGTCCACGATTCGAGTCCGGCTCAGCCTGCTGTATGCCGGGGTGTTCTTCCTGGCGGGCGCGATGCTGATCGCGCTGACCTACTTCTACCTCAGACAATCGCTCGACCACACTCTGACCGCTCGGGTTGGCATCACCCAACGGCTCGCAGGGGAGTTCCTGACCGAAGCGGACGCACCCAGCACACTACGCATCGCGCAGCTGCATGAAGCGTTCAGAGCCCAGTTCGAGCAAGGCCGCAATGACACGCTGCTCGCGATGCTGCACTGGTCGTTGGCCTCGCTCGGCGTCGTCGGTGGCGTCGCCGGTGGTTGTGGGTGGCTGCTGGCCGGTCGGGCGTTGCGCCCCCTGCAGCGGATCACCGCGACCGCCCGCCGCGTCGCCGAGCGCAGCCTGGACGAACGCATCGCGCTGGGCGGGCCCGATGACGAGATCAAAGACCTCGCCGACACCTTCGACGCCATGTTAGAGCGGCTGGACCGCTCCTTCGACGGGCAGCGGCGGTTCGTCGCCAACGCCCCATGAGCTGCGCACACCGTTGACGATCAACCGCACGCTGATCGAAGTCGCGCTCGACACCCCGGACGCCCCGGAATCGATGCGACAACTCGGTGCCACGCTGATGGAGGTCAACCACCGCCACGAACGTCTCATCGATGGCCTGCTCGTGCTCGCCAGCAGCGATCAGCGCCTCACCGAGCACAGTCCCGTCGACCTCGCCGACATCGCCCGACACGTCACCACGATCTCAGACGATGCGGCCCGCCAGGCCGGAGTCAAGATCCGCGCCACCCTCGCTGCCGCACCCGTGGTCGGCGACGCGCTGCTGCTGGAACGCCTCGCGCAGAACCTGCTCGACAACGCGATCCGCTACAACATCACCGAGCACGGCTGGGTCTCGATCACCACCAGCACCGCAAACTCTCGGGAATTGCACCAGACGGGAGAGAAACCGCAGGTCACCAGGTCAGCGTAGCAACGAAGTGGCGTCTCCGGTCGGTGCATGACAGCTGCTTGACCAGGACCGATCGCCACCTGACTGCATCTGATGCAGGATATGCCCGTCCACGGGGATGGCTGGGATGGCCCGCAGAGCAACAGCGTGCTGCCGCGCCGCTTCCGCTCCTCGGCGCGCTGAGCGCGCCTGCGGTGCGGGTCGGCTTGCCTACGAGCCACGTGGTGTCCGACGCCGACACATCCCGATGTCGATCCGACCGAGGGTATTCGGACGGTTGGAATACCTGACTCCGCCATTAGACGAGCACGCCTTCCTCACCGTGGAAAACACCGGCCCCACCGTCCCCGGCTACGACGTCAACGGACTGTTCGAGCCGTTCCGCAGACTGGTTTGCGCCGACCGGCTCACCGATTCCAGCCACACCTCGCCTGGCCGCGGAGCGGGCCTCGGCCTATCCATCGTGCGCTCGGTCGCCCACGCCCACCACGGCGACGTACACGCCCACTCCCGCCCCGACGGCGGCCTCCGCGTCCACGTCCGAATTCCCACCAACACCAGACCGGCGAACGAACCCGCTGGCGAGGACGCCGACTGAGCACCAGGTGGCTCGCCCACTCGCGGAGCCGGGTTTCCGGTCGGTGGCGGATCGGGCGCAGGTCGTCGACCCTTCCTGGTGCGGAAGTCGCGTTCGGGGAGGACGAGGTGTTTGTAGGCGACGACGACCCGACCCCCGGCGTGTCGAGGTCCTTGGCGTCCGGATGTCACGGGGTGTGGCACGCCGACTACTATTCTCTATAGTCGTGAGGGGCTCGGGCTCCCCTTCGCCCGGGACCCTGAGTTAGCGGGCAGCCGTGCTCTCGTGATCGAACTGCTGCCCGCGGTCTTGGCTGCACGTCAAGTTACAGCGGCGGCTCTTGCCGGCACAGCGGAGGTTGGGCGATGAGCGCACAGCACAGGGTGGTGGAAAGGCCGTTCTCACCGGAGACCCGAGCGCTCCGACCCTCTGGAAGCAGGATCCGCACCAGAGCGCGAGGTGCGGGCGAGGTGGTGCTCACGCTCGGCATGGTGGTGCTGCTGTTCGCCTTCTACCTGCTCTACTTCTCCGACTGGATCTCCGCGGCAAAGCAACGGGAGGCCACCGCAGAACTCGATAAGCAGTGGCGCAACCCCCGAGCAACCCTGGATCGACCGCTGCACGGTGACGGCATCGCGAAGTTATCGGTGCCCGTGTTCGGTCCCGATTTCGTCTGGACGGTGTTGCAGGGCACCGATCAGGTCGCCCTGGCGGTCGGCCCTGGACATTATCCGGACACTGCCATGCCGGGCGAACAGGGGAACTTCTCCGTGGGCGGCCACCGCGTCGGCAAAGGCTCCCGTACTGACCCGCGCTGCCGCGAGGTCGCCCCGCTGCCCGGTGTCTACTCCGAGGTCGTCGGCCAGGAGATCGTGCTCCCCTCGCAACGCGAGGTGATCGCTCCGGTTCCCGGTCATCCCGGCATGGTGCTCCGTCCTGGGCGGCAACGAGCGCTGATTACCCTAACCACTTGCCATCCCAAGTTCTCCGCCCGCCAGCGTCTGATCATCCACGGTGTCCTGGTGGCTGAGTACACCAAGAGCGCAGGAGCGTCCCCGGCGGAGTTGCGCAGCGGCTGACGAATTCCAGCAGCTATGCCAGAGTGTGGTGCTCAGCCCAGCGCAGGGCAGAACGCCACAGTGGCGACCGCGAGGAGCGCGGCGCTCGCGAAGGCGGGGAGCAGCACTGCGATCGCGCCGGCCAATCCAGAGTGCAGTGTCCGTCCGAGGCG
>QHBZ01000360.1 GCA_003244055.1 Pseudonocardiales bacterium | reverse complement strand
CACAACTTCGTCATTGATGACCTGGCTTGGCATGAAGATATCGGCAGCGCTGAAGTGGGTGTGGTCGTTCACCTCAAGTAGCGCCCGGCCGTGCGCAAGTACCACAGGGTCGTTGTCGACATACACCACGTGGGCATCCGGCTGGATTCGCTGGGCGACCTGGTGGGTGTTCTCCGCCGTGGGCAGTCCTGACCCGCAGTCGAGGAACTGGGTGATGCCGGTCTGGCTGGCGATGAAGCGGGTGACGCGGATCAGGAAGTTTCGGTTATCCCGCGCAGTTTGGGCCATCTCCGGTGCGACCTGCTGGATCCGCCGGACGACCTCGCGGTCAATCTCGTAGTTGTCCTTACCGTTGAGAAACGCGTCGTAGACCCGGGCGATGCTCGCCTTGGTCGGGTCGATGTAAGGTGGTGCGACATCATCCGGCAGCCGGGCGTCGGTACCGGGCATCNNAGAGTGATCGGCTGTACATACCGGAGGTGCGGCATGGCCACCGCTGATCCCCTGATACATCCGGTGATCCTGCTGCCTACCATGAGTCAGTCGCTCAACGTCCCAGCTCGTCGGCGCTGCGGGGGCTGGGCGAGGTTGAGCGGCTCGTCGGTTGAGTACGGCCAGGCACGCGAGTACCACACCCAGGCCTTGACCCTTGCCCGGCACCTCGGTGACCGGCGCGGTGAAGCCGAGGCACTGTGGGGACTTGGCCACGTCGTTACCGATACGGCAGAACGCGCGGCCAAGCTCGTGAGCTCTGGCAGAAGGCCCTTGAAATCAATGAAGAACTCGGCGTTCCGTTCGCCGAGACCGTTCGCGCGGCGATGCGCCAGCTCCGCTGTTGACCCGTCCGTCGAGTTTGCGTCCACACAGGCGTGTACAAGTCTCTCGCGAGCCGGTCCGGCCACGGCAGATCGACCAGCGTCGAACCGATCTTCCGGCAGATGGAGGACATCTTCCGAGAGACCCGGCAAGTCTCCTGATCACGGCCCCGAAACCGGCGCTGAACAGCGGCAATAGTCGTCGTTGGTCGACGTCGCATCTCGTTGTTGGGTGTCGTTTCGTCCGCTGAGACGGCCCACAGACGGCCCCGATGCGGCGGAACCTGTCTACGGTCATCGGCGTACGCGGCCGGTGGCGATGGATGCGCAGGGCTGTTGAGTGTGCGACTACGGTCGGGTCGCACGGGAGCGGTCTGTAAATCCGTCGGCTGATGCCTTCCAAGGTTCGAATCCTTGACCCGCCACGCACTACGAAAGGAGCCTGACCAGCGATGATGGGTCGGAGCCTTCGTGAGGGAGTGCCGGTTGGTGTCCCCGTAGTTCCCCGCCGTACTCCGAGGGTCACCGCTGTATCTGGCACGGATTTGGCACGGCCGGTGGGTGGTGGGCTCGACCTGCTCTCCCTCCGTTCCCTCGCACCCGGCCGGCCTCTGCGTCGCGTCGGCGGGGTCAAGGGTGGCGCTTGCGCCATCGCGGAGCGACACCGTTAGGTGCCCTTGATGCCGGTGAGGCGGCGTAGGACGATCCCGGGGACGTCCGAGGGACGGAGATCCCGGCGAGTGCTCTTCGGTGTGAACGCCGATTCGCCGTACCAGGAGTTGTCCGCGGGTGCCGCTGTGTGCCGTTGACTTGCGGCTACGTGTCCGCCAACAACCACCCGTACGAACCTGTCCCGTCGCTTCCGCTGACGACTCGCTGACGATGATCACATATGAGCCCCGGTTTGTGTCAACGGCCTGCGCAGGTGTCCTGGTAGCTGACACCGGGGGCGTACTGGTCCCATGTCGCTTTGTCGAGTGGTCCGCCAGCGCGGAGGCAGGCTTCACGCACCTCATCGCCGGAGGTCCTGTCGAGTCGGGGCAGGTTCCACAACCGGACGGTATTGTCCGTGCTGCCGGCGGCCAGGGTGCGTTCATCGGGGGCAAACGCCACGTTGAATAGCCCGCTCGTGTCGCCGGTTGGGAGTGCGGCGAGTGGCCGGGGCTGGCTACGGTCGGCCAGATTCCACAACGTGACCTGTGTTCCGTTGGCGACGGCCAAGATATGCTCGTGGGGGGCAAACGCCACCGCTCCCAATACTGTCCTGTCAAGGGTCAGGTGGCCGAGTAGCCCGGGCCGGTCGCGGTCACTGAGATCCCACAGCCAGACAGTCTTGTCTACGCTGGCGGTGGCCAGGGTGCGCCCGTCCGGGGAAAACGCCGCGTCGGTCACCCAGTTGGTGGGGCCGGTCAGGGGTTGGCCAAGCTGGTGGGGTCGGTCCCGGTCACTCAGATCCCACAACCTCGCGGTCGTATCATCGCTGGCGGTGGCCAGGGTACGCCCATCCGGGCTAAACACCACCGACTCGACGGAGTCGGTGTGGCCGGTCAGGGATTGGCCAAGCTGTTGGGGTCGGTCCCGGTCACTGAGATTCCACAACCTGACGGTCTTGTCTTGGCTCCCACTAGCCAAGATGCGCCCATCCGGGGAAAACGCCAGACTGACCACCGCGTCGGTGTGGCCGGTCAGGGGTTGGCCAAGCTGTTGGGGTCGGTCCCGGTCACTGAGATCCCACAACCTGACGGTGTGGCCTCCACTCGCAGTGGCCAGGGTGCCCCCATCCGGGGAAAACGCCACCGCGACGACCGCGCCGGTCAGGGGTTGGCCAAGTAGTCGGGGTCGGTCCCGGTCGGTGAGATCCCACAACCTGACGGTGTCTTCGCTCCCACTAGCCAGGGTATGTCCGTCCGGGGAAAACGCCACTCTGTAGACAAAGCTGGTGTGGCCAGTGAGCGGTGGGGCAATCTGCCGGACCCGATCACGGTCGCTCAGATCCCACAAGATGACGGTACCGTCTGAACCGGCGGTGGCCAGGGCTTGCCCATCGGGTGAGAACGCCTCTCTGTTTACCGGGCCGGCGTGGCCGATCAAGGGTTGGTCAAGTAGTCGGGGTCGGTCGCGGTCGGTGAAATCCCACAACCTGACGGTCTGATCGAAACTGGCGGTGGCCAGGGTGCGCCCATCGGGGGCAAACGCCAAACTGAGCACGGGCGCGGTGTGCCCGAGGAGCGGTTGGCCGAGCTGGTGAGGCCGTTCACGGTCGGCGAGATCCCACAATCTCACCCGCGGGGTGTCGAAGCTGGCGGTGGCCAGGGTGCGCCCGTCCGGGGAAAACGCCAGGCTGAGCACCGCATCGGTGCCGCCGAGGAGGGGTTGGCCGAGCTGGTGGGGCCGTTCACGGTCGGTCAGATCCCACAATCTGGCGGTCTTGTCTTCGTTCGCGGTGGCCAGGGTGCGCCCGTCGGGGGAGAACGCCACTCCGAATACTGTGCCGGTTTTATCCGCTGTGAGAGGTTGGCCGAGTGACTGCGGTCGTTCGCGGTTGGTGAGATCCCACAACCTGACGGTATGGTCTCTGCTCGCACTAGACAGGGTGCGCCCGTCCGGGGCAAACGCCACGCTGAGGACCGTATCGGTGTGGCCGGTCAGAGGTTGGCCGAGCGGGTGGGGCCGGTCCCGGTCGCTGAGATCCCACAACCTGACGGTCTGATCGAAGCCGGCGGTGGCCAGGGTGCGCCCGTCCGGGCTAAACGCCACCGAGAGCACCGAATTGGTGTGGCCGATGAGGGGTTGGCCGAGCGGGTGGGGTCGGTCACGGTCGGTCAGATCCCACAACCTGATGGGGGCGGTCTGGTCATTGCTGGCGGTGGCCAGAGTGCGCCCATCTGGGGAAAACGCCACCCCCTCCACCGGGCCGTTGTTGTTGCGGAAGGTTCTGAAGTGCAAGGTTGAGCCAAGGGTCTGCTGCAGGCTCGCGTGAGTTTGCGGGCTGGCGTCGAACTGGTCGGCGGCGACGCCGAGTTGGAGGGCACCCCGCGGATCCTGGTCGCGGATCCGGTCTGCCTGAGCCACTATGCCGCGGGCGATGGCAATGTGTTGAGCCGCAACAGCCCGGTTTCGTTGGCCCACCGCGAGCACCGCAGCCACGAGCGCCGCGATCAACAGCACCACCAGAACAGTGACCCCACCCCGAGCCAGCCGCATAGTGCGGCTGTGCTGGCGGATGTGCTCACCCACCAATTCGTCTTTGGGAACCTCGCGTACGGCTGCCGCGACGTCGGCCACGCATTCCCGCAACCGGGGGTTAGATTGGGCCACCTGGTCCACCTCGTGCAACCAACGCAGGTCCACCCAACGAGGCTCCTCGACAAAGGCGCCGCGCAGTGCGGGCGGTAGCGCCGCTGTCGCTCCATTACTGGGTCCGGCGTCGTCGTCCCACGCGAATTCGCCGTCGGTGAGGACGACGATCAACCGTTGCGGCGACTTGTTCTTCAACCACCACGTGACCTCGCGGTTGACCCACGGTGACCGTGCCGCCTCCGGCGAAGCCATCAGCACCAGCCAGGCCGACGAAGCTAACGCCTGCTCGATAGAGGACCACAGGCCTGGGTTAGCGGTCAGGCTCGTGGTGTCCCGGAAGACCCGCAGCGCCCGCGGTCGGTACCACGGTTTGGCGAACCGCTCCAATCCAGTCTGCAGCGCCGGTGCGAGGGCACCGTCCAGCGCGTGGCTGTAGGAGATGAACGCGTCGTATCCCGCAGTCCTGCCTGCCACCGCACCCGCCCCCGTGTCCAAAGCTCCCGATCGTCCGAGGATCGGCAGTGGGTCTAGCCACCACAATAGAGGCGATGGGTCAGATGACCAGCGAAATGTGGATAACCCCGCTTGCTGTTGCTCAGGACTTTCACACTGACGTTCTCGTCAAGGTCTTGTTCGTGTGCAACGCCAGCCGCTTCCCGATGGCTGCCCGCCCACCACGCCGCCGGCCGCGTCCAGCTCCCGCTCCGGGCTGCTGGCCCTGTAACCAACCCCCATACCCCCTTGGGTCCGCGTCGTGTGCGGCGGCCACGGGCGTCCGTCGAACCACCGCGCCCGCCGGGCCGGCCCGCGCGAGCACGGCCGCCAGGCCGCGCGCAGCAAGCGGGAGCCGGACCGGCCGGGCAAGCGAGGAAACAACGCAAGCCAGCCGCCAGCGCCGGCGTAGCCGGCGTCTTGATCCCATAGAGGCAAATTCGGCAACAGTGTGTAGTCCCGGCTGTGTGTAGTCCCGGCTGTGTGTAGTCCCGGCTGTCTGTCACGGCCTGTGTAGTCGCGGCTGATTCTTAACACGCCGGTGGATCAGGACTATCGATCACTGACTCTCTCGATTACAGAGCAGGTCAGTCTCGTCCAGCGCGCGAACGACTAGCCCCTTGCTCACCCAAGGCTCGCGCGGGTTCGTGGCGAGTCTTTCCAGCCATTGAAGTTGGTCCGTGAAGTACGTCCAATATGGTGTACCTTCAGCGAAGACGAGCATCGGCCCCTCGGTGCCTCGCTTGCCATGACCGTAAAGCATCACACGACAGCTTCGATCAATCTTCTCCATTGCAAACGAGCAGGGGAAGTTGAATGTAAAGATGCGCATTCCGGCTGATGGGGTTGCAGGAACTATCCTTTGCGATGCATCAAAGAGTGGGCGAAGAATTTCTCGGGTATACCGTAAGGGATCTTCCATTGCGGCTTCGGCGGGCTCGATACGGTATCTATCTTTCCGGGAGTCGCAGTACGGATCCATGACGTAGAACGTTACCGGAATCTCCCGTGCTTTCGCTTCGAATAACGGAAGCATGTCATCTTTGGCGTAGAAGTTGCGGGTGAGTCCAAAAACTGTAATCTCTTCACGGGCGTTGTCGACGCGTTCCACTAAATCGTCGAGGACAGCTTCATTGGTGCGGGGCCATAGATTAGAGATTTCGGCTTCTTTGTGCTGATCGGCCAGCTCGGTTGACGCGATCGGTGGTGTAGGTGTCGTCGCCCGCAGCTTGGCCGGTTCGGGTATGAAGTCGATTCCGCCGTCGTGGGTCTGGAATAGCTGGTCGACTTTCCAGTCGGGGAACATGGTCTCTAGGATTCGGCAGTGGTCGGGGTAGGGCAGTCCGACCAATTCACCGGAAAGCCACCGGTAGAACTGTGCCTTGCTCGGCCAACCTCCCCGCAGAGTCGGATCAGCTTTCGCGGCGACTCTGTCGTACTCGCGGCAAAAGGCACGGTGTGTTTGCAGGTGGCGGTGCTGGAGTAGCACCTTGAGCACGAGGGGCTTGGCGTCCAACGGTGGTGATCCTCCCTTCGGCGTTGGGCGAGACGAGACTATCACATTGGCGAGACTGCGCGAGACAAGAGGAGGCACAGAAGGTGCAGAAGAGACGATCACGAGGTCGAGAACGGACCTGACCTGGCCGAAACTTGTGGTGTCGCCCGCCGCAGACGGGGCGGCGCCACACCGACAGTCGAGTCAGAAGGGCAACTGTTCATGGCGATCTCCAGGGGATACCGGTTTAGTATCGCGTTCGATAACGCGTTTCCGCAGGGCTTGGTTTTGATTGGCGACGTCGCGCCGGATAATGAATATCAGACGCGCGAGGACAAGGCCGCCGGCCGTCCGGTGCGGCAGAAAATCGATGAGGTGACGGGTCAGCGGCAGTGGAAGGCCACGGTCACCGACCCGGGCGAGCCCGCAGCCAAGCGGGCGTCGTTTGAAGTTACGTTGATCGCTGACGTGCAACCGGTTCCCACGACCACGGAAGTCCTGCCGGGGATGCGGCCTATTCAGCTCGATGGGCTGACGGCCGAACCTCGGGTCGCCGGCAACGGCGAATTTAAGTATCAGTCCTATGTCTACCGGGCAACAGGTTTCACCGCGACGGCCAGTGCTGCCGGAACTCGGCCGTCGCAGTCGATCAAGCCGAGCAGCACCGCTAGTAGCGGTGAGCAGCCCGGCAAGGCCGCGTGAGTGCCGCGATGGGCCGCGGCGAGGTCGCGCCGGGCCGGGGTGCTGGGCGGGAGGGTCTTCGGGCCACCCGGCCGGTCTCCGGTCCTCCACACCCTGGTGCGTATCTCGGGTCGGGCTCTGCGGGCGATGTGATGGCGTCAGCGAAATCCACTCGCGTCTGGGAGGCGGCCTACCGGCAGTACGGCCGCGCCTGGGAAACAACCGCTCGATCAGGCAAGGGCGACCCGGTAGCAGCGCGGGAGATGGCTGCGGCGTCCTGGGCGGTGGCGGCGGCCTGGCGGCAGATCGCCGCTGCCACCACGTTGCCCTGGTGGATCTTGGCCGCAATCGAGTCCGCCGCGGGCGCCTTCGAGTCCCAAGCCCGCGACTACGAGACAGGAGGCACCAGCCAGGGGTCATGACCATCGACAAGCCCACCGAGCCAGTGACGCTAGTAGAGGCACACGAGGTGCTGGCGCGTGCTCGACCGGGTCGGCAAGCGCCGCTTGCCCAGTGGCTTGCCCATTACCAGCGATCCGCGGCCCTGTACGCCGAAGTCGCCGAGATCGACCGGGGACACCATCACGAAAGCCTCTACTGGGCAGACCACCAACGTGAACGCCTGAAAGAGATTGAGGCTCAAATCCGCACGTCTGAGGGGCTATGAGGTACATGGTGACGCGAGGCAGGCAAGTAGTGAGCTGTGGTGAGCGCGGGAGATGACAGCCGTGGAGAAAATCATTGCACCGGGACCGCCGACGACGTTGATGCGGGCTCACGCTGAGTTGGTGCGTATTCGACCGGGCTTAGACGCGTCATCGTCGGCGTGGCTGGCGTATTACCAGCGGTCGGTGGCGCTGTACGAGCAGATCGCCAAGATCGATCCCGGCCATGAGCTCGAAGCCCGGTATTGGGCGCAACGGGAGAAAACCCGCGCAGCGAACATCGCGGCGCGAATAAGGGCACAGGCGCCAAGCGAGTAACAACGGTCCGAACCACGGGACAGGAAGGGAGGTGGATGATGCAGGAAGGTGGACGTTGGCGTGCGCTAGTCGCGCGAGCACAGCGGCTATGGCCAGGCTCGCGACGACTCAGCCGCGGACAGCGAACTCGATGGACGTGGCAGACGTGCCAACGGTGCCGGAGCAGGTCGTATCTGCGGATCGATGGTGATCGGTTGTGCAGTGGCTGCCGCAGCCTGCAATAAACACACCACACTACAGGAAGCGCAGGAAATTTAACGCGCCGGGGGTGGTGCGGTAATGCCGCACGCCCTCATGAATCACAAGACCGACGTACGCGCAGAAGCGGAATCTCTGGCTACCAACCTGATCCGCTTCTGCGCTGTCCACCCGAGTCAGGAGTGAACAGTAGTGAGGATACGCAGACCCACCAGACCGGGCGCAAGCCCCCTCCCCGGTCTGAATGAAAACCGCACCGAACAAACGCACACCGCGATCCCCTCCCTGAGAGGTGGCCGGTGATGGACGTGTACATGATCGCACTTGTGCTGGGCGGTGGCGCCTCGCTAGGCGTCGTGGTGTGGGTGCTCGCCAAACTAGGCAAGGCGCTGATCAAGATCGCTGAAGCACTGGCCGCGGCGGCAGTGGTGCTCTTCGCCGTGTGGCTGGTGGTCAAGGCTGTGGTGTGGGCGCTGCGCCAAGTGTTTAACCACTGGCGGACCAGTCTGGCCTTGGTCGTCTCGTTGGCGTGGTGGCAGTGTTGGGGTGGGGCTTCGCTGGCCCTGACCGCGGGTGTGGTCGCCGGGGTGCTCACCGTGTGGCGGCTGGTCGACCTCGCATCCTTTGATGCGTGGGCGGGTCGGCACCTGCGGGCCTGGTGGCTGCGCTGGACGGTCTACTCCCCCAAGCTGCCCCAGTGGCTGCACGCCTGCGGCCTGAGCATCAAACTCGACGCCGCGCCCGTAGTGGTAACGGTCAATCCCCTCGGGCGCAGCATCCGTCGCGGCCAGCGCCAGACGCAGGCGCGGCTACCCCAGGTTCTCGGGGTGCGCTCGGGCGCATCCTGGGACGAGGTACGAGTGCGGCTGGTGCCGGGGCAGAAGCCCGAAGATTTCGATGAGGCCGCGCGAGCGTTGGCCTCGGCCCGGGGAGTGGCGCGCTGCCAGGTCCGCGAACTGTCCCCCAACGTGATCTCGATCGATTTCCAACGCCGCAACCTGCTCGCCGACCCCGTAGCCTGTCCCGACCTCGCCACCCTGACCGATGTCGCGGGCACGGCCATTGATCTGCGGCGGGTGTTCTCCGGGCGCACCGAATACGGCCAGGACTGGCACGTCCCCCTCGCCGGGGGTCACACCCTGGTGGCCGGCTCGACCGGGGCTGGCAAGAACTCGGCGATGTGGTGCCCGCTGGTGTCCATCGCCCCCGCCATCCGTGATGGGCTGGTGCGGGTCTCGGGGATCGACCCGAAGGGGATGGAGCTGGCCTACGGGCGGCGCATCTTCACCCGCTACGCCGTCACCGGCACCGACGCCGTCGCGGTGCTCGATGATCTCGTGGCGGCCATGCACGCCCGCAAAGCCGAATTCGCTGGGCAGGTGCGGGCGGTGCCGATCAGCTCCCAGCACCCCTTGGAGCTACTGGAATTCGACGAAATCGGAGCCCTGACCAAATACATCGACCGTAAGACCCGCGAAGCGATCACCGAACGGGTGGCGCTATTGACCACCCAGGGTCGGGCCTTGGGATTCACCGTGCGCGGCTATGTCCAGGAACCCACCAAAGACACCGTCCCAGTCCGGGAACTGTTCCCCCGGCGGATCTGCCTGCGCGTCTCCGCGAAATCCCACGTGGGCATGGTGCTGGGAGACCAGGCCTACGAGCGAGGAGCGTGGGCCAACCGGATCACCGAAGCCGAAGCCGGCGTCGGATACGTCTTCGGCGAAGGCATCCGCGAGCCCCTGCGGGTCCGGGCCGGGTGGGTGCCCGACGAGACGATCAAGCAACTCGAAACATTCGTCACCCGACCGGTAGAGCACGACACGGCGGTGCTGCCCTTCCCCACCAAACCCACCGACCCCACTGGGTCAACACGCGGAGGTGCGGCATGACAACCACCGTTGACCTGTCCGGGCGGATGACCCGGGCGCAGCGGGCCACGCTACCGCTGAGCGCCGAGGTTGCCCAGGCTCTGGCTGAACAGCACGGCGTCTGCGTTCGGCCGCTGGCCATGCGCCGCATCGACACCACCGGCCGCACGGACATCGTCCCCGTCCCCTGCGGGTCCACCCGCGAGGACCAGTGCCGGCCGTGTGCGGACAAGGCCCGCCGGCTGCGGATGACCCAGTGCCGCGAGGGCTGGCATCTCGACGCGGAACCGGTCACCGACCGGGCCACGCCCAGTGAAGACCACAAGGCGCTGATGGCCACCCGGGCCGACCTCTGCGCCGTCTACACCGAATGCAAAGCCATCGGCGACGAAGTGACCTGTGAGCAGATCGCCGAATCGGTCGCCGAACTCGACGCCGAACTCCGCGCCGCCGGAGTGCGCGGTCGGCTCACCCCACTCGACCCACCACCCAGACCGGTCAAGCGATCCACCAGGCGCCGCCAAGACACCCCGGATCTACCTCGCCGACCGATCGACAAACGCACAGTAGGACGGGTGTTCGCCGGGCGATACCGGCCGTCCACCTTCCTCACCCTCACCCTGGATTCTTACGGGCGGGTGGACAACGAGGGGGCGGCGTTAGATCCGGACCGGTATGACTACCG
>QHBZ01000359.1 GCA_003244055.1 Pseudonocardiales bacterium | reverse complement strand
ACCCGCTCAAGCAGGATCGCCAGCTGTCCACCCAGTTGGTGTACCTACAGAGCCGGGCCGTGCTAGGGCCGGTCGCGCAGAAGCAGGGTCGGGACTTCAAGGATCTCACCAAGGACGTCAGCGTGTCGGTCCTGGACAACAGCGACGTCATCCAGGTCGAGGCGCACGGTGGCACCAAGTTGGCCGCGATGCAGACGCTGCAGGCCATCATGGATGGGTACATGACGCTCATCGGTCAGCCCACCGGTGTGTCCCGCAATCTCAGCACCCAGCTGGCGGACGCCCACACGAATACCACCCAGCTCCAGACGCAGGTGCAGCAACTCACCACCGCGGTGGTGGCCGGAACCGCTACCCAGATTTCCCTCAACGACGCCCGGGCCCAGCTCACCGTGTCCCAGGATCTGGAAAAGGCGATCCAGGGTCGGATCGATCAGATCAAACTCACCGGCCAGGACGGACCGGATGCTCAGCTGCTGACGCCGCCATACTCGATGCCCGACGCCGTGTTCCCGCAGCCGCTGATCGCGGCCGGTACCGGTGCACTGGTCGGACTGATCGTGGCCGGTGGGGTCGTGGCGATGAGTGCCCGGCGCCGGACCAGGCCGTGAGGGCCCGGCTGTGGCCGCCTCAACGGTGACAGCGCTCGAGGACCCAACCCCGGTTAACACGACAGCCCGGAAATCGGTCACCGTCGCAGGTTGGACGCTGGTCAGCAGGGCCACTGGGCTGCTGCGTGTCGTGGTGATCGGGGCGGTGCTGGGGCCAACGTATTTCGCCAATGCCTTCCAGGCCGGCTACGTCGTACCGAATCTGGTGTTCACGATGGTCGCCGGGCCGGTGCTGGCGCTGGTGCTGGTGCCCGGCGTCGTCCGCGCCATCGGGGCGGGCGGCGTAGAGCGGGGCCGGGAGGTGCTGGGTGGGGCGGCCGGCTGGCTGCTCGGCGTTTCCGGCGCCGTGGTCGCGTTACTGATGATCCTCTCCCCGGCGGTGGCCTGGACGCTGACCTTCGGAATCCCGGATCCGGCAGCTCGGGCTCGAGGCCTTTGGCTCACCACCGTGCTGGTCCTGCTTGTGGCGCCTCAGGTCCTTCTGTACATCCTGGCGCACCTGGGCATGGCGGCACAGCAGTCCCGTGGTCGCTTCGCGTTGGCGGCGGGCGCGCCCGCCGTGGAGAACGTCATCCTGATTGTCACCGTGATCTTGGCCGGCTGGTACTACGGAACCGGCCTCGATGTCGAGCGCGTGCCGGTCGATCTGGTGATCGTGCTCGGGGTGGGCAGCACCGCGGCGGTGGCTCTGCACGCGGCGCTACAGCTGTTCGGCACCGCGCGGGTGGGCTTATTGACCTGGCCGTCGATGCGTTGGCGGTATGACCTCGAGACCCGCGCGGTGAGCCGCCGGCTGGTGCGTTCGGTCGGTGTGGCGGCGTGGCCGGCCGCGGCGATGTACGTGTTGCTTGCCCTGGCCGGCTCGGTGCCCGGCGGCGTCTTCGTCGTGCAGCTTTCCTACTCGGTCTTCTATTCGCTGTCATACGTCAGTGCCCGTGCCGTTTCGATGGCTGCGCTGCCTGGGCTGGCCCGCGCCGCCCACCGGGAGGACGGTGCGACGTTCGGTTCGGCGTGGCGGCAAGGTCTGTCCTACGCCGTCATCGCCAGCCTGCCGCTGCTGGTGCTGCTGGCAATGAACTCCATACCCACTGCGAACATCCTCGCCAACGGCGAGTTGCGGCACGCGGCGCTGATCGGTCCCCTCGCCACCTGCCTGGGGGTGGTGGCGGTGGCCCAGCTGATCGGTGGAGTGCACGATATCGGCCGTCAGGCGCTGTTCGCCCGGCTGGACGACCGCATTCCGCGCCGCGCAAGCGAAGTCGCGTTCGGGGTGATCCTGGTGGCCGCGGCCGCATCCCTGCTGCTGCCCGCCGACGGAACCCGCCTGATCTGGTTGGTGGCGGCCATCCTGGCCGGCGAACTCGCCGCCGCGGGGACGGTGCTGGCCCGGCTGCGTCAGGTGATCCGGCCTGAGCGTTTCTTCGAACCCCGAGCGTTGGCCGCCGCATTGGTGGCCACACTCGCGTTGACGCCGGTGGCCGCCGCGATGTGGTGGCTGGCCCACATCACTGGTGGCGACCGGCTGGGTGGCGACCGGCTCGCCGACTTCGCACTTCTGTCTCTGGGCGGTGTTGTGGCGCTCGGGGTTTACGTCCTAGTGCTCCGTGTCGCGGTACGACGGATAGGTGGTGGGTCATGACCCGAACCCTCCCGCCCAGCTCTGGTCAATCTTCCAGCCCTGCTCCGACGCGTGGGCAGAGCCCACCGATCCCTTCGGTCAGTCGCTGGGTCGGGCTGGGGGCCGCTGGCTGCGCGGTGGTCGGTGGGATTCTCGCGGTGGCGGCCGGGCCGTTGCTCGCACTCGCCGCCATCGGAGTGCTTGTTTTGGTCGGTCTGTTCGCCGCGGCCGTCTACCGGCCGGTCTTCGCGACTTACGCCTATCTGGTCACCCTGCCCATCATCGCCGGCATCAATCGCGGCAACCTCATCCCGCTATTGCGCCCCAACGAGGCGCTGCTGGTGGTGCTGCTGGCTGGTGCGCTGGTCGGCGGTTATCTTCGATGGTGTCGGGGCGAGCGGGTTGCGCTGCGACTGAACCAACTCGATATCCCGCTCGGTCTTTTTCTGTTGATGTCGACAGCGTGGCCGCTGCTGTCCATGATCCTGCGCGGGCACACACCACTGACCTCCGATCTGGCCGCGGTGCTGCCTGTCTGCAAGCTTGTCGCGATCTACCTGCTGGTTCGCTTCACTGTCAGCACCGAAGGCCAGCTGGTGCGGTGCTTCCGGCTGATCATCTGGCCGGGGGCGGTGGTCGCGGTGATCGCGATCCTGCAGACGCTGCACTTCGGCCCGGTCGTCTCGGTGCTGCAAGCCGTCTGGACGCCCGACAGCAACGCCGCGGCGCTCGCCGAGCGGGGCACTACAACGCTCGGTTCGCCACTGGCCACCGGCGACTACCTCGTCATCTGCCTGACCCTGGTGATCTGCTGTGGGATGCGGGGGCTGTTGGAACGCCGGGAGCGTCTGGCGTTGGGAGTCGTACTCGGTGCGGGTGTACTCGCCACCGGCCAGTTCTCCACCTGGATCTCGGCGGTGGTGGCTGGCGGGTTCATCCTGTGGCGCTTCAGCACCCTGCGTCGCGGCTCGCTCCGGTTCCTGTGGCTGGTCCCGGTCGCGCTTGCGGTCGGCGCGCCGGCGCTGATCGGCCGCTTGCAGGGGTTCGGCGAGTTCGGTGTGCCACGCAGCTGGATCGGCCGCTGGAGCAACCTTTCCACCTTCTACCTACCGCGGTTCGGCTTCATCAATGTTCTGCTGGGGGTGTCACCCAACTCGGTGCTGCCGGCACCCGAGAGGTGGCGCGATGTCATCTACCTGGAGAGCGGCTACCTGGACCTGCTCTGGATCGGCGGGATCCCGCTGCTGGCCGCTTTCGGGTGGCTGTCGGTGGTGGTGCTGCGCAGAACCGGCAAGCTCATCGCCCAGTCGGACGGCCCCTCGGGCGGTCAGCCAGGTGCGTTGTCCGTGGCAGCCTCAGCGCTGTGGGTCTCCTGGTGGTTCGTCATCATCCTAACCGTCCTCGATCCGCATCTGACGTTCCGAGGCTCCGGTGACTTGATTTTCGTGCTGATGGGAATGACCACGGGGAGGCTCAGTGTCCAGCGGCATTGAACAGGCACGCTCACCGGCCCGATGGGAACCTGTAGCCCGGCGCGCCGTCGATCTGGTGGTGGTGGTGATCGCGTTGGTAATGCTCGTGATCCCGATGCTGCTGATCGCGATGATGATCAGGGTCGGGAGCCCGGGCCAAGCGTTTTATCGTCAGCGGCGAATAGGCCGGGGGGGCCGACCGTTCACGATGTACAAGTTCCGCACGATGCGGCTGGGCTGCTCCGACTCACAGCACCGGGAGCTCATCGCTCGCGAGCTGCGGGGAGAGGACACCTCGGTCGGCGGTAGCTGGAAGATCGACAGCGATCCGCGGGTGACCCGGGTCGGCTCGCTGTTGCGACGCACCAGCCTCGACGAGCTTCCCCAGCTTCTGAACGTTCTGCTGGGACAGATGTCATTGGTCGGGCCGCGTCCTTGCCTGGACTGGGAAGCGGAGATGTTCCCAGCCAGATTCGCCGAGCGCTTCGACGTCCCACCTGGCCTGACCGGGCTCTGGCAGGTCAGCGGGCGCAGCACGATGGGCACGCTGGAGATGCTGGAGCTCGATCTGGCCTACGTGCGTAGTTGGAGTTTCTGGACTGATCTCATGATCTTGTTGCGAACCGTTCCGACGCTGCTGCGGGGGCACGGCGCTCGTTAACTCCAAGATCGTCTTCTGGCAGCTGGGGGGAGCAGCCTTGACGGCAATAACAGCATCAATTTTCACAATCCCGCGACTATCGCGGACGGCCCGGGCAGCCGTGCTCACAGTCCATGTCGCGATGTCGGTCGGATGGCTCGGACTCGACGGCGCATTGGTGGCGCTGGAGATAACTGGACTGTCTACCGCTAACGCAGAAATACGGGCTGGGATCGGCGCCGCGATGGCCGTGATCGCGTGTTGGGTGCTGATACCAGTGGTATTTGCCTCGCTGGTCAGCGGGCTGGTGTTGGCGCTGTCCACCCCGTGGGGCCTCGGGCGGTACTGGTGGGTGCTCGCCAAGTGCGGCATCGCCGGCGCGTTGACCGCCGCTGGATTGACGTTCCTGCTACCCCAACTGCCTGCCCTCGTCGCCGGCGGTAGTGAGCCGGCGGGGATACAGACGCTGATCGCGCGGGCGCTGGCACTGGTGCTGCTGCTCGCGGCGACCGGGCTTTCGGTGGTCAAGCCGTGGGGGAAGACGCCGCGCGGTCGGGCGGGGCAGCCAGCCGGTCGGCGTCCCGAAAAACCGCCCAGGAAGCAGTCCTATCAAGGGTCGGGAAACGGCCGAGTGCCAGCACAGCGGCCCGGAGAACAGCCCGGCCGAGTGTCCGTGAAACAGGCCCGTGTCCCGGTTCAGCAGAAGTAGCGGTACAGCAGCGCCCCGGCCTGCCTGGTTACCTCATCGGGCACCGAATCGTCGGTGAGCAACCGGGTGAGTTCGCCGAGCATCGCGCCGGCCTGGGAGCTGCCGCGGGCGTGTTCCCCGCCAGCGCGCAGGGTGACGATCTGGCGCTGTTCGGTCGCCCACTTGCGCTTGTACGCGATCAGCCCTGGCTGATCGAGGTCGGACAGGCCCCAGTCGACCAGCCGGGCGCCGCGCTGTACTCCCCAGCCGATCCCGGCCCAGAAGATCGCGTCGTTCGGGCGCAGCGCCAGGTGTTCGTGACGCGACGCGCCGAACTTGTAGTACAGCGCGTCACCCCAGGCCAGGAAGACGGCGCCGGCGATCAGTTCGTCACCGGCGTGGGCGAGCATCGTCACGATCGCGTCGTCGGGGGCGAAGGCCTCCCAGATGTGATCGAACAGCTCGACGGGTTGGGCCAGCAGCCGGTACTTGCGTTTGCGCAGCCCGACGTGCAACCCGTGGAACTGGTGCACGGCGTCCCGGCTGGTGTGCGCCTCGACGCGGACCCCTTCGCGCTGCGAGATCACGATGTTGCGGCGGGCGTGCTGGGACAGCCGCAGCCGGATCTCCTCGACGCCGCCGGTCAGCGGCGTACCGTGCCATGCCGCCGCGGCGACCCGCTCGAAGCGGGGATCGCCGGCGGGCACGGCGGTGTCGAAGCATCGCAGGCTCAATGGGGCGGCGGCGGTGATGATCCCGTCCACCAGGGCCTTCCAGTCGCCCTGATCATCGGTCAAGGGCTCCGCCCGGTCGGAGAACGGCAGGCTGATCACCCGGTCGCCGCGAATGTCGCTGATCGGTACCCAGCCCAGTCCCGCGCGCGGTTGCCCGTCCCAGTCGAGCCGGATGGTGCTGGCGGGGGTGAAGCCGTAGGTGGCGCATACCGCATCGATCCACGGCGGCGACGTGAACACGCTGCCGTGCGGCCCGAGGGCGAGCTGACGCCAGCGGGGATCGCTGCGCGGATCGGTGATCACGGTCTCCGGTTGAGTCGCGGGCGCATTCACGCACCCGACGCTACCGGCTGCTGCGGTACGCTGAATGTGACGCGCTGGAAGTAGGTCGTCGCACTGGGTACATGTCACAGCGGGTACATGTCACAGTGAGCACATGCTGCTTAGGCCGGGCTGAACAGGGGTGAGGGCTCATGACCACGCTGTTTGTCGCCACGACAGGGGGGCATCTGACCCAGCTCGACAGCCTGGCAAGCCGGATCCCAGCCAATGGCGATGCGCTGTGGGTGACGCACGCCAATGAGCAGAGCCGGTCGATGCTGGCGGATCGCGACGTGGAGTACGTGCCCTACGTCGGGGTGCGCAACGTGCCCGATGTGCTTCGCTGCATCCCTTACGCGCGCCGGTTGATGGAGCGCCGCAAGGTGACCAGGGCGGTGTCGACGGGATCCGGGATCGCGCTGGGTTACCTGCCGTACCTGGCTGCTCGCGGCGTGGAGTGCCACTACATCGAAAGCGCGACACGGGTGAGCGGACCGTCGCTCACCGGGCGCGTGCTGCAGTGGGTCCCCGGAGTGCGTACCTACACCCAGTACCAGAGCTGGGCGGATCAGCGGTGGAGCTACGCCGGCAGTGTGTTCGACGGTTATGAATCCACCGCTGTCACGCGGGTGCCCGACGCGGTGCTGCGGGTGGTGGTCACGGTGGGCGCGGCGACCCAGTACCCGTTCCGGCGGTTGTTCGAGCACCTCGCACCGCTGCTAGCAGCCGAAGGGGCGCTGGCGCGGGCGACCGGGCTCCCGGTGGAGGTGCTGTGGCAGACCGGGGACACCCCGGTGGATGATCTGCCCATCCGGGCCACGCCGGTGCTGCCAGCGGCCGAGCTGGGCGCGGCGCAGGGCAAGGCGGACCTCGTGATCAGCCATGCTGGCACGGGCTCGGCGCTGGCTGCGCTCAACGCTGGGCGCTACCCGATCCTGGCCACCCGGGACAGCTCCCGCGGCGAGCAGGTCGACGACCACCAGACCCAGCTGGCCACCGAACTCGCCCGGCGAGGCCTGGCCATGCACCGCGACGCGCAGGCCATCACCGTCGACGACATGATCGAAACCCTGAGCATGTCGGTGCGCCGCACCACGTCGCCTCCACCGTTCGCATTGCGCCCCTAGCTAGCGCGCGCCCACAGTGCGTACCCAGTCCAGGGTGCGGGCCAGGCCTTCGGCCAGCGGCATCGGTGGTGGCAGGCCCAGGTCGTGGCGGGCGCGGGTGACATCAAGGCAGCTGCGGTCCAGCTCGCCGGCGCGGGCCGGGGCGAAGTCGGGCTCGAATGCCGTGGGGTCGACGCCTGCGGCCGCCGCGACCGCCTGGACCAGTTCCAGCACGCTGACCTCCGTACCGGTTCCGACGTTGTACTCGTCGTGGGCCAGCCCGCTGGCGCTGGCGGCTGCCAGATTGGCGGCCACGATGTCGCTGACGAAGACGTAGTCGCGGGTCTGTCGCCCATCGCCGTAGACGATCGGCCGGCGCCCGGCCAGCACCCGATCACAGAAGATCGCGATCACACCGGCGTCACCGTGGGGATCCTGCCGCGGGCCGTAGACGTTGCCGTACCGCAACGTCACTACGTCCAGCCCGCGCATCCGCCGAAACCAGCGGGCGTAACGCTCCGCGGTGAGCTTGCTCAGGCCGTAAGCCGAGATCGGGTTCGCCGGCACGTCCTCCGGAGTGGGCACCACGTCGGTCGCGCCGTAGATCGCGCCACCGGTGGAGGTGTTCACCACCCGGCGCACGCCGGCAGCGTGGGCGGCGGCGAACACATTCACCGACCCGAGCACGTTGATCGCGGCATCGCGGGCCGGCTGGTCCATCGAGACCCGCACGTCGATCTGGGCCGCCAGGTGGAACACCACCTCCGGTCTGAACGATCGAAACGCTGCCTCGACGGCGGCACCGTCACGGACATCCAGCTCAGCTACCTTCGCGCCATGCCGCAGCGCGGCTTCCAGGTGGGCGCTCGTGCCCCCGCGGAGGTCATCGATGACGAGTACGTCGGCGCCTGCATCCATGAGCGCGTTGACGATGTGCGAACCGATGAAACCGGCCCCGCCGGTCACCATCGCCCGCAGGGGCGGGTCAGTCGGCAACGGGGCGCAGACCTGCGGCGCGGGCGACGCTGACCGC
>QHBZ01000358.1 GCA_003244055.1 Pseudonocardiales bacterium | reverse complement strand
CCGATCGGCGCAGTCCGCCGGCAACGGGCCGGCCTGGTTGGAGGGAGGCGGCGCGGCGGGAGGTGGGGGGTTGACGGACGGGGCAGCTGTGCAACTGCTGGTGATCAGCACCAGCCCGATCACCGTGGCAAACAGCCCGCGAATTGTGCCGCCGTTCATCTGCCTCCCCTCCCCTGCATCAGCGTCTCGCCAATCGCGACAAGCTGCTGACCGGCTACGGACCATTCCTGGTTCCGTTGCCAGCCATGACCGAGCGCACGTGCCGGATCCGGCGGGTACCCACCAGCACTATCGCACATAGTAGGACCGTTGTTACCGGTAGGCATCACGCTGCCCGCTGCGCCGTATATCGGGTCAGGGCAGCAGCGGGCCGGCTCCGAGGGGAAGCACCAGGCCGCCGGCGATTCCGAGCGCGACGGACGTGGCACCGGCGGTGTAGGCACCGAAGGCGGCCCAGCGGCCGGCCGGGACGAGAGCCGTTAGCGACGGCCGACCCAGGAAGACCGGAGCGATCCAGCGCAGGTAGTAGAACAGGCTGGCCACCGTGTTTGACGACGGCGACCACGGCCAGCCACGTGAAGCCACCGTCGATCGCAGCGGCGAAGACCTCGAGCTTGCCGAGGAACACGGCCGTGGGTGGGGTGCCGACCAGGCCGAGCAGGCACACGACGAGCACCGCGGCGAGGCCGGGGTGGCGCCGGGCGAGACCTCGGTAGTCCTCGATCCGGCTCGCGTGCGGAAACTCTGCGACAACCGCGAATGCGCCGAGGTTGGTCACGGCGTAGGCGGCCAGGTAGAACAGCAGGGCGCGCAGCCCGAGGTCGGTGCGGGTGGCGACCGCGACTGCCATCAGGAGGTAGCCGACCTGGGAGATCGTCGAATAGGCGAGCAGTCGGCGGACATTGTCCTGGAAGAACGCGGCCAGATTGCCCAGCGTCATCGACGCGGTGGCCAGGATCGCCAGCAGCAGCGGCCAGTCCACGCTCACGTCAGGCAGCGCCTCGGCCACCAGCCGGTACGCGGCGGCCAGACCGCCGATCTTGGGGATCGTGGTGACGAACGCCGCGACCGGGGTGCTGGCGCCCTCGGTGACATCGGGCACCCAGAAGTGTGCGGGCACTGCGCCGATCTTGAACAGCAGCCCGGCGAGGACCGCGACAACCCCGACCGCGACGGCCGGCTGCGGTGCGCCCGGCAGGCTCGACGCGAGCGCCCGGTAGCCGGTGGCCCCGCCGGCGCCATAGAGGACGGTGACACCGGTGATCATGACGACGCCGAGCAGGGCACCCATGAGGTAGTACTTCATCGCCGCCTCGGTGCCCGGGGCGTCCTTGGCGAACCCGGCCAGCGCGTAGAGCGGGATGGAGGCGAGCAGGTAGGCGGCGACGAGCAGTAGCAGGTCCGACGCACCGACCAGCACGATCGCGCCAAGCGCCCCGAGCAGCACCAGCACATAGAACTCGGTCTCCCGGCGGTGCCCGCGAACCGTCTCGATGGACAGGCAGATCACCAGCAGGGTGACCGCCAGCACGATGATCCGAACCGCGTTCGTGGCGGCGTCCACGGCGTAGCTGCCGCCGAACACCAACTCCGGGACGGCGCCCATCGCCGCGACGGTAGCGGCGAGGCCCACCAGGCAGGACACCACGGCGAGCAAGCGCACCACCCACTGCCTGCGCCGCGGCAGCCAGGAGCCGAGCAGCAGGCCGAGCACCGCGCCGGTGAGTAGCGCGAGCTCGGGGATCAGGGCCAGCGGGTTCTCATTCATGTCCATGATCATCGACTGACCAGGTTGATCAGGGTTGTCGAGGCGGGCTCGATGATGTCGAGCAGGAACCGGGGCAGCACACCGATGACCACCACGAGGGCGAGCAGCGGCAGGATCGACGCGGCTTCACTACGGCGCAGGTCAGCGAAGCGGTGGTCCGATTGCCGGCTCGGCCGGCGGGCCGCGCCCGGCGCATCCGGGATCCGCAGCGGCCCCAGGAGCAGCCGCTGCAGGGCGCGCAGGAACAGCCCGGCGGTGATCAGGATGCCCAGCACCGCCAGTGCCGTGGCCACCGTCGCCGAGGCCAGGCTCCCGGTGAAGATCTGGAATTCGGCAATGAACCCGGAGAACCCCGGTAGCCCGAGGGAGGAGAACGCGGCCAGGCCCGTCGCGCCCGCGAACACCGGCGCGGGACCGGCCAGACCCGAGTAGGAGCCCATGTCGTAGCTGCCGCTGCGGTCCCACAACACCCCGGCCAGCAGAAACAGCGCCGCGGTGATCAGGCCGTGGCTGACCATCTGGGTCACCGCGCCGGTGACGGCCAGCGCGCGGGCCTGCGCGTCGCTGCCGGCGACGAGACCGGCGGCACCGACGGCCAGGAGGATGTAGCCCATGTGGTTCACCGAGGTGTAGGCGACCATCCGCTTGAAGTCCTCCTGGGCCAGCGCGACCAGCGCCCCGTAGAGGACTGAGACCACCCCGACGACGACCACCACAGGGGCGTATGCGCGCCAGGTATCGGGCAGCAGCGGCATCGCGATCCGGACGAAGCCATAGGTGCCCATCTTCAGCAGAACCCCTGCCAGGATCGCGGACCCAGTGGCGGGCGCGTCGGTGTGCGCCGGCGGTAGCCAGGTGTGGAACGGCACGGTCGGGGTCTTGACCGCGAACCCGATCCCCACGGCGAGCAGCACCAACCCGCCGTAGGCACCGCGGCCGGTCAGCGGGTGGGATCGAGCCAGCTCAACGATGTCGAAGGTGTGCGGGTTCGCGGCCAGGTACAAGCCGATGAAACCCAACAGCAGCGCCAGGGACCCGACAAAGGTGTAGAGGAAGAACGTCAGCGCGGCCCGCCGGGCCTGGCCGTGGCCCCACCCGGCGATCACGAAGTACATGCCGACAATGGACAGGTCGAAATAGACGAAGAACAGGATCAGGTCCAGCGCGACGAACAGGCCCACGCTCACCGTCTGCAAGAACAGGAACAGGAGCACGAAACTCTTGACCCGCTGCGTCTGGCGCAGAGAGTAGATCGCGCACGCTAAGAACAGCACCGAGGTCATCGCCACCAGCGGCAGCGACAGACCATCAACGGCGACGTGGTAGCCGACCCCCGCGCTGGTCCACCGGAGCTTCTCCTCGTAGGCGAGACCGCCGGGGTAGCCGATCCAGGCCACGACAACCAGCGCGACGTCGACCGCAGCGACGGCGATCCAGCTCCAGAGGAACAGCCGGGGCGCCACGGTGCCCGGTATCGCGGCCAGCACCACTGCGGCGGCCAGCGGCAGGAAGACGATCAGCGAGAGCACGGCTACCTCAGCCAGACGGTCAGCAGGGCCAACACGAACAGGGCGACTGCGGCCTGGGCGTAGTACTGGTGCAACTGGCCGGTCTGCGGGCGGCGGGCGAGCACACCCAGCCGGCGAGCGCCAGCCACGACGGCCCGAACCGCCCCGTCCACCCCCACTTCGGCGCGGCGATCACTGCGCCGCGCCAGCCACAGACCCATAGCCGGCACCGCCATCACAGCCCGGTGCAGCACCCGGTCATCGAACGCGGCCAGCCCGCGGGCCAGCGCCATCGTCGGCCGGACGACAAGCAGCTGCGCGGCCCGTTCCAGATGCAACCACTCGCCCAGCGCCCGGCGCCCGGCGCACGGCAGCAGGCACCGGTACCGGTACCGGGCGACGACCCCACCACCACGCGGTAGCGGCAGCGATGAGGGCGAGCAGCGCGGATGCCGCGAGCTCTCCCACCCCCGGTGACGCCTCGCCCCGGCCGCCGGGAATAGCGCCGATTTCGTAGCGGCGTGCGCGACCAGCTGCGACGTGCCCGCGGCCACCCCACCCGCGCCCGCGGCCAGCACCATGAACCCCACCTGGGCCGAGGTCGACGCGGCGAGCAGCTGCTTGAGGTCGGTCTGGGCGACGGCGACCAGGCCCAACGCCACCGCGGTGGCCGCGCC
This sequence comes from Pseudonocardiales bacterium, assembly GCA_003244055.1. GTDB lineage: Bacteria > Actinomycetota > Actinomycetes > Mycobacteriales > Pseudonocardiaceae. The sequence continues at coordinate 890 of QHBZ01000358.1, read as the reverse complement.
CACCCACGCGACCAGTGGCGCCGCCCAGCCGGACGCGGCGAGCAGCGGCTGCACGCGCAGCAGCAGGTAGGCACCCGCTGCCACCATCGTCGCGGAGTGCAGCAGCGCGGAGACCGAGCTGGGGCCGGCCATGGCGCGGGAGAGCCAGAACGATAACGGCAGCTGCGCGGACTTCCCTACCGCGGCGAGCACGATCCCCGCGGTGAGCAGGGCCAGCCAGGGTTGCGTCGCTCGCGGTAGCCCGGCGAGCGTCAGCGAGCCGACGCCGCCGGCGAGCGCGGCCCCGGCGGCGAGGTAGAGGCCCAGGTCGGCGCCGCGGGTGGTGAGGAATGCAACGTTCGCCGCCCGGACCCGCTGCGGCTCGCGCCACCAGAACGCGATGAGCGCCCAGCTCGTCGCGCCCATCACCTCCCACCCCATCAGCAGCAGCACCAGCCCGGTGGCGGTGACCGTGACAAGCATGGCCCCGACGAACAGCAGCATCAGCCCGGTGAACCTGGAGCGCGCCTCACCCTGACCGAACTCTCCGGAAGCGAAGAGCAGCACGGCCAGGGTGACCGCTGCGACGGTGACCACCAGGATTGCTGAGAGCCCGTCGACGGCCAGCCGGGCGTCGATCCCGGCCAGCAACGGCGCCGTTGCCTCCGGCCGCCGCAGCGCCGCGGCGATCGCCAACGCCAGGGTCACCGTCGCCGCGAAGACCCCGAGTGCGGGCGCGGCCCGGTCGGCCCGCCGGCCAGCGCACGCCAGCAGCGCCCCGGCGCCCAGCGGCACCCCCACCAGCAGCCAGGCGAGCATCGCTACTCCTTGAGGTCCGCAGCCATGTCCGTCATGTCGACGTCGCGCGCCCGGAAGATCGCGGTGACGACCGCGAACCCGACGGCCATCTC
>QHBZ01000357.1 GCA_003244055.1 Pseudonocardiales bacterium | reverse complement strand
TCGCGGTGTAGACCCAGCCGTCGACGGTGCGCACGTAGGTGATATCGCCACACCAGCGAGTGTTCGATGCCTGGGCGGTGAAGTCCTGGCCGATCAGATCCGGCGCATCGATTGGCCGCTGACCTGCGATGGTGGTCTTCTTCCAGGCGCGGGGGTGGCGTCCACGCAAGCCCGCGGCCTTCATCAGACGCCAGACCCGTTTGGCCGCGACGCGGACGCCGCGCACGAGCAGCTCGGCCCAGATCCGGCGCACGCCGGGGTGACCGTGCAGCTCGGTGTGGATCTCGCGGATCGTCTCGGTCAGCTCGGTGTCGGTGCGCTCGCGCGCACACGGTCCCTCAGCGCACCACCGGTAGTAGCCTTGGCGGACCACTCCGAGCTGGTCGCACATGAACGTGACGGTGTACTCTTTCTCGGGCGCCCAGTCCGCGATCGCCGCGTATTTCACGGCTGTTCCTTCGCGAACCAGGTCGCCACTTTTTTTGCGAAATCACGCTCCATTCGTAAGATCGCGTTCTCCTTGCGGAGTCGCTCCAATTCGGTCCGCTCGGTCTCGGACAGGTCCTTATCCGAAACCCGGCCATTGTCTTTCGCTTTCCTCACCCACTTGCCTAGCGTCATCTCGTGGACGCCGATGCTCTTCGCTACTTCAGCGACAGATCGGCCCGAATCGAGGACGAGGCTAACGGCCTGATCCCTATACTCCTGGGTGAAGCGACGGCGTGTCGCCACGCAATTCCCTCCGCTGGCAATCAGCGGCAGTCTACGACCGGGTGTCTACAAGATCGGGTACGGTCCAAACCGCGGTTGGGCGAGTGTTGTCGTGGGGGAGGGCACGCGCTGCTGGTTCGGCAACCAGTTCTCGTTGACCGCGCCACGCTTCGCGGCTTACGGCGTTGATCTGTGGGTACCGGAGCTGGGCGGAAAGTTCGAGGAACGTAACCCGTCACACAAGATGTTGATGAGCGTGCTCGGCGGGATGACTGAATCCGAGCGCCAGGCACGCCGCGAAAAGGGCGCACCTACTACCGGTGCACGGCCCGGAGCCTCGCACCCGGCTCACCCCTGCTCAATGATCATCCCAAGAACGTGTACCTGCCCGAGCGAGCGGTGCTTGCTCCAGTCAATGCCTGGGTTGGCGATCTGTTCGACGATGAGCATCGGACGGCGACAGACAGTGGAGCAGCTTGCCGCGGTGGGCGCCTCGACCAGCGACAACGTTCGGATGGAGCAGGCCCGAAATAAGCTGGCCGGCGCCGAGACGCGCATACGTCGGCTGCAGCAGGCGATCGAGGCCGGCGCCAACCCTGTGGCTCTCGTGGATGCGCTCAACAGGGCAGAAGATGAACGGCAAGCGGCCCGCGCCGATCTTGATCGGATTCCCACCGGCCGTGTGCTGAGCGTTGCCGACGTCGCCGCGATGATCGACGAACTAGGCGACGTGGGTCAGGCCCTCGATCGGGCCGACCCCGCCAGCATAGAGGATCTGTACTCCGCCCTCAGGCTGGAAATGCTCTACGACGCCGGTGCGAAGACGGTCAACGTGACCATCCGACCAGGCGGTAGGGGTAGTGCACGTGTCCGAGGGGGGACTTGACCCATATCCCCACCCTGATTCACAGCGCTGAGCTGCGGCTTCCGTGAGGAGTTGGCTCAACGACGGCAACCAGGGGTCGGCGGCAGAGAGCTGGCACGCGTTCGCCCGTTGATTCCGGTGTTCAGCCCGACAACCGACGGGAGGAGCCACCATCCTGCGGATCAGGTCGAATGGGTTGCCGCTTCCGACGCCAAAGCGCCCGAGATTGGACTCCCGCATGCCCAAGCGCCGTAGTGCGGAACCCGCGGATTAAAAGTTTGCTGTTCCGAGTGTCGCGTAGTGCCGGGTAATGACGGTTGGGGCCGGTAAATGCACGTCAGCGGCCATTGTTGCTGGTTTCGAGTGTCGCCTAATGTCGCCTAGTGCCGGGTTCGCACAAAACTGCGGAGCCCGATCGGAGCCCGCTGTTGGTTGTCGATCACTGGCTTACACCCGCATGGACTCCACTCTAGACCTCAACAGCGAGGCCGCCAGTCACCGTGATCTGACTGCCACCGGTTCGAGTCTTCGAGAGAAGCGACTCCTTGATGTTGACCTTCCGCCTCAGTGGTTCACTACAGACTCTAGCCGCTCAGGGCCCAGGGTCGGCCAGGGTGATCGTTATTGGACGGTCCGACCTGTACCTGGGATCTGTTGGAGTCTAGATGGCGTCCGCTCATGCCGATGAGCGGGCGCGTCGCAGTCCTCATCAGGGGGTGATCGTCCTTCGTCGTCGCTTCGCTGCCCTGTCACTGCGCCGTTGTACCGTCGGCGACGTGTCCACGCAGAAGCGTCGAAAGGCCGCGAAGCACCGCAAGCTCGGTCGTGCGAATCAGGCCGTGGCTGTGGGCCCGGGCTTGCCACGGCCGATCCGGCTCGTCATCCAGGGCCTCGAACGATTCGAGCAGTACGCTGAGGTGTTGCACGACCCCACGGCTGCAGTGGCGCTCGCCGAGGCACGGCTCGGTGAGGCGGCGCAGAGTATCGCCCGGCTGACCGGGCCCTGCGACGCCTTCGAGGTTCTCGAGTTCGTCCGGATGTACAACGCGCTAGCCGATCCGGAGACCTACAGAGAGACCGAACACGAGGGCAGCGCCGCCGTGATCGAGCTTACGGCCCTGATCCTGGCTGCGCGGGGGAGCCGCGCCAAGTCCGCTGTGGCGGATAGTGGCGCGATACCACAGCCCGAGCAGATCGTCGAGGATGTTGAGACCGCCGTCCGGCAGGCGATTGACGCTGGCTCCATGCTGATCATGTTCGGCGCTGCGCTGGATTCCGACCCTTTTCGGCGGATGAGCTTCGGGGCACGCTTGCGAGAAGTGTCGGTGCGCAACGTCGCCTATGTCCACATGGTCGAGGACACTCTGACTTCGCTCTTCGACGAGCCCGTCGCAGAGAACGCTTGTCGCATAGTCTTGGGATGCACTGTGAGGCAGATCCGGCAGGTCTTCTCAGCCCTGCAGGCCTTGCACGAGGATGCGTGGAGCACGCGCTTCGCCGCGCTGCGCGAGTTCGGGCAGATGGCGGCATCCGCCACTCATGCGCCTGGTGAACTGCCGCCCGACCTGATCGAGCGGGGCCGTGAACTGTGGGCCAGGATCTGGGACGAGCCTGCACCGCCGCAGTGATCGTCGGGATGCAGTGGGCGGTGGTGTTCTTCACCTCCGACCCGCGCGCATGGGGCGTCGCGCTGGGCGTGCCCGCGCTGTTCGCCGGCAGCGTGATCGCCCGCCTGTTCTCAGTCACCGAACTTCTCCACGACCCCACCCACCACCGGAGCCGGCGATGAACCCCACACAGGACACAGGACCGGTGTCGGGGGCACAGGTGCAGCGCGCACCGGAGGTGCTGGAGGGGGAGTTGATCACCGAAGTCGAGTACGCCCAGCGCTGGAGCCTGCCCATCCTCGCGGTGGTGGCGACGATCCGCGAGTCAGATCACCCGAAGAAGATCACCACAGCGGTGATGTCAGGGCTCGCACGCTCCACGCGAATCGTGGCCCGCGCTTGCTACACGGTGGGCCAGGGTCACGCGAGCTGGGTACGCCGCGCTCTCGATGCGCTGACCTACGGCCCGGTGCGCGAGCAGATCCGGCTGGCCCGGCTGGCCGGGGACCGCGACGCGCTGGCCGAATGGACCGAACGGCTAGTGACACTCAAAGACGGCCGCGCTGAGCGGCTCCGGGCGCTTCCGGTCACGCTGGGCGCCGGGCTGCGGGCGCTGTTGGTGATGTTGTGGGTGCTGGCCGGTTTGCTGGTCGGGGTCGGGCTGTGGCTGGCCTTCACCCCGGGCAGCATCGGCTGGTCGGGCTGGTGGTCGCTGATCAAGCACATCCTCGACGGGACACTCACCGCGCTCACCGTTGTCGTGCACGCGGTGGCGTGGGGTGGTGTGCCTGCGCTGCTGGTCGCGGCGTGGCGGGAGGGACGCCGGGCATCCTGTGCGCCACGGTGGCTGTTCTCCCCGGATGAGCGCGCCGAGCAGGACGCCGAGATCACCGCCGATGTGATCACCGCCGCGTTGCGGCACGTCAAGATCCCGGCGCTGGCCCGCTACCTGTCCGGCGGTGGGGTACTGGAATACGTCATCACCCCCCGCGAGCAGGGCGGTGGCACCTATACCCAGGTCCGGCTGCCGATGGGCGTCACCGCCGCCGAACTGCTCTCCAGCGCCAAAGTCGAGCTGCTGGCCGGCAACCTCGGGCGCCACCGGCACGAGGTGTGGCCCCAGCGGGAGACCGACACCGACGCCCGAGTACTGGATCTGTGGGTCGCGGACAAAGGCACGATGGACAAACCCGCCCCAGCGTGGCCGCTGTTGGCTGATGGTGAGGTCGACGTGTTCACCGACCGGCTGCCCTGGGGCGTCACCATGCGCGCCGAACAAATCACCGTCGGCATGCTGCCGGCAACTCACGCCGCTGGATC
>QHBZ01000356.1 GCA_003244055.1 Pseudonocardiales bacterium | reverse complement strand
GGTCACGATAGTTACGTCTCAGCACTCTGCATCGGGCTACAGTCGATGTGCTTGTTCAACACGATGAGGTGACGATCGCCGGATGAGCCTGAAGATCGGGTACAAGGCATCGGCTGAGCAGTTCGGTCCGCGGGAACTGGTCGAGTTCGCCGTTACGGCCGAGGATCTGGGCCTGGACAGCGTGCTGATCAGCGATCATTTCCAGCCGTGGCGCCATAGGGGTGGGCACGCCCCGTTCTCGTTGTCCTGGCTCAGCGCGGTGGGGGAGCGCACGTCCCGGGTCATGCTGGGGACCAGCGTCATGACGCCGACTTTCCGCTACAACCCGGCGGTGGTGGCGCAGGCCTTCGGGACGCTCGGCTGCCTGTACCCCGGGCGAATCATGCTGGGTATGGGGACGGGTGAGGCGCTCAACGAGGTCGCCGTGTCGGGCATCGAATGGCCTGGGTTCAGGGAGAGGTTCGCTCGGCTGCGAGAGGCCGTGACGCTGATCCGCGAGCTGTGGCGAGACGAGCGCGTCACGTTCGAGGGTGAGTTCTACAAGACCACGAACGCCACGGTCTACGACCGGCCCGCAGGGGAAATTCCGATCTACATCGCGGCTGGCGGCCCGGTCGTGGCGAAGTACGCGGGGCGGGTTGGTGACGGGTTCATCTGCACCAGCGGCAAGGGAATGGAGCTGTACACGGAGACGCTGATTCCCGCCGTCGAGCAAGGTCTTGCCGACCGCGGGCGCGCGCCCGCGGACATCGAGCGGATGATCGAGATCAAGCTCTCGTTCGACCCGAACCCTGAGCGGGCGCTGGAGAACACCCGGTTCTGGGCCCCCTTGGCTTTGTCGGCTGAGCAGAAGCACGGTCTGGAGGATCCGATTGAGATGGAGGCGGCCGGTGATGCGCTGCCCATCGAGCAGGTCGCCAGCCGATGGATCGTCAGCTCAGACCCCGACGAGGCCGTCGCGGCGATCAAGGCCTATGCCGATGCGGGATTCAACCACCTGGTGTTCCACGGCCCGGGCCACGACCAGAGCCGGTTCCTCACCAGCTTCGCTGAGCAGGTGCTACCCAGGTTGCGAGGACCTCGATGAAGCCCGCTTCTAGCCGGGCCGACACCGAGCGAGGAGGATATGGCGATGGCGGAAGCCGACTCTGGGGTGGTCCCGCAACCTGTGCTGAGTCCCTTGACGACCGCGGCGATCTTCTTGGTGGTGACGATCGATCCGGGCGGCGAGTCCGTCGCGCGCGAGCTGCTGTCCGACTTGGCGGGTCTCCAACGATCCGTCGGTTTCCGCGTGCCGGACGGCAGGCTGAGTTGCGTCGCCGGCGTCGGGTCGCAGGCCTGGGATCGCCTGTTCAGCGGGCCGCGCCCGGCCGGGCTGCATCCTTTCCGTGAGCTGGTCGGAGCCGAGCATCGAGCGGTGTCCACGCCAGGCGACTTGGTCTTCCACATCCGGGCCACGCAGCTGTACCCGTGCTTCGAGCTGGCCAGCCAGATTATGGATCGACTGGGTGGCATTGTGACGGTCCGCGACGAGGTGCATGGATTCAACTACTTCGATGAACGTGACCTGCTCGGATTCGTTGACGGGACCGAGAACCCCGTCGGGCCGGCGGCAAGCGCCGCGGTCCTGATCGGTGAGGAGGACCCGGAGTTCGTCAGCGGAAGCTATGTGATCGTGCAGAAGTACCTGCACGATCTGCCGGCGTGGAACGCCTTGACGGTCGAAGCCCAGGAGAAGGTGATCGGCCGTACCAAGCTGTCCAACATCGAGCTGGACGATGCGGCCAAGCCGGACAACTCACACGTCGCACTGACCACCATCACTGATCCCGACGGCACCGAGCGGCAGATCCTGCGCGACAACATGCCCTTCGGCACCGTGGGCAACGGTGAGTTCGGCACGTACTTCATCGGGTACGCCCGCACCCCCACTGTCACCGAGAAGATGCTGGAGAACATGTTCCTCGGAGATCCGCCGGGCAACTATGATCGGATCCTGGACTTCTCCACGCCCGTGACCGGCACGCTGTTCTTCGCGCCTGCCGCCGACTTCCTCGACGACCTCCCCGATCCCCCAGGCGCCAGCACCGCGACCGAGGCGGCCGCGACACCAGACATTCAAGCCCTGCCTGACGGTTCCCTGGGGATTGGTGACCTGAAGAGGGGCACCACCCCAGGGCCGCGAGCCAGGAGGTAGCCATGCCAGCAGTGACCGTGAGCGACGTCCTCTCCTTGACGCGCATTCCGCCGGTGGATCCGGCCACTGCTGTCGAGCGGACCGCCACGGTCAGCCCCGGTGCGACCCTCGAGCTGCCCTGGCAGACGGGGTTCAACGCGCTGGCCTACGTGCTGGCCGGGCGGGGCAACGTCGGCGCCGAACACTGGCTGATCCACGATGGGCAGTTGGCGGTGTTCGGACCAGGCGACACCGTTCGTATCGCCGCCGCAGTGACACTGTGGGTGTGAGGCACCGCAGTGTGAGACGGGTGAGCTCACCGAGCGGGTCACAGGGTCTTGACCAACCCTCCGTCGATGAGGACGTCGGTGCCGGTGATGTTGCCGGCCCGATCACTGGCTAGCAGCAGTACGACGTCGGCGACCTCCTGCGGGTGGGTGAAGCGGCCGGTCGACGCTTGGGCGGCGGCCTGCTTGGCGACCTCTTCGGGATGGCCTTCCTTGGCTCGGGCGACGGTCGCGGCGACTCCGTCGTCGCCGAGCCAAAGGTCGGTCTCGACCGGGCCAGGACTGACGGTGTTGACCCGCACGCCTCGTGGGCCGAACTCCTTGGACAGGGACTTGCAAAAGTTGGTCAGCGCCCCCTTGGCAGCGCTGTAGTCGATGACCGCCGGGTCCGGCAGGAACGCGTTGACCGAGCTCACGGTGACGATCGTGGCGGGAGCCCGGTCGAGCAGGTACGGCAGTGCGGCACGGGTGGTTCGGACCGCAGCGAGGAAGTTGATGGTCAGCGCCCAGTCCCAGTCGTCGTCGGTGAGAGCCAGGAAGCCGTCGAGCCGCGGGGGCACCGCACCGACATTGTTGACCAGGATGTCCAGACCGCCGAACGTCCGGGTTGCCTCCTCGACGAGTCGGCTGGGGCCGTCCGGCCACGCTTACCCCCTCGGCCGCCAGCGATCGGGTAATAGCCAGGCCGATCCCCTTACTGGCGCCGGTGACGACAGCCACCTTGCCGGACAGGTTCAGATCCATGACGGACCACCGCCCTCCCGAGCGTCCTGTGCAGCGGAACGGGCCAATCGTCCCCGGATCACGCGGCCGCGCCAGCACCGAACAGTCGTCAACCGGAGTGGGCCGGCTCACCCGGATGCCCGACATGACCATCTACTTTGTGTCAATTTCCAGCAATCGTTCATCTTTTGTTAACCCCGACAGGGTAGGTCTGTACTGAGATCATGTCGGCCGATGACGGTGCGGGGAAAGATGACTCATTTCTCACTGCTGGTCGACGTTGTGATCATCACGGCGCTGGCGTTCGACTTCACCAACGGCTTTCACGACACCGCGAACGCGATGGCCACCTCGATCGCCACCGGTGCGCTGCGGCCCAAGGTGGCCGTACTCATCTGCGGCGTGTTCAACCTGGCCGGCGCGTTCCTGTCCACCAAGGTCGCGCTCACGATCTCCAGCGGCATCGTCAACGACAAGCTGGTCACCCCGGCGATCATCTTCGCGGGGCTCGTCGGGGCGATCCTGTGGAACCTGGCGACCTGGCTGGTCGGCCTGCCGTCGAGCTCCTCGCATGCGCTGTTCGGCGGGCTCATCGGCGCGGTCTGGGTCGGCGCCGGGATAAACGGCGTGCACTTCGACCAGGTGATCAGCAAGATCCTTCTCCCGGCGGCGGCCTCCCCGATCATCGCCGGCATCGCCGCGCTGATCGCCACCTACCTGGCCTACCGGATCAGCCGCCCAGCTCGGGAGGGGTCGTTCACCAGCGGATTTCGGCACGGTCAGACCATCTCGGCCTCGCTGGTTTCGCTCGCCCATGGGACCAACGACGCGCAAAAGACGATGGGCGTGATCACCCTCACGCTGATCTCCACCGGGGCGCTGGCCTCCGGCTCGAATCCACCGTATTGGGTGATCGCCTCCGCCGGGCTGGCCATCGGGCTGGGCACCTACACCGGCGGGTGGCGGATCATCCGCACGATGGGCAACCGGCTGACGGACATCGCCCCGCCGCAGGGATTCGCTGCCGAAACCAGCTCGGCCGCGGTGATCCTCAGCTCAGCGAACCTGGGATTCGCGCTGTCCACCACGCATGTGGTCGCCGGATCGGTGCTCGGGACCGGGCTTGGCCGACGGATGGCCGAGGTGCGCTGGTCAGTTGCCGGGCAGATGGCGCTGGCCTGGTTGTTGACTCTCCCCGCGGCGGCCGCGGTCGGTGCGGTGTCCGCGTCGGTCGCGGTTCGCGGGACGCTCGGCGTCGTGGTGATCGGTCTGGTCGCGCTCGCGGTGGCGGTTGCGGTCTACCTGGTGTCCCGCCGCGAGCCGGTGACCGCGAACAACGTCAACGATCTACCGCCGGCGGGCGCCGAGCGCGCCGCGCTCCGTACCGCGGCCTGAGGGGGAGTCATGCATATCGACTGGACTGCGCTCGGCGAGGTTGCGGTGGTCAGCATCGGTGTCGCGGTCGGTGTGGTGGTCATCTTCAGCCTCGGCGTCCTGTCGCTGTCCCGCCGCGAGACCATCACCGAGCGCGGCGGCGACGGCACCGTCGCGCTGACCGGTGCGGTGCTGTGCTTCGCTGCCTGCGCAGCGGTGGTGCTCTACGGCATCTACCTCATCATTCCTCAGCTGCATCACTAATCTTCGGGCCATGACTTCGGCCGAGCAGGTTGTCAACGACTTCCGCCGCGCCCCCCGAGGAGCCGGTCATTCCGAACGGACCCGGCAGGCGCTGCGGGAGGCATTGCGGACCGTGGACCTATTGGACCACCTGCAGGGCCTGTCGGTGCAGGAACTCGACGACGACGAGGCGCTCCTACTTGGCTCCGATGGACGTGAGATCACCACGTGGCAGCAGGACTACCCGTACGCCGAGCGGATGGGTCGCGAGGAGTACGAGCGCACCAAGCGGTCTCTACAAATCGAGCTGTTGAAGATGCAGTCCTGGGTCAAGGACAGCGGGCGGCGTGTTGTTGTGCTCTTTGAAGGCCGTGACGCGTCGGGCAAGGGCGGTACCATCAAACGCTTCACCGAGCATTTGAATCCGCGTGGGGCGCGAGTGGTGGCGTTGGAGAAACCAAGCGAGCGAGAGCGCACTCAGTGGTATTTTCAGCGCTATTTTAGCCAGCTTCCCGCCGCAGGGGAGATCGTGTTATTCGACCGGTCCTGGTACAACCGCGCTGTCGTCGAACGCGTGATGGGATTTTGCACCCCCAGTGAGTACCGGGAGTTCATGAAGCAGACCCCGGGATGGAGCAGGCGTTAGTCGACAGCGGCATCCACCTGGTCAAGTTATGGTTCTCAGTCTCTCGGGCCGAACAACGGACCCGGTTCACCATCCGGGTCATCGACCCGCTCCGGCAGTGGAAGCTCAGCCCGGTAGATCTGGCCGCCCTGGATCGATGGGACGACTACACCCAGGCGAAAGAGGCCATGTTCCAGCACACCGACACCCCGGCGGCGCCGTGGACGGTGGTGAAGAGCAACGACAAGAAACGTGGTCGGATCGCGGCGCTGCGCTGGGTCCTGTCCACTCTGGACTATCCGACCAAGGACCCCGATGTGGTCAGCACACCCGACCCTCTCATCGTCGGCCCACCAGCCCAAGTGTATGAGCAGAGCGAACGTGATACCTGACTACGAGTCTTTCAGCCAGGCGATATTCGTGCGTTTGCGCATCCGCTTCCACGTTGCCGGAAGGTCGTTCTCTGCCTGCTCGGCGCGGGCCGCCTCGGCTGCGTACATGACGCCGTAGGTGAAGCCGTGCCCGCCGTCGAGGTGGGCCTGTGCGGCGAGCTCGCGCAACACCGGCCGTGACACGGCGGTGTCCTGGTGCTCGCCGAGTAGCTCCTGGACGGCCTTCAGATGCTTGCGCAGCCGCTTGGCCGGCTTGCCCAATGTGGGACCGACGGCCTCGGTGGCGTAGCGCAGCCGTTTGGCAGCCTTCCGGGTCTCGTGCAGAGCAAGGTCGCGACCCTCGCCGGGTGGCAGGCGATCCGCGTCGGTCATCCGCGATTCAACCCGGCGGTAAGTCCGCCGGACGCTCTTGGGCAGTTCACGCTTGGCTTTGCGGGGAGCGCGGGCGGTGACCGGTGGATCGGCCAGCAAGGCATCGATCCGATCGTGCAGGGCCAGGTAGCGGTCACTGTTCAGCGCAGCGAGGCCGACGTCGCGGGCGTCAGCCTGCCGGCGCTCGAAGGAGCGGGTTATCGCGGCATCGACCGGACCAAGCTTGAGCTCGTCGGGCAACTCCGTCAGCATCGACGCGAACCGCTCGCCCATCACCTCCGCATCCCTCGCCCCGCCCAGCTCCCCGGCCACCCACTTCAGCTCCGCGACCAGCTCCCGGGTTTCGTCCCGGTCGATGACCCGACCGAATGCCTGCAGCGCGCTACGCATCCGGCGGGCGGCGACCCGCATCTGGTGGACCGCATCCGGGGCGTCGCGCCGCACCAGTGGGTCATACCGGCGCAGCCGCTGGGCCTGCGTCCCCAGGTAGCCCAGCACTACCTCGCCGGCCGAGCGAGCAGGGCTCGGCGTAGCGACACCAGGAGGTATCCGGTCGGCCAGCACCCGGCCCAGCTTCGAGGAGAAGCCGGCGCGCTGAGCACCGACCTTGAGCAGCCGGCGCTCGATCCGGTCCAACAGTTTCACCTGACCATGCTCGCCGAGCTCGACTTCCACCTCACGCCAGGACACGGTCGTGGTCTGCGCCCCCATGGTCTGCGCGGTCACCCGGTCATCGACCAGTTCGGCCAGCGCATGCCCGTCTTCGTCGGCGAGCACCCAGCGACGCCGCCGGGTGGTCAGCTCGGCAACCGGGGCCAGCGCAGCGCCGCGCGTGTACACCCGGCTCAGGGTGACCATCTCGGCCGGCGGCCGGCGAGCGCCGCGTCCCAACGGTAGCCGCAGCTCCTCCCGGCTGTCCTTGCCCGCAGGAAGCTTCAGATGCCAACCAGGGTCGGACCCGCCCTCCCGACGCCGCAAGGTCACCCCCGCACGTATCAGGCGCAGGTCAGCGGTATCGAAGTACACCGCCACCAAGTCCTGCTCCTGCGCCTCGGTCCCGCCGCCGAACCCGAGCAACCTAACCGGGTCCAGCAGCTCCAACCCCTCGATCGCCTCGTACTTGCGCTCGGTCTCCCGCATCGTCGTTATCGCCTGTCCCTTCGCCGCTGCGGTGGGGATACCCCATGGACGCCTCGTGGTAACCCATCCGTGGCCTTACTGTGGCCCTTCATTCACCTTGGTCGCCATAGTTTTCGCATGGGGAGCATCGGCATGGGGGCTGATGGCATTGCGGACATCCACCGCGGCTACGTCGCCGGCCGGTATCGAGATGGAGCCGTGAGCGACGTCTGGACCGACGTCACACGATGCGCCGAACGAACCTTCGTCGCCTACCTGGCCCGCTGCCGATGCGGCTGGCTCGGGGACCCCCACCCAGCCAACCCCGACGGCTACCACACCTGTCAGCACGAGTTGATCAACAATCACTCCCGAGGGTCCCGGCCGAATGCTTCGAGCGCTTCGCCGGCGGTGCCGAAGTAGGAGTCTGATCCCACTTCGGTGGTGATCCCGTAGCGGTCCAGCTGAGCGCGGACCGGTTCGATGATGTTGGACAGGACCAGGCGGGTGCCGTGGGTGTGTTGTTGCTGGTGCACGCGGATCACGACGGCGGCGGCAGTGTAGTCGACGTCTCCGATGGCCGCACCGTCGAGGCACAGCCATCGCGGCGGCTGGCTGTGCTGGGTGAGGGTGGTGATGTCGGCGGCCAGGCTGGCGGCGTTGGCGAAATAGAGGCTGGTGCCAAAGCGGTAGATGACCAGCCCGTCAGCGGTGCGGGCGCCCGCGGACACCGGTATCGACTGCCAATGCCCGGCCGCGGATTTCACCAGAACGCTGCTGCGCGGGTGATAGCTGTGGCGAAGGTGGTCGATAATGGAGGCCACGATAGCCAGCAACACACCCTGTTCGACGCCGAGGAATACGACCGCGGCCGCGGTGAGCACCGCGACGACGAACTCCTCGCGGCGTAAAGCGTAGATCCGGCGCATCCCGGCCACGTCGATCAGCTCGATGCCGATGAGGAAGACCACGGTGGCCAACGCGGCAATCGGCAGGAAGGCCAGTGGCCCGGTGAGCAATAGCACGACCAGCAGTACCACCACCGCGGCGGTCAGCTGGGACAGTTGGCTGCGGCCGCCGGCGCTGTCGACCATCTGTGTCTTGGTGGGGCTGCCGTTGACGACGAAGGCGCCGGTGAATGCGGCGGACAGGTTGGCGCCGGCCAGCCCGACCAGGTCGAGGTCTTCGCTGAGCGTCTCGTCGTAGCTGGCCGCATAGGCCCGCGAGGTTGCCGAGCTCTGCGCCACGATCACCACGAACATCGACACGGCGATGGGCAGCAGGAGCCGCAGGTCGGCCAGCGTAAAGCTCGGAGCGGTCAGCTGAGCCAGCCCGTGCGGAACCTCTCCCAGCACCTCGACCCCGTACCTGGTCAGGTCCACCGTCCGGCTCAGGGCGATCGCACCGACGACGGCGAGCAAGGCGCCAGGTACCCGGCGGGTCAGCCGCCGAACACCGACGACCAGCACGATCACCCCGAGCGAGACCAGCGCAGCAGCCACGTTGGTGCGCGGAAAGGCCTTCAGAGCGGCTATGAACGCGACTGCGGTGTGGCTGCCCCCGGCGGTGATCCCGAGCATCTGGGCTAGCTGCCCGCCGGCGACCTGGATCCCGACCCCGGTGAGGAAACCCACCAGCACCGTTCGGGACAGGAAATTCGCCAGAAAACCCAACCGCACCAGCCAGGCCAGTACCAACAGTCCCCCGACGAGCAGCGCAGCCGTCCCCGCAAGCTGCACATACCGCGGCGAGCCGGCCACGGCGACCCCGGCCAACCCGGCGGCCAGGATCGCCGCGGTGGCCGAGTCCGCGGCCACCACCAGATGCCGGGAGGACCCCACCAGCGCGAAGACCGCCATCGGAACCAGCATCGTGTACAGGCCGGTGACCACCGGCATGCCCGCAATGCGGGCGTAACCCAGCACCTCAGGTATGGCTAGCGCCGCCAAGGTGATACCTGCCAGAGCGTCGGGACCCAGCCGCGATTTCGGGATCGGCAGCACGCCCCCGAGCACCGGCAACCTCACTGTGGCTACTCGAACGGGGACGGGTCGCCGGCGCCCCGGCGAACGATCTCGGGTTCGGATCCGCACAAGTCGATCACGGTGGTCGGCTCGGTGCCGCAGTCGCCCGAATCAACGACCGCGTCGACCGCATGGTCGAGCCGTTCCTTGATCTCCCAACCATGAGTCATCGGTTCGGGCTCGTCCGGGAGCAACAGCGTGGACGACAGCAGCGGTTCGTCCAGTTCGGCGAGCAGCGCCTGGGCGACGGCGTGCTGCGGGATCCGCACCCCGACCGTCTTCTTCTTCGGGCGCAGCAGCCGGCGCGGGACCTCCTTCGTCGCGGGCAGGATGAACGTGTAGCTCCCCGGCGTCGCGGCCTTGATCAGCCGAAACACCACGTTGTTAACGTGGACGAACTGGCCGAGCTGGGCGAAGTCCCGGCACACCAGAGTGAAGTGATGCTTGTCGTCGAGGTGGCGGATCTCGCGGATCCGGTCCAGGCCGTCGGGGTTGCCGAGCTGGCAGCCCAGCGCGAAGCAGGAGTCGGTGGGGTAGGCGATGAGCCCACCACCGCGGACCAGTTCGACCACCTGGCTGATCGCGCGCCGTTGCGGGTCGACCGGATGCACATCGAAATACCGCGCCATCCAGGGAGCTTAGTATCGCGTCGATCTGCTGCGCTCATCTCAGTGCGGGAAGCGACACCTGTCCCTGGGCGTTACGGTGGAACGGGGAGCCGGCGGCTTGGTCATTCCACTTGCCCACCGCGACGGTGGCCTCCGCGCTCTGCTTGTTCGTCACTGTTGGTGGCAGCTCGGTGAGCTTGAGGTCGGCGTCGACGGTGAAGCCCCACGTGACGGCCGCGTACACCTTGCCCGCGTCCGCCCCGGAGCGGCAAACCGCCATGGCCTCGAACTGCCAGGTGGTGTCGGGCTGGTTCCAACTCGAGCGGTCGGCCATCGTGGCCGGTGTGGCCGGGGCGCGGCGCCTCCAGGCGGTCAGCTGGGGGCTACCCGTCCCGTCGTCCTTCATCCCGTACCAGCCTTGCTTCTTGCCGCTGAGCCGGTCCACGCTCGTGGCTGACGGTGTCTGGCGCTTCTGGTTCGTCGCCTCGGGGTCCTTGTTGCAGCCGCTCGCGGTCTCGACGAGGCGGACCGTCTGGATGAACGCGATCTCGTCGGCGTTGACGACGGCGGTGTCGGGTGTGAACGAAATATTGATCTTGTAAGTGAACCACGTTCCGGTGGCCCTGTCGCCGTCGATGCTCTCGTCGACCCTGGTCTCAAGAGTGCCGAACGCGGTGCCGGGCGCGACCTTGGCCGCCGGGACACCCTTGTCCCGCAGTTCGACTGCGATCGCGACCTGGACCACCGTGCCAGCGCCGCCGAGCACTGAGCGAGCGCGGGTCACGGCATCCTGGAGCGAGCGCAGCTGGTCGATCGTCAGCGGCGCCAGCTTCGTCGCCGGCAAGGCGAGGTTCGCGAGCGACGTCGCCGCCGTGGCCCAGTCGCCAGACTTGACGGCGTCGTCGAAGGCGTCGTCTGGGCTCACGACGGCCCGCGACGGCGGCGACAGTGCCTGCGCGCACTCACGCTGGGTGTCCCGGACCCAGAGCCGCGCACGCACAACTTGATCGTGCCAACTTCCAAAGGTGCTGTGCAGCGGCCTTTCGGGCTCGATCTAGGCCCAAGTTTCCCGATCT
>QHBZ01000355.1 GCA_003244055.1 Pseudonocardiales bacterium | reverse complement strand
GAAATGGTCACCGACGAGGAGCGCGATTACATGTACAGCGAGTACGTCAAGGATCCTCGGATGCGGGCGAATATCGGCATCCGTCGACGGCTGGCGCCACTGCTGGACAACGACCGTAACCAGCTGGAGCTGTTCACCGCGCTACTGCTGTCGCTACCCGGCTCCCCTGTTCTGTACTACGGTGACGAGATAGGAATGGGGGACAATATCTGGCTGGGCGACCGGGATGCGGTGCGCACCCCGATGCAGTGGACCCCGGACCGCAACGCGGGATTCTCCAGCTGCGATCCGGGGCGCATTTACCTGCCGGTGATCATGGATCCGGTGTACGGGTACCAGGCGATCAACGTCGAGGCCCAGTCGGCCTCAACGCAGTCGCTGCTGAACTGGACGAGGCGGATGATCCAGGTGCGCCGCGAACGCCCCGCCTTCGGGCTGGGCGACTTCACTGAGCTCGGCTCGTCCAACCCGAGCGTGCTCGCCTACCGCCGTTACCATGCCGGCGACCAGGACACCGGTGACGATCTTGTCATCTGTATCAACAACCTGTCCCGGTTCCCCCAGCCGGTGGAGCTCGACCTGTCCGAGCACATCGATGGCATCCCGGTCGAGCTGACCGGCGGTGTGCGTTTCCCGCCGATCGGTGAGCTGCCCTACCTGCTCACGCTGCCCGGCCACGGCTTCTACTGGTTCCAGATCATCCTCCCGGACATCGGGCGTGAAGCGTGATCAGCGCTACCGATCTGGTCGCAGACATCGCCGACTCGCTGGCGGCGGTGTTGCCCGAGCAACGCTGGTTCGCCGGCAAGGGCCGTCCGGTACACGCGGTCATCCCGGTGCGCGCCACCGACCTCGCCGGCGCGGATCCGCGGCTGGTGCATGCCATTGTCGAGATCGACCAGGGTGAGCTCCCCCGGGACCGCTACCAACTCCTGCTCGGGGCCCGCAGCGACCTGCCCGAGAACCTCGGGCACGCCTGGGTGGCCGGCGCCGACGATCAAGCGGTGTACCAGGCGGTGCACGATCCTGAGCTCACCGCCGTGCTGTTGGACCTGATGGCCCGGGGCGCCGAGGTGAACGGGCTGCGCTTCGCCACCGAGCCTGGCGTCACCCTGGATACCGAGCAGCGCTCTCGCCCGGTCGGCGCGGAGCAGTCCAACACCTCACTGGTCTACGGGCAGACCTACATCCTCAAGCTGTTTCGCAAGGTGGCAGCGGGTCGCAACCGGGACCTCGAGTTGCACCGTGCGCTGGCCGCCGTGGGTTGCCAGCACATCGCCACCCCGCTGGGCAGCATCGAGGGTCCGCTGGACACCGCTGCAGACCCCGAGACAGCCGCCTACGGGATGCTCACCGGGTACCTGCGTAATGTCGCCGACGGCTGGGCCATGGCCACCGCGAGTGTGCGGGATCTGCTGGCGCAGAGCCTGCTCACCGAGGGCGCACCCGGCCTGGTGGAGAGCATCGACCCGGCCGACGCCGGCGGCGACTTCGCCTCCGAGGCGTACCGGTTGGGCCAGGTAGTGGCGACCGTGCATGCCGACCTCGCCACCGCGCTGGGCAGTTCGCCGGCCACGTCGGGATATCTCGACGTGGTGGCTGACGCTATGCACCGCAGGCTCGCGGAAGTCCTCATACAGGTGCCCGAACTGACTCCGTACTCCGACGAGCTGCGAGCGGCGTTCGACGCGGTGCGCGGTCTCGAAGGCCCAGTACTGGTACAGCAGATCCACGGCGACCTGCACCTTGGCCAGGTGCTGCGCAGCGTCACCGGCTGGATTATGATCGACTTCGAGGGTGAGCCCATGGCGCCGGTCGCCGCCCGCACTGTCCCCGCGTCCGCGCTGCGCGACGTCGCGGCGATGCTGCGCTCCTTGGATTACGCCGCCAACCACCTGCCGCTGGGCGAGGCCGACTCCGAGCAGCGCGCCGCGGTGGCACTGGCCTGGAGCACCCGCAACCAGGACGCGTTCTGCGACGGCTACGCCCAAGCCGCACCCGACCCTCGTAAGCAGGCCGTTCTGCTGCGCGCCTTCGAGCTGGACAAGGCCCTCTATGAGGTCGCCTACGAGCACGGCAACCGCCCGCTGTGGTTGTCGATCCCGCTAGCCGCCATCGCCCGCCTCACCGCCGCCCACCCCTGAGTGGGAAGTGTACTGAAAATTGCCTATACTTATGGCTATAGACGAGATCCCGTTAGCCGATGCCCGCAACCGGCTGTCCGAGTTGGTTGCCGATGTCGAGAACACCCACGCGAGGGTGACTGTCACCAAACATGGACACCCGGCTGCCGTGCTCATCTCGCCAGACGATCTGGCCTCCCTGGAGGAAACGCTCGACATCCTGTCCACCCCAGGTGCGCTGGAAGAGATCCGCGAAGCAGAACGCGAGATCGCCCGCGGTGAGACCTTCGACGAAAGCACCATCCGGGCGGATTTGGCCCGCCGGGCACGTCACGCCGATAGCGCGTGACGGCCAGCCGCTACCGGGTTGAATTCGCGTTCACCGCCCGGCGCGCGGTGAACCGGATGCCGGAGAAGGCCGCCGCGGCCGCCGTCGTTCTACGAGAACGATCGGACAACGGCTCTGTCTGCGTGCAGACAAGTTCACCGAGGACGCGGTCTACATGCGCAACAACCGCCGCCCGGACGCGGGAACCGCCGTCGTCGACCACGCCGAGTGGGCCGTGTTCGCCGCCAGCGTCAAAGACGGCGACTACGACCTGTAGTGCAACTGGCCCTGTTCGGGCCGCAACGCCCCACCGCAGCCTCTACGACGGACACCACCTCCGGACAGCAGCGGCCGGCCAGGACGAGCATCGCTGCTGCGGTTTCCTCCAAGCAGGCGAGGTCATGGGCGGCCAACACACCAGCCAGAGCGAGCCCGGCCAGCGCGGTCACCGCGGAGCCGATCATCAGGAGTCAAAGCGGTCGTACTACGGTACTACCCAAAATGGTATGTTACGCGTATGGCAGTCAAGAAGATCAGCATCTCGCTTGACTCAGAGGTCTTCGAGCGAGCCAAGCGCGCCGCTGAGACCGAAGGGGTCGCCCTCTCCGCCTGGCTGTCCGAGGCGGCAGAGGAAGCTGCAGGGCTGGCCGAGGCTCGCGCTGCGCTTGCGGAATACATCGAGGTGTACGGCCCACCCGACGACGACGCCATGGCCGAGACCCGCGCCCGGCTGGACAAGGCCGGTGTAGGGCAGTGGGAGACCGCCGACGAGGCCGCCGCCCGGATGGCCGCACTGGCCCGGCTGCGCGGCGAGCTTCCCGCCGAAGCTCAGCGACCAGCGCGTTGACGCTCCAGCGACGACTCGTCCTCGACGCCGGCGCGCTCATCGACATCGAGACGACCCCCCGGGGCGAAACCTTCCGCAGCTGCGTGAAGGCATTCGACGACGGTTACCGCCCCTACCTACCGACGGTGGTGCTCGCTCACGTCTACCGAGACCGCGCCCGGCAGCACCCGCTGCGGATGGTCCGACGGCTGTGCACGCTGCTCCCCTTCACTGAGCAGACCGCTGACGACGTCGGCCGCCTGCTCGCCCGAAGTCGAACCTCCGATGTCGTCGACGCAGCCGTGATTGTGGCCGCCATTGAACACAACGCCGCGGTGCTCACCTCCGACCCCAAGGATCTTGCGAAGATCGTCAGCGCCGCCGAATATCCGGTTCGACTCCTCACGGTGTAGCTGTGAACGGGTTGAGCAGCCGCGCGCCGGTGCAGGCGACGTCGCCGACGTTGCGGGTCACGAGCGTCCAGTCGTGCACCTTCGCCGTCGCGGCCAGCAGACCATCGACTACCGGGACCGGATCGGGAACGTTGAGCCTGCCCCTGCCCCACTCCTGCGCCACCTCCACGGTGACCGGCACGACACGGTCGGAGTAGGCACGCAGCAGACCCGCGAGCCAACGGTCGAAGACCGCGGCCTGCGCCGGGTCACGCCGGTGTAGCCGGCAGATTCCCTGCCGGATTTCCCCAATTGTGAGCACGCTGAGATACAGTTCCCGAGAATCAACAGTGTCGAACCAGGCGACTACCCCCGCGTCGGGTCTACGCCTGCGCAGCTCCGAAACGACATTGGTGTCGAGCAGAAGCTCACCGCTCATCTGCGAACTCAACCGCGCGGGCAGGCTGGCGCGGCCGGACGATCTCAAGAGCGTCGAAGTCCGGAGCCGACCTCAGGTAGTCCTTGAAGGCGACATCGGCGCCCGTCATCCTGCGGTACTCGGCGATGTCCACCACAACGGCGACCTCCTCGCCATGCCGGGTGACGAACTGCGCACCTTCGGCTTGGGCAGCCCGCACGACCTCGCTGAAGCGCTGCTTGGCTTCCTGGAGCTGCCACTTCATCAGAGACTCCTAGTCTGTCTAGACCATCTAGGATACACCCCTTGTCCGCGGAACACTCCTCCGTGGAGCGACTCACGTCACCCCACCCAGCAGATGTGCCCGTGAGCCGACACACTGGGACCATGACGAACCGGGGGAAGGACGTGACCGTGCACGCGCCAGACCGCACCGCATCGGCGCCACCGGCTGACGAGCTGCGCCGGCTACTGACCGGCGAGCACCATGATCCGCATTCGGTGCTCGGCGCGCACGCACAGCCTGACGGCACCGCGGTCCGGGTGCTGCGCCCGCATGCCGATGAGGTGACGGTGCTCGCCGACGGCGGGGAGTACCTGCTGGAGCACTGCTCCGGGGGCCTTTTCCACGGCATGATGCCCGCTCCTGGTGACTACCGGCTGCGGGTGCGTTACGGCGACCACAGCGAGGTCAGCGATGACCCGTACCGCTGGCTGCCCACGCTGGGTGAGGTCGATCTGCACCTCATCCGGGAGGGCCGCCACGAACGGCTGTGGGATGTGCTCGGCGCGCACCCGCGGACCTACTCCACGCCGGGCGGTGACGTCGAGGGAACCTCGTTCGCGGTGTGGGCGCCGCACGCCCGTGGGGTCCGGGTGTGCGGCGATTTCGACGGCTGGTCCGGGGTGGCCACCCCGTTGCGCTCGCTGGGTTCGACCGGGGTGTGGGAGATCTTCCTACCCGGCGTCGGTCCCGGCACCCGCTACAAGTTTCGCCTGCTGGGCCCCGATGGGCACTGGCATGAGAAGGCCGACCCGATGGCTCGCGCCACCGAAGTGCCGCCGAACACCGCGTCGGTCGTGGCCAGCCCGTCGACCCACGAGTGGAGCGACGATCAGTGGCTCGCCGATCGGGCACAGGGCCAGCCGGTAACCCAGCCGATGAGCGTCTACGAAATACACCTGGGTTCCTGGAAGCAGGGGTTGGGATACCGGGAGGTGGCCCAGGAGCTGGTCGAATACTTACGCACTACCGGGTTCACCCACGTCGAGCTGCTGCCGGTGACCGAGTACCCCTTCGGCGGCTCCTGGGGCTACCAGGTCACCTCCTACTACGCGCCGACGTCGCGGTACGGCAGCCCGGACGACTTCCGCTACTTCGTCGACACGCTGCATGCGGCCGGCATCGGGGTGCTCATGGACTGGGTGCCTGCGCATTTTCCGCGCGATGAGTGGGCGCTGGCGCAGTTCGACGGCGCGCCCTGCTACGAACACTCCGACCCGCGGCGCGCGGCTCACCCGGACTGGGGCACCCTGATCTTCGACTACGGGCGCAACGAGGTCCGCAACTTCCTGGTGGCCAACGCGCTGTACTGGATCGAGGAGTTCCACCTCGACGGGCTCCGAGTCGACGCGGTGGCGTCGATGCTCTATCTCGACTATTCGCGCGAGCCGGGCGAATGGTCGCCAAATGCGTATGGTGGACGGGAGAATCTGGACGCAGTGGCATTCCTTCAGGAAATGAATGCCACGCTCTACAAGCGACACCCCGGTGTGGTGACGATCGCGGAGGAGTCCACCGCCTGGCCCGGCGTCACCCGACCGACGCATGTCGGCGGCCTGGGCTTCGGCTTCAAATGGAATATGGGCTGGATGCACGACACACTGAGCTACGTAGGCCACGATCCGGTACACCGTGGCTATCACCATAATGTGATGACCTTCTCGCTGATGTACGCCTGGAGCGAGAACTACGTGCTACCGCTCTCGCACGATGAGGTGGTGCACGGCAAGGGCTCGCTCTGGAACCGGATGCCCGGGGACGACTGGAACAAGGCCGCTAACCTGCGATGCCTGCTGGCCTACATGTGGGCCCACCCCGGCAAGCAGCTGCTGTTTATGGGCGGCGAATTCGGGCAGCCCGCCGAGTGGGCGGAGAACCGGTCACTGGACTGGAATCTGCGCCACCATCCCCTGCATGGCGGTGTACTGGCGCTGGTCGGGGACCTCAACATCACCTACCGATCGCACCGCGCGCTCTACAGTCAGGACAACATCCCAGCCGGCTTCGAGTGGATCGACGCCAACGATGCCTGGGGCAACGTGCTGAGCTTCCTGCGCCTAGGCGATGACGGCTCGGTACTGGCCTGCCTGGCGAATTTCGCCGGACACCCGCACGAGAAGTACCGGGTCGGGCTCCCCCGTCCAGGACGCTGGCGCGAGGTGCTCAACACCGACTCCGAAGGTTACGGCGGCTCCGGCGTGGGGAACCTCGGTGAGGTGATCGCCAGCGAGACGCCGTGGCACGGGCGGCCCTACTCCGCAGTGCTCAGGCTGCCACCAGCCGGTGCACTCTGGCTCACCCCCATGGAGCAGAGCTGAGTATCGCGTCGGCAGGCCCTTCGGGTTGTATGGTGGTGCGTGCCGCGGGGTCGGGATTCGCGGTTCTGGGTACGCCTGCCGCTGCGCCGCGCTGATGGCGAGACAGGGTCTGTCTACCTGGCCGGCTCGGTAGCTGCTCGACGCCGAGCAGGCGCCCCTGATGGCGAACGGCTGGTGGGCATCGAGGCGGCACTGAGCTGGCAGCATCCACAGCCCGGCGTGCTGTCCCACGCACAGTGCGAGCAGGCCGCGGAGCGGACCGGTGTGCACGACGTCGGTCAGTGGTTACTGCGCACCGCTGCCGCGCAGACCACCTCCTGGTGGCAGCGCAGCCCGGCGAGCGTGCCACCGATGGTGGTCAACCTCACGTCGTCCCAGGCGCAGCACCCCGAGCTGGTGGGGGGTGACAGCAGTGCTGGAGCTCGTATTGCCACTATGGCGTTCGTCAGAACAACACGCGGGCCAGCGCGCGGCGCGCTGAAGTGACCCGGGGGTCGTCGGGGGCGAAGAGTTCGAACAGCTCCACCAGGTGCGCCCTGGCCCGATCGCAGTCGTTTCCGGTCAACCGGCGCACGGCGCCGACCAGCCGCTCGAATGCCCGTTCCGGGGCGCCAGCGGCCACCTCCGCGTCAGCTGCGGCTAGCTGCGCGTCGACGTCATCGGGCGCGGCGTCAGCCCTGGCCACTGCTGAGGCATCCACGGCCTCGACCCGCGCCAGGAAACGAACCTGGATCAGCGCGGCCCTAGCCTGCACGTTAGCCGGCTCGATATCGAGAATCTGCTGGTAGGCAGCGGCGGCGGCGGCGTAGTCACCAGCCGTCACTGCTGCTTCCGCAGCAGTGAACCGGGGGTCCTCGGGCTCGGCTTCGAGTTGCTCAGCGGCAGTGCCCATCGCTGCCCCCCCAGCAGCCCGCTCAGCGACCCGGATACCGGGCAGTTGATCACGTAGTGCGTCGAGCAGCGAGGTGATCCACTGCCGCAGCTGGGGTTCCGGCTGGACGCCGGCGAAGGCGTCGACCGGCTGACCGGCGGCGACCGCAATTACGGTCGGGATGGACTGGACACCGAAGAGCTCGGCGATCCGCGGGTTGGCATCCACGTCGATCTTGGCCAGCACCCACGCGCCACCGGCCGCCTCGGCCAACCGTTCGAGCACCGGCGACAGCTGCTTGCAGGGATCGCACCACGTCGCCCACAGATCGACCAATACCGGCACCTGCATCGAACGGTCGACGACGTCGGTCTGGAAGCTGTGCGCGGTGACATCGAGCACCCATGCGCTGTCCCGGGAGGGCGCGCCGGCGCCATCACCATGTGGCCCAGTCCCACCCGGGCCAGCACGCCGAACCTCCGGATCTGCACCTGCCTTGAGTGTCGACAGGTCCACAGCGCCGGTCAGAGTGGGGGTTTGCCTGGTTTTCTGGGGGTTAGGCCTGCTCACGCCGCTATCCTGGCATGGATCCCGTCCTGGGCGCGCAGCGCCAGGCTCAGAACCGGGCCGGCTCCCGATACTCACCCCACTGAGCCTTCAGCGCCCCGCAGATCTCACCGAGGGTGGCCTCAGCCCGTGCCGCGTCGAGCATCGGATCGATGAGGTTGCCGCCGTTTCTGGCGACCACCACCATCGCCGCGAGTGCCCGTTCGACGGCGGTCTGATCGCGCTGCGCGCGGCGCTGCGCCAGCACCCGGTTCTGTTCGCGTTGCACCTCCTGGCTGACCCGGAGAATCTCCAGCTCGTCGGTGACCGAGCCGGTGAGCGTGTTCACCCCGACGATCTTCTTGTCGCCCTTTTCCAGCGCTTGTTGGTAGGCGAACGCCGCGTCGGCGATCTCGCCGGTGAACCAACCGTCCTCGATGCCGCGCAGGATGCCGGAGGTCATCTCCCCGATGGGGTACTGGCCGGAGGGAACCGTGGCCACCGCCATGTCCTTGATCCGGGCGAGGATTCGCTCTGCATCGGCCTCGATCCGGTCGGTCAGCGCCTCCACGTACCAGGACCCTCCCAGCGGGTCGATCACATTGGCGACGCCGGACTCCTCCATGATCACCTGCTGGGTGCGCAGGGCGATCTCCGCGGCACGCTCCGACGGCAGCGCGAGAGTCTCGTCCAGAGCATTGGTGTGCATCGAGTTCGTTCCGCCGAGCACCCCGGCGAGCGCCTCGATGGTGGTGCGCACGACGTTGTTGTAGGGCTGCGCAGCGGTGAGCGAAACGCCGGCGGTCTGAGTGTGAAAACGCATCCACTGCGCCTTATCGCTGGTGGCGCCGTAGACGTCGCGCAGCCAGCGAGCCCAGATCCGGCGGGCGGCGCGGAGCTTCGCGATCTCTTCGAAGAAGTCGACGTGAGCGTCGAAGAAGAAGGTCAGGCCGCTGGCGAAATGATCGACGTCGAGCCCGCGGGAGCGGCCTAGCTCCACGTAACCGAAACCATCGGCCAGAGTGAAAGCCAACTCCTGTGCAGCGGTCGCCCCGGCTTCCCTGATGTGGTAGCCGGAGATCGACAACGGCTTGTAGGCCGGGATCCGCTCCGTGCAGTACTCCATCAGGTCCCCGATGAGGCGTAAGTGCGGCTCCGGGGTGAACAACCACTCCTTCTGGGCTATGTACTCCTTGAAGATGTCTGTCTGCAGGGTGCCGTTGAGTTTTTCGACTGTCGCGCCCTGTCTTTCAGCGGCGACCAGGTACATGCAGAACATCGGCACAGCGGGGCCCGAGATCGTCATTGAGGTGGTGATCTGCTCCAAGGGGATACCGTGGAACAGAACATCCAGATCGGCGGCGCTGTCGATCGCTACGCCGCAATGCCCGACTTCGCCGAGGCTCAGCGGATCGTCGGAGTCGCGACCCATCAGGGTGGGCATGTCGAAGGCCACCGACAGCCCGCCCCCACCGTTGCGCAGTATCTGCTGGTAGCGCTCATTGGTCTGGTGCGCATTACCGAATCCGGCGAACTGACGGATCGTCCAGGTGCGCCCCCGGTAGCCAGTCGAGTGGACGCCACGGGTGAACGGGTACTCACCCGGCCAGCCGATCCGCTCGAATCCCTCGACGGTATCGCCCTCACCTGGCCCGTACACCGGGTCGACTTCGACCCCGGACAGGGTGGTGAAGTCCGCATCCCGGAGCCGTCCCGCCGCCTGCGCCTGCGCGTAACGGCCCTGCCAGCGCGCCCGCCCGGCTTGCGGATCTGCCTGCTGAGGGTCGTACGCAGTCATCCGATCCTCCCGGCCGAAGTGGTCTGTCATCCAACAGTAGGACGCCCAACCAAATCCCACCAGTCTTCCCGCCCGACCGCTGACCCCCCACCCCTATCCGCAGTCTGGATGCAGAACGCTCTAAAACAGGCCCGGTTAGGCGTGTTCTGCATCCAGACTGCGTCGGGGCGCGCGTGCCATACTGTGCTCCCATGGCGTCGCATCACCCGTTGCCGTTCGATCCGATCGATCGGGCCGCGCAGCTCTGGCAGGAGCGCATCGGACCAGCCGCGACGATGGCGGCAGTGACCAACATCATGCGCGTGCAGCAGATCCTGCAGTCCTCAGTGGATGCCGCGCTGCGCCCACACGGTCTGACCTTCGCCCGGTATGAGGCGCTGGTGCTGCTGGTGTTCTCGCGCCAGGGCAGCCTGCCGATGAATGTGATGGGTCAACGACTTCAGCTGCACCCGACCAGCGTCACCAACATCGTGGACCGGCTGCAGGCCGACCACCTGGTGGAGCGCAACGGCCACCCCACCGATCGGCGCACGACCGTGGTCACGATCACCGAAGCGGGCCGGCAGCGGCAGAAGGCAGCCACCGTGGCGATCACCGACATCGACTTCGGCCTCATCGGGCTGGACGACACCCAGACTGTGCAGCTCACCGCGCTGCTGACCCAGGTGCGCCGGGCTGCAGGGGACTTCAACCAGTCCTCGTGAGTGGCATTGAGGGCTATAACCCTGTTCGCCACTCACGAGTCGCCGAAGGCGACAAGTAGCTCATCGGCGGCGCGATAGACGTCGAGCTCGCCCACGACGACCCGCTTGGCCAGCCCGGGAAGTGCACTACCCCGCAGCACGTCGCCGAGCTTGCCACGCAGCTGCGCCAGCGCGATGGCCTCAATCTCGACCTCCGCGCGGCGCTGCCGGCGGGCGTCGAGCTCACCGTGGCCGACCATCCACGCCCGGTGTTGCTCGATAGCCCCCACCAGGTCGTCGATGCCCTCGGCCCTGGTAGCCACCGCGCGGACGATCGGCGGCCGCCAGCTCGGACCCGCCGTCCCCTGCCGGCCGAGCGAGATCATGTGCTTGAGGTCGCGGACGGTCTGGTCGGCGCCCTCCCGGTCGGCCTTGTTCACCACGAAGACGTCGGCGACTTCGAGGATTCCCGCCTTCGCCGCCTGAATCCCGTCGCCCATTCCCGGCGCTAGCAGAACCACGGTGGTGTCCGCCAGTGCGACTACCTCCACCTCGGACTGGCCGACGCCCACGGTCTCCACCAGCACCACGTCGCAGCCTGCGGCGTCGAGCACCCGCAGCGCCTGCGGGGT
>QHBZ01000354.1 GCA_003244055.1 Pseudonocardiales bacterium | reverse complement strand
GCCCAGGGCACGCTGACCTGCAGTACCCCGTGCTCGGGGCAACGCACCCGCGGCACCCGGGCATGCAGCAACGCCTTGTGCTGGAAGAAGTCCAGATGCCGCCACGTCTTGTCCACCGTGTCGTGCACCGGGCAGTCACCCTGCGCACAGTCCTTGGCCGGGCAGGCGAACCGGGCACCACGCTCGAAGCCCAGATACAGATCCAGTTGGGTGGCCTCGGCGTCGAACTCGCTGCGGGTCACCCGCCACGGCCCGCTAAGCCCCAACGCCGCCGTGAACAACCCCAGCTCATCCATACCCCGGCAACCCCCTGCTACGCGACCATCACGGACAGTCACGCAGCCAACGAAACCATCACCCCCTCGTCAACCCGCCACGCCGGGCCACACCTACTTGATCACTAATTGATCACCAAACCCACTTGATACAGCGAGGAGCCCACCAGATCTACAACCCCGGCGAGCACCAGACGCTGCTGTTCAACGACAGCGGCACCTACCTGTTCCGGATCGAGCAGACTCCCGGACCGGCGCTGCGCGTCAACGTCGCTGACACCGAGGCCAAGTAGCCCCTCCGTGGCCTAGCCTAATTTTGTTTCGCTCTCGCTTAGGCGGCGATTAGGGGTAGGTGGGCTCGGCCCGGTCCGAGAACCGGTTCGGGGTCAGATCCCAGGACGTCGGTGAGCAGGGTGGCGTAGACGTCCCGGAAATCGGTGGTCACCTTCAGATCGCCGTCGGTCAGATCGGTCAGGCTGGGTTGGTCACCGACGAACCCACCGCGCACCGGCGCCCCGGCGACGAACATCGACCCGGCGGTGCCGTGGTCGGTGCCTTGGTTGGCGTTGGCGGCGACCCGGCGGCCGAACTCGGAGTAGGCCACCAGCACCGCATTGCGCCCGCGCGCCGAGCCGGCCATGCGGTTGACGAATCCGGTGACGGCGGCATCGACCTCGGTGAGTAGCCGTTGTTGGGTGGGTCGTTCCGCGGTGTGGGTGTCGAACCCGCCGATGCTGACCGAGTAGGCCCGGGTCGGGGCGCCCATCTCGATAAAGGTGGCCACGACGTCGAGCTCGTGGGCCAGCTGCCCGGCCGCCCCGGCGCCTTTCTTGCCGCCCCCCGACTGGCCGGTCTTCGTCGACTTCACCGGGGGGGCTGCCGAGCCCGTGGCTGCGGTGGTGGCGCGGGCGACGGCCTGGTCCAGGGCCGCTCCCAGAGTGGTGGCGCTGCGGTGTAGGTCGGTGATCGCCCGGGCGGCGGTCGCCTGCTGCACTGTTTCCCCGGCCAGCGGGGCGCCGAGTGCTTGGAACGCCGCACCCAGCTGGCCGGTGGGCAGCACCAGCCCACCGGCGGGTAGCGCGGCGCCGGCGGTGGTGGCCCCGGCCAGCATCGGGGGTAGGACCGGATCGAGGGAGACCGCGTGCAGCGGGTCGCGGCCGTTGGCGTCGAGCCAGCGGCCCAACCATCCGGTGGCGGTGGGGTGTTCGGGTGAGGCGGTTTGCCAGATGTCCATCGAGCGGAAGTGGCTGTGGTCGGGCTGCGGGTAGGACACCCCCCGCACGATGGCCAGGTGCTGGTTGTCCCACAGCCCCTTAAGGCCCAACATCGCGGGGTTGAGCCCGAGCCCGTCGCCCAGCGCCAAGACGTCGGACTCGGCGTAAGCCAGGTCCGGGCGGGCAGCCTGGTAGGCGGGGTCTGCGGCGGGGATGACGGTATTGAGCCCGTCGTTGCCGCCGTAAAGAGTCAGCATCACCAGCACACCGGCCCCCGCGGGCAGCGGATCGGTCCGCGCGCGAGAGATCAACGCGTCGATCCCGTAGCCGGCGCCGGCCAACGCGACCGCGCCCACGCCGGAGTAGGTCAGAAACCGGCGCCGGTTGAGCACGACAGCCATGAGGTGTTCTCCTTCACTACGATTCCAATCCGATGATGTCGGTGCGCTCGGCCGCTAGGCGCTGACGACGTATTCCGGCGTGGTCAATGCGAGCCCGACCAGCTGGGCGGGCTGGTTGGTCAGCGGTGTGAGCGCCGCTGCGGTGCGGTCGGCGAACCCACCGAGGCCGAGCAGCGCCGCGGTGGCGTCGACGCGACCAGACGGCGAGGTCGCGGTGACCGGCGAGATGTCGCCCAGGGCGGCGAGTTGTTGCCCAAGCCGCAGCCGGGTCAACGCCGCGGCCGTGGTCAGCCACGGCACCCCGGCCGGCCAACCACCGACATTGGGCGGGGTCAGCGGCACCTGCCCGAGTCCCTTGAGCGACCCGGCCAGTACCTGCGGAGGGAGCTTCGAGGCCGGCAAACGCAGCGCGCGCAGCGCCCCGACCAGCCACAACACCGGTTCCTTGACCAGCACCGAAGCCGGGTCGGCGAACTGTGGGCTGCTGGCCGCTTCGCGGATCAGGGCGGTGATGTCGTGACCGGGGCCGTAGGCGGCCAGCAGCCGGTCCATCGTCGCGGCATCCGGTGGGGTGTCGGAAACCAACCGGGTCCAGATCCGCCCGGCGGCGAACTTCGGACAGGCGGGTTCTTGCACCAGCAGGTCTACCAATCCGGTGGCATCGAAGCCGGCGGACTGGCCCAGCACGGTTTCCGGACCGGGGTCATGGGCCCGCGCGTTGAAGTGCGGGGTGTCGCTGGTGTAGTTCAACGTCCAGCCGGTCAACGCCCGCGCTGCCTGGCGCACGTCGGTCTCGGTGTAGTTGCCCACCCCCAGGGAGAACAGCTCCATGAACTCCCGGGCCAGATTCTCATTCGGCTTACGCTTTTGGTTGCCTTGGCCGTCGAGCCAGATCAACATCGCCGGGTCGATGATCATCGCCTGGGCCAGGGTCCGGAAATCACCCCGCCCGAGCCGGCGGAACGTCTCGTTCTGGGCATACATCAGCTTGGCGAAACCGACCTTCTGGATGCTGGTGGCGAAATGCCCATGCCAAAACCAGGTCATCCGCTCCGGGTACGGGACGTCCACGGCGGCCATCCGGTCCAGCCACCACACCCCCAACGCCCGGCCCTCGGCGGCCAGCGCTTGGCGTTGCGCCCGCCGCGCCGCGACCGCGGCGGCACCCACCGGCTTGCCGCCGGATCTCGTGGTCGGTCCCAGCGCCGGCACCGGCGTCGCCGCCGCTCCCGCATCCGCCCCCACCGCGGTGGTCAAAGCCGCCAGCGTGCTGGTGAACCCCGCCCGAATGGCCACCGCGAGCTCACCCGGCTTGGGTCCCAAACCCAGCCGCCCCACCAAGCGACGCACCGCATCCCGCTCAGCCAGCACAGCGCCATGAGAAACCAACCGGTTCGAGGCCGGGTACGTGCTGGCCGAGGTAATCGTGTGAGTGCTCACAGGATGACGGTAAAACCGACGACCCGGGTAAGCACAGCGCCCGCTGGGTTTTTTCAGCGACCTTTCAGCCCACCGCCCGCCTGCCCACCGGCGCTGAAGGGTCCCTGAAGATTCGGGCGACTGGCCCGTGAGCTTGTCGGTTTTCACAGACTCGAGTTGCACAGTGCGACAGCGACACCACTCGCGACTGGGGCGACACCCCACTTTCCGCCAGACACACCTACCCGGAGGAACCATGATCATCAAACTTCTTGCGCGTTCGCGCTACCAGGTTGTCACGGCGATCGCACTGGCCGGGTTGGTCACGGTGACCCCTCTCAGCGTGCTCATCGGGCTCGCCAGGCTCGCCGAGCACCCCACTCCCGTCCTCAACGACGGCACCGGCGGCGCCGGCCACCCATCACCACCCGCCCGCGCTGCGCGGCACGATCAGCGCCGAGAACGCCAACACCTGGACCCTGACCACCGTCAAGGGCGGCACCTACACAATCAACATCACCCCGACAACCACGTTCGGCACCAAAAAGGCCGCTGCGGTGGCGAAGCGGAGGCTGACGGCGACATCGAGGGCTTCGAGCTTGTCGCGGCGGACCGGGTAGTCGGAACCGTTGGGGGTGTAGGAGTCGTCGAGCAGCTTTCCGGTGACCGTGACGGCCATGCC
>QHBZ01000353.1 GCA_003244055.1 Pseudonocardiales bacterium | reverse complement strand
GTCGAACCGCCGACCTTCCGATTTTCAGTTCAAAGTCCACCTGATAGGAGTAGGACTACCTGGCATTTTGCTTGCCGTGGTTGCGTCGTAGAGGCACCAGAAGCACCAAGAAGACCAGAGTTATTGGACAGTTCGTTGGACACTGCCCCGCCGGACGCCAGGTCGTTCTCCGCATTTCCGGACAGTTTGCAAGTGCTCAATCCATGCTACGAACTGCCGGGTTAAAGACCGTCACGGACGCTGCGCCGACGCAAACCTCGCCCCGGTCTGGAAGTGTCGGGACCGCAGTGCGCCGCCTGGGCCTCCTCGTCCCTCCGTTCCGGATTGGCCTTGCAGCCAGTGACGCAGAACGCGCGAGCGATGTGGCCACCAGTGCCCTCCCGGACGATCGTGTCAGTGTGTCGACGAGCGCGCACCAGGGCGGCGGGACACGCTAACGTCCAGACCCGGCGACGACGGTCCAGGAGGCGCGAAGGGCTATGGAGGTGAACTCGGGTCGCTGGCAGGAGGTGACCCCGTCGTCCTTCGCCCACGAGCGATCGGCGCTCGAGTACCTCCGCAACCTGCTGCCCGACCGCCACCCGTTCCAGGCTTGGTCTAACTTCACGTTCCTTTCCGACCAGGGCCACGTCCGCGAGGTCGACCTGCTCGTCGCCACCCCGAGCGGTTTCTACCTCGTCGAGATCAAGAACTATCGGGGCCGACTGACCAACAACGGCTCCGCATGGACGCTGACGGGCGAGCGGCGCCGGACCTTCGATAACCCCCTGCCGTTGGCGGACCAGAAGGCCAAGGAGCTCAAAGGCCTGCTCGGTCGCGCCGCCGCGAAGGACCGCGGTCTGCGGGTGCCGTTCCTGCGCGGCCTGGTGTTCCTCGCGGAACCGGGAATGATCTGCGAGTTGGACCTCGAGCAGCGGCACCATCTCTACGTTCCGGATCAGGCACGTTCCGCGGGTGTCCTCAAGCGCATCGGTGACGATCTGCTGCTCGGGCCGGTCACCCACGCGCCGCCGCAGCCGGAGTTCTTGCGGTCCCTGCCGAGGCTGCTGCAGAAGGTGGGGGTCCACCGGACCCGCCGCAGTGTTGCCGTGGGCCCATGGCAGATCGACGCCCGGCCCTACGAGTCCGGGCCAACGTGGCAGGACCACCACGCAACTCGCGAGGACCTGCCCGGCGCACACCGGCGCATCCGCATCTATCTCTACGAACGCCAGGCCGACTCCGGGACGCGGGAGTCGGTGCGCCACGCCGCGCAGCGGGAGTTCCTCGCGGGCCAGGGCATCGACCACCCGGGCCTGTTGGTGCCCCGAGAGCTGCTCGACCACGAAATGGGTCCGGCGCTGGTAATCGACCAGCGGGTCGACGCGCTGCGGCTGGACCACTACCTCGTCGAGCACGGCCGCGAGCTCGATCTCCCGGCCCGGCTTTTAATGGTGCGGCAGCTCGCCGACGCGGTCCGCTACGCGCACGACCGGCGGCTGGTCCACCGCGCACTGTCCCCGCGGGCGATCGTCGTCGAACCCGGGGAGGCCGGCTGGTCGCAGCCCCGCCTGCGGATCGGGGAGTGGCAGGCCGCCGCCCGCGGCCTTTCCGCAGCCCGGACGGCCCATCGCGTCGCCCCGACCACCCACGCGTACCAGCATGTCGAGGCGGCAGCCGCGCCTTACCTCGCTCCGGAGTTCGCTGCGGACGCCGATGGCACCGTGGCGATCGACGTGTTCGGGCTCGGCGCGACGGCGTACCTGCTGCTCACCGGCCGTCCACCCGCAGCGGGGCGGCCCGAGCTCATGGAGCGGCTGGCCGCCGAGAACGGGCTGCACCCGTCCGCGGTGTCTGACGAGATCCCGCCCGATGTGGACACGCTCATCGAGCTCGCGACCGCGCCTCGGGTGAGCGACCGCTTCGGCGATGTCGAGGAGTTCGCCGCCGAGCTGGACAAGATCCTCCGCCCGGTCCGTCCGGTCGAGGACGAGCGGGTCGACCCGTGGGAGGCCCAAGCAGGCTCCGAGCTGTCCGACGGCTCGACCGTAGTCCGCGTGCTGGGTACCGGGGCGACGGCAAGGGCCTTCCTCGTACAGCGTGACGGCCTCGAGTCGGTGCTCAAGGTCGGCCGGTCTGCGCAGTCAGAGGGGCGTCTCGGGGACGAGGCCCTGGTGCTGGAAGGGCTGCGCCACGAGCACCTGGTCGTGCTCAAGCGTGGGGTCTTCGCCCTAGACAGCCGGCACGCGATCGAGATCGACTACGCGGGCGAGGAGACGTTGTCGCAGCTGCTGCGCACCGGCGGAGCGCTCGTGCCCGACCAGTTGCAGCGCTTCGGCGACCAGTTGCTCGACGTGCTCGACTACCTCGCCCGCCGGGACACCTTCCACCGCGACGTCAAGCCCGACAACCTCGGTGTACGGCGGCATCCGAAGCGCGGCTCGTCGATCGTGCTGTTTGACTTCTCCCTCGCTGGCGCGCCAGCCACCGACGTGCAGGCCGGGACGCGGGGTTACCGCGACCCGTTCCTCGGCACCGATCGCCGGCCCACCTACGACAACGCCGCCGAGCTATACGCCGCGGCGGTCACCCTGCACGAGATGGCCAGCCTGGAGATCCCGGTGTGGGGTGAGGACGGCACCGACCCCCGGTTCGTCGACGAGGTGACGCTGTCCTCCGAGCTGTTCGACGCCGCCGTCCGCGACCCACTGACGTCGTTCTTCGGGAAAGCGTTGCACCGTGACGCGGACCAGCGCTACCCGACGTCTGGCGCGATGCGCCAGGCGTGGCAGCGCATCTTCATCGCGCTCGACGCGGAGCGCCCGGCCACCACGTCGTACGCGCAGACCGAGGACCCGCAGGAGCAGCGCGACGAGGCGGCCGACGCGGCGACCCTGGACACGGCGCTGGACGCGGCGGGTCTGTCGCTGCGTGCTGTCGCGGTCGCCCAGCGGCTCGGCGCCAGCACCGTCGGGGAGCTGCTGTACGTTCCGACCCGGGAGCTGTGGCGGGCCCGCGGCCTGTCCAAGCTCACCCGGACCGAACTCGTCAGCCGGAGCAGCCAATGGCGTCGCGTGCTGGCGTTGCCAGTCCCGGACGCCCGAGAAACCCGCGGACCGGACGACGACCCCGCGGCGCCACTCAGCCTCGACCGGATCGCCGCACGGTTGATCCCGTCGGCGAAGAAGCGCGGCGTCGACCAGACCGAGCTGACCCGGTGGCTACTCGGCCTGCCCGGCTCCGCCGGCGAGCTACCGGCCGTCCGCTGGCCGACGCTGGCCGAGATCGCGGAGCGGTTCGGGCTCACCGGAGGCCGTGTCGCGCAGATCATGGGCGCACGGCGCCGGGCATGGCTCGTCGAGGAGTCCCTTACGGCGGTCCGGAAGGAATTGGACGAGATCGTCCGCGGACTGGGTCGGGTAGCGGCAGCTTCAGAGCTCGTGGAGCAGCTCCTGGCGTCGCACGGGTGCGTCCGGGAGGAGGTTCCCGAGCGGCGCCGCGCCTACGGCTACGCGGTGCTGCGGGCCGCCGTCGAGGCGGACGGGATCGCCGAGGCGCCGCGGTTCGCGACGCGCCGGCACGCCGGGCGCCTCATCGTGGCGGTGCAGGTGGCCGACGACGAGCCGCTCGACACCCCGAGCGACGCCGCGCTGTTGGACATGGCCGCGGGCGTGGCCGATGAGGCGGTGACGCTGGCCGGGCGCGACCCGTTGCCGACCCCGATCACGGTCGTCCGCGCTCTGGCCGCCGTCGCGCAACGGTTCGACCTGGTGCCGGCCGAGCAACGGCTGGTGCAGCTGGCCGCTGCCGGGTCGGGGACGGTGCTAGCCAACGCCCGGTTGGAGCTCTACCCGCGCGACCTCGACGCGGTCCGCGCCCTGCGGCTCTCCCAAGCCGGCGCCGGCGTGCCCAAGAACGGGATGAACCCGGCGGTGCTCGCCGCCCGGGTATCCGCCCGGTTCCCCGGGCTCGCCCCGCTGCCCGACGGGCTGCAGCTCTCCCGGCTGCTTCGCGAGGCGGGTTTCGACCTCCGCTGGGACGGCGAGCTCCTCGTCCCGCCGACCGCGACCGGCTTGAGCAGCATGCAGGGGTCGGGAGTGACGTCGCTGGGCCCCATCACGCCGGCGGTCGCTCAGGCCGGCGGTGGACCGGAGGCCCGGCTGGGCCACGTGCTGGAGCATGGCGGCGTGCGGATGGTGACATTCCGGAAGTCGCGCTGGGCGCGATGCCGTCGACGGGTGACGGAGGTGACCGGGATCGAGCCGGTCGACGTCTCGGCGGCGTTCGTGACGGCGCTGCGCGAGGTCGCCGCGAAACGGCGGATCACCGACTTCGGCGTCGTGCTGCGGGCCGACGCCCCGGACGCGGACGCGCGGTCGCGAACGAACCTGCAGCGGGTGGTGGACGCCGCATGGGAGCTGCTGGAGCAGCAATGGTCGGGACGAGCGGTCCTCGTGCTCGACGGACTCACGCCGCTGGGCCGCTACGACGGCGGAGCCGGCCTGCTCAACCGAGTGCTGTCCGGCGCCCGCGTCGCCGGACGGGACGGCGGCTCGCGGACGGTCGTTCTGCTGTGCCCCGCCGAAGACGCCCGTCAAGCTCCGCGGATCGGAACGCACGCGATCGGCATGACGAGTTCTGAGGAGTGGATCGTGGCGCCCTCGGGGTGGTCAGCGGCAGATTCGGGTGCCGCCTGATATCTAAGGTCAGCAAGTCATCAGTACGTCTGCCAGCGCGGCCCGCTCATCGGCTGGTAGCCGGCAGGGGCATGGCCATCAAGCCGGACGAGCAACCTCAGGTGGGCGGGAACCTCCGGTCCGTTGACATGCTCGACGGTGAGGCAGACCGAACCCGTATCCCGGAGCACTCGTAGGTGTTCGAGCAGAAGGTCGGGCACGTAGCCGAGCCTCTCGCCATCGCGCGAGCACACGAGCACAGCTTCGGGGTTGACCAGGTTCGCTGGATCATCCTGCAGCTTGAGCTCGTCGCCCGGCGTAAGTGACGGCGGTAACCGACCGCCCGCCACATGGCGGATGCCGTGCACGAGGAACCGACAGCTTGTCCAACCGTCGGCATGGACAGTCGGAATCGGGAACACCTGCACCGTGTCTCCGGTGCGGCGGCCCTCCGACCGGGCCAGCTGCTCCCACGGAGTCGCGTCCTCATCGAGGTGGAGCTGGTGCAGGAATTGGCTGAAGTCGGGCCGACGCGGGCTCATGATCCGCTGCGAGAACAGCGGGAACAGGTGCTCCGAGGTGTAGGCGCGCTGGTACTCCGGGAAGCTGAGGAACGGCAGGAAACCGTCGACCCTCGAGGCGCACTGCAGGTAGCGGAAGCGGTAGCCGAGGCCGTGACCGTGTTCAAGGAGCCCGACGGGGGCGATGAGGCGGGTCTCCGGGTGCTGCCATGCGACGATCAGACTGCCCGGCGACCTTCCGGCGTCCCAGGTACCCGCCACTGCGCGATCCGGACGTGCGGCGACTTCTTCAACGCTCATGAAGTAGCCTCCTCCGGTTGATGGTCAGCAACTCGAGGATGAAGCTACCCGTCAGGTCTGACAAGTTCGGCGTTCGAGCGATCACGTTCTCGACCTCGGCCCACTTGAGGCTACTAAGGCGCTCGATCCAGTGACAGCTGGCCTTCTGCCCAGCGAGCTCGAGAGCGTCATGGGCAGCTGCTACGAGCGTCGGAATCTCTCGCCACGAACGACCGGGGTCGTGCTCGAAGCGGTGTGCAGTGCCCCTGGCGGCCCAGTCCGCTACGGCGCCGGAACCCAGCAGAGTCTCCCGCCGTGCGTCGAGCAGATTGAAGCCGAGGCTGCTTGCATGGTCGTAGGAGCTGGCGAGCCGAAGTTCGCCCGGGGCAGCGGCCTGGCGAAGGACCGCCCAGTTCTGGTCGTGCCGGTCCTGGTTGGCGACCCATGCGTCCAGGACCAGGTATCCGGCGAACACCTCGACCGCGGTGAGCCGGCCGGACCCAGCTGGCGGTGCGCACCTCCCAAGTGCCTGGAAGATCGTTCGCGGCGAGTGCCCGGGGCGCCCCGGCGGCCGTAGTTGGCCCTCTTGGTAGTTGCTGATCCCAGTGCTGAGGAGCACCGAACCTAGGACCAGGTGCCATCCGTCCGGCGCGACGTTGCGCGAGATGGACCCCGGCACTTCACGACGTACGGCGAGCTCGACCTCGGCGCAAGGAACACCGAGCAGACCGCCGAGCTCGCTGACGATCTTCTCAGTCCAGTCCTCCCCCTGGCGATGGCAGCTCGCCGTCACGATGACCGGCTTGAACAACCAGTCCCGCTCACGGGACCCTAATGGCGCCCCGGGCTCGCGCACCCAGAGCTTCGCGTCGCGGCCGATCGGCTCCGGGTTCACCGCTTCCCAGGCGCTCACGTCCCGGACCTCGAACTCAGCCATTCGGCGCACGGTAGCCTGCGACCCCGACGTTGTCGGCACGTCCGCTGGTTCGGCTCCCGACTTTGTCGCTCCCGTTGCAGTAGTGACAGTGTAGAGGTTCCGCAAGAGTCCGGAAGGATCCGTGCTGGTGCCCAGCCGCTCCTCCTTGGCAGTAGCCGGCAGAGGGTCGTGTGGGACTGCACCGGGTTATCGCACATCCAAATGATCACTGGCCGAGACACGATGAATTGGATGGAACGGACGAGAGGGACATCACGTGGTCGACGCGAAGGCGCTGCTGGCGGACTTACAAGGTCAGGTCCGGCTGCTGGAGGCCGATCTGGTTGAGCAGCTCGATGCGGTGCCCGGGCTGGTCGACGTGCTCCGCGACGAGCACGGCGCGGAGCGCAAGGCTCGCCGCACCGCGGCCGAGTGGCCTGCCTGGCGGGACACGCAGCTCACCCAGATCGCGGTCGCGTGGGTGCTCGGCACGGTCTTCCTGCGATGGACCGAGGACAACGGGCTCATCGAGCCGGTGCTGTCCGGGCCGGGCGACCGGCTCGCCACCGCAGAAGAACTGCAGATGGAGCATTACCGCCACCACCCGGAGCACAACGACGGCGACTGGCTGGCCGAGCAGTTCGACGTGCTGCGTGCCACCGACGCCGGCCGGCTGTTGTTCGATGGTGAGCACAACCCCATGTACTGGGTGCCGATCTCGCATGACGCGGCCAAGGCGCTGGTCGGGTTCTGGCGCGACCGGCGCCCAGACGGGACGCTGCGGCACGACTTCACTGACCCCGACTGGGACACTCGCTTCCTGGGCGATCTCTACCAGGACCTGTCTGAGGACGCGAAGAAGCGCTACGCCCTGCTGCAGACCCCGCACTTTGTGGAGAGCTTCATCCTCGATCGGACGCTGACCCCGGCCATCGGCGAGTTCGGCCTCGACGGCCTGCGGCTGATCGACCCCGCCTGCGGCAGCGGGCACTTCCTGCTCGGCGCGTTCAGCCGCCTGGTCGAGGCGTGGCAGGAAAAGGCGCCGGCGCTGGACGATTACGAGGTCGCCCGCCGGGCGCTGGACTCCGTCCACGGCATCGACGCCAATCCGTTCGCGGTAGCGATCGCCCGGTTCCGGCTGCTGGTGGCGGCGCTGAAGGCGGCTGGCGTGACGACGCTGGCAAAAGCCGCCCGGCAGCGGTGGCGCCCGATCATCGGATGCACGGACTCTCTACGGACGCCGGACCGGCAGCAGTCGATCGCGGCCGTGGACGCGGCGATCGGCTACCGGGCCCGCTGGGAGGACGTCGACGACTTCGCCGACGAACGGCTCCTGGCATCGGGCTCCTACCACGTCGTGTCGGGAACCCGCCCTACATCACCGTCAAGGATCCGGACCAGAATGAGTATTACCGGAAGCGCTGGTCGGCGTGCCACCGGCAATTCCAGCTCACGGTCCCGTTCGCTCAGCGCATCTTCGACCTGGCTCGTCGCCCGGCCGACGACGGTTTCGGTGCTGGCCACACAGGCCAGATCACCTCGAACGCGTTCATGAAGCGCGAATTCGGGACGAAGCTCATCGAGGATTTCTTCCCGACGGTCGAGCTGAAGTACGTGGTCGACACCTCCGGTGCCTACATCCCCGGGCATGGCACGCCGACGGTGATCCTGATCGGCCGCCGGGCCACGCCGAGCCGCCGGGATGCGGTGCGAGCGGTGCTCGGTGTACGCGGGGAGCCCGCGCAACCCGGCGACCCGGAGAAGGGCCTGGTCTGGACGGCGATCGTCGAGCAGGTCGAGCATGCGAAGAGCGAGTCGGAGTGGGTCAGCGTGGTCGATCTGCCGCGGTCCCGGCTTGCGAAACACCCCTGGTCACTGTCCGGCGGCGGGGCGGACGCGGTTGTGGCTGCCATCGAGGCCTCAGCGCGGCCTCTGACCCACATGATCGACCCGCCGATTGGTCGCGCGATCCGAGCCGGCGCAGACGAGGCCTACATGCGGCCGATCCGAGTGGCGGACGCAGCAGCTGGGCTCTTGCCGCTGATGCGCGGTGACGTCGTCCGCGACTGGGCCGCGTCTCCTGAGGAGGCGATCTGGTTTCCCTACGCGCTGCACATTGACGTCCTGCGCTTCCGACGAGGGCTCTGGGGCTGGCGAACGTCACTAGCGTCGCGGCGCACCTTCCAGGGCGACATGGCAGACGCAGGCCTCTCGTGGTGGGACTACATGCAGTACACGAAGTCCGCCTACACCACGCCGCTGTCGATCGCTTTCGCATTTGTCGCGACGCACAACCACTTCATGCTCGACCGGGGACAGAAGGTGTTCAATCGTTCCGCACCAGTGATCAAGTTGCCGGCGGGGGCGAGCGAGGACGAGCACCTGGCGCTGCTCGGGGTGCTGAACTCGTCGACGGCATGTTTCTGGCTCATGCAAGTCAGTCACAACAAGGGCGAGGGCGGCGGGGCGCGAGTCGACGCTGGCTACGCCGCGATGGGGAGCGAAGCCTGGAAGAACACATACGAGTTCACCGGCACCAAGCTCGAACAGTTCCCGCTGCCGTCCCAGCTTCCCCTCGAACGCGGCCGCCGCCTCGACCAGTTCGCGCGGGGGTTCTCCGCCCTCACCGCGTCCGCCGTCGCGACCACTGGCATCCCCACCCGTGACCGTCTTTCCGCCGCCCGCGCTGAGTGGCGTCGGCTCCGCGACTGGATGATCTCCGAACAGGAGGAGCTGGACTGGGACGTGTACCGCCTCTACGGCCTGCTCTCTGACGCGGAGTCCGCGGAGGTGATCGGGGACGGTTCAGGTGAACCGCTGAACCTCGGCGAGCGCGCGTTCGAGATCATGCTGGCACGGAAGGTCGCCGCCGGGCAGGCTGAGACCCAGTGGTTTGCCCGCCACAGCTCGACCCCGATCACGGAGCTGCCCGCGCGCTGGCCGGTTGGCTACCGCCGGCGTGTCGAGGCCCGGATTGAGCTGATCGAGAAGCGCCGCGACCTCGCGCTGATTGAACGGCCCGAGTGCAAGCGGCGTTGGTTGACCGAGCCGTGGGAGAAGCAGCAGGAGCGGGCCCTGCGGACCTGGCTGCTCGACCGGCTCGAAGCTCGTCACCTCTGGTTCGCCGTTGACGACAACGGCGACGACCAGCCCGTCCCGCACACCGTGCGCACCCTCACCGACCGGGTCCGCGGCGCCGAGGACTTCGACTCAGTGGCTGCGCTGTGGGCCAGCGACGTGCTGGGTCGACCCGACGCAGAGCTCGCCGAGGTCGTCGGCGCGCTGGTGGACACCGAGCACGTGCCGTTCCTCGCCGTCTATCGCTACAAGCCGGCGGGGCTTG
The DNA here is from genome assembly GCA_003244055.1 of Pseudonocardiales bacterium. GTDB lineage: Bacteria > Actinomycetota > Actinomycetes > Mycobacteriales > Pseudonocardiaceae. The sequence goes on along the minus strand of QHBZ01000353.1, from coordinate 19,968 downwards.
CTAAGCGCGCAGAGTGGGAGCGAACCTGGGCGTTGCAGCGCAAGGAGGACGCGATCGCCGCGCGGCTGGGCCAGGACGACGTCACTCACCCCGAGATTCGACGCGCTATCAAGGACGAAATCGGCGAGGTGCCGGTGCCGCCGAAGTACGGGCCTTCGGACTTCGTGCGCGGCAGTTACTGGAGCCAACGCGGCAAGCTCGACGTCCCCAAGGAGCGGTTCGTCTCCTACCCGGGCGCCAGCCGTAACGGGGACGGCAGCCTGCTGCTCGGCTGGGCGGGATGGGACCACCGCGAGCAGGCACAGGCGCTCGCTGTCCTGATCACGCAGCGTCGCGGTGACGACGGCTGGCCGGCCGAGCGGGTCACGCCGCTGCTGGCTGGGCTCGCCGAGGTGCTGCCGTGGGTGCGCCAGTGGCATGGCGGGATCGACCCGCGCTACGGCGCGTCGCCCGCCGACATCTACTCCGGCTTCCTCGACGCCCAGCTCGCCGAGCTGCAGCTCACCGCGGAACAGTTGAGCGGCTGGCTCCCGCGCGGGCGGGTTGATGTCGCTTCACTGCCACGATCGGCGGCCAGAGGTGGTCGCGCGGCCAAGCCTGCCCGGGAACGTCGTGCAACGTCAGTCCCGGACGCTGGCCAGCTCGACGCCGTACTGACCGCCGCCGCGAGCGGCCCGCTGTCGAACGAGCAGATTCGGGACATCACCAGCCTCGACGCCGCCGGGGCACGGGCTCTCGCGCAGCACCTGGTCGCCGAGGGCCAGCTCGTCACGACTGGGCAGCGCCGCGGGATGCGGTACGTCCGTCCTGCTTCCCTGATCTGACCGACAATCGATTTGGAGTGAGACCGAGCGTGGACAAGAAGTTCACCAGCGGCGATGTTCCCCTGGTCGACCTGCTCGACCAGGCCGGGAACGGCACGCTGCAGCTGCCCGACTTCCAACGAGGCTGGGTGTGGGACGACAACCACATCACGAGCCTGTTGGCCTCAGTGTCGCTGTCGTACCCGATCGGGGCGGTAATGACTCTTCGCACCGGGAATCCGGACGTGAAGTTCAAGCCGCGGTTTATCGAGGGCGTGACACTGCCTTCGGAGACCGAGCCGGAGTTCTTGCTCCTCGATGGCCAGCAGCGCATCACATCGCTCTATCTCGCCCTGCGTTCCGGCGGCCCAGTATGTACCCGCGATGCGCGCGGGAAAGACCTGTCCCGCCGCTACTTTGCCGACATTCGGGCGTGCATCGACCCATACAGCGACCGCGAGGACGCCATCGTGTCCGTCCCGGCCGACGGCCTCGTCAGGTCCTTCCGCGGCGACGTGGTACTCGACGTCTCCACGCGGGCCCAGCAGATCGACGCTGAGATATTCCCGCTCGACATCGTCCTTGACCACCCGGACACCACCGCGTGGCAGCTGGAGTTCCTCTCAAAGGGCCGCGGTGAGCAATCCGAGCGGCTCCAGACTTGGATCGCGTTCAACGAGGCTGTGATTACCCCCTTCAACCGTTACCGCGTGCCGACGATCGAGCTCACCCGGGCGACGCCGAAGGAGGCCGTCTGCCAGGTGTTCGAGAAGGTCAATACGGGCGGTGTGTCTCTGACGGTCTTCGAGCTGCTGACGGCGACCTACGCGACCGACAACTTCAACCTGCGCGACGACTGGCATGGGCGGCGTGCCGCGTTCGACACGTATGAGCTGCTCAACGACTTCGCGGCCACGGACTTCCTGCAGATTCTCACCCTGCTCACGACCCGGGAGCGCCGGGCCCGCCACCTCGCCGAGAACCAGGGGGACGACCGGGCGCCCGCCGTGTCCTGCAAACGTCGTGATGTGCTGCGCCTGAGCATCGACGACTACCAGCGATGGGCCGACCTGGTGACCAAGGCGGTGCCCCAGGTCGTGCGGTTCCTGCACGCGGAGCGGGTGTTCACAGCCCGGGACCTGCCCTACAGCAGCCAGCTCATCCCGCTGACGGCGATCACGACCGCGCTCGGCGACCGGGCCGACAGCCACGGCGTCGGGCAGATGCTCCGCCAGTGGTACTGGTGCGGCGTGTTCGGCGAGATGTACGGCGGTTCGATCGAGACCCGGTTCGCCAACGACCTGCAGGACGTGGTCGCGTGGGTAAACGGCGGCGATGAGCCGAAGACCGTGCGGGAGTCGCAGTTCCAGGCTGAGCGGCTGCTCACGCTGCGCACCCGCAACAGCGCGGCCTATAAGGGCCTGTACGCCCAGCAGATGAAGCGCGGCGGCCGCGACTTCCGTACTGGGACCACGATCGACCTCCACGCCTATGTCGACGACGCGATCGATGTCCACCACATCTTCCCGAAGCGCTGGTTCACCGAGCACGGCATCCCAGCCCACATCGCCAACAGCATCGTCAACAAGACCGTGATCGATGCGCGGACGAACCGGCGCATCGGTGGCAGTGCCCCCAGCAGGTACCTGGCCCGCATCGAGTCGAACGAGCGAATCGATCCCGACGACCTCAACACCATCCTGCGGTCGCACGACATCGACCCGTTGGCGCTGCGCCGCGACGACTTCGAGGCCTTCTTCACTGCGCGTTTCGAACGGCTGCTCAAGCAGATCGAGGAGGCCACCGGCAAGCCGGTGAACCGATCCGCGGATGGCTCCGACAACCCGTACGCGAACGTCGAGCAGGATGTGCAACACGCGAGCGACAGCCTCCGCCGGGTCATCTCCGCAGGCGAGAGCAAAGTGGTGGAGTTCAAGTCGACAGGTCGGAAGAACCTCCACACAGGCGCGAAGGACCAGGCGATCGAGTGGGCCGTGATGAAGTCGGTTGCTGGATTCATGAACAACCACGGCGGCACGCTGCTCGTCGGCGTCGCGGACGACGGCACGGTTGTCGGCATCGAGGAGGACTACCCCTTCCTCGGTACCAAGAGGAATACCGACGGCTGGGAATTGTGGTTGACCGATGCGCTGACCACGACTCTGGGCAAGGCTGCTGCGACCGACGTGAGCCTCAGCTACGCGGAGGTCGATAGGCGCACGGTCGCCCGGATCGACGTCGGACCTGCGGCACAGCCGGTGTTCGCTACACCGAAGGGTGAACGCAAGCCGGTGTTCCTCGTCCGGATCAACAGCTCAACCCAGGAGCTCGCAGGCCATGACGCGCTAGATTACCAGCGGAAACGCTGGCCGGCGTGAGGACTGCCCGGAGGGCGGGCAGGCGGCCGACGATCCCGCCGACCAGCGTTGATCGACTCCCTATCCCCTGTCACGGGCAGACGAGCTCGTGATCGACTGGCACGTGCACACCCCGGCCTGCCTGCTCCATGTCCAACAGCACCCCATAGGCCGCCGGGCACCCGATGTGGCCATCACGGTAGGCGGCCGACAGGACGTCAGCGCTTGTCCAGATCTTGACGCCACGCTTGTATGCGAGGTCCGCAGCCGAACGGTCGTCGGTGAGAAAGATCGCGCCGCTGAACTCTGGGTAGCAAAGAACCAGGTGGATGGCTTCAGCCTCGGCGAGGTGCTTACGGGGCTCGCGCCTGGTGCCGCCGAGCTGACGCTGCAGCCGGAACACTGCATCCGTGTCGCCCTCCCGATCGGGTGCGATCGGTTCGCCGAGCCAGCCCGCGACCGAGGCGGTCCACAGCGCTGGCCAATGGTCGGCAGCCCGGTTGATCTCGTCGGCTGCCGATTCCGTCCAGCGACCACGCCCTTCCAGAACGGCTTCAAGCAGATCGAGCCGCGCGGCGGCTGCGAAGTTGATGACTGTGCAGGTGTCGACGAGGAACGTCCTCGGCATGGCGTCAGGGGACAAAGACCACGCCGTCCTCGTCGGCGCAGTGCTCCTCCTCGCTGCCCGGCAGCGTCGGCGGCGGGGCAGGCAGCAAGGTCTCCGGTGGTATCCCAAGTACCCGAGCGGCGACCCGCGCGCTGACCTCGCCGTGCGAAAACGCGTCGAGTACCTCCCGGCTGAGCAGGCCAGGACGGCGAACGTCCGACTGAGAGCGGGTCAATGTCAGGTGTTCCTCGGCCCACCCTCCGCGATCTGCGCACTCCCGCAGGTTCAACCGGCAGAGCCTCCGCCGTTGCACCTCATCCACGAGTCCGAGGTTGCGCAGGCGCCAGGACAGCGCCGACGGCGAGACCCGAAGCTCGCCGACCAGTCGCGCGAAGGTGTCCTGGCCGGCATCACGCCAGCTCTCCTTGATCCTCCGGGCGGGCATCAGGAACGCCGAGGCGAACGCGTTCGCCCGCATCTCGGTGTGTTCCCGACGTGTGGAGGGTGCCATCACGTCGAGATCAACCCGGAGATCCTGCGCGTCTCCGGCCAGCACATGACCAAGCTCGTGGGCGAGGGTGAACCGCTGCCGCGTCCAGGACACCGCATTGTTCACCAGAATCAAACGAAAACCGTCTCGGCACCAGGCCAAGCCGTCGAGTCCGCTAGGAAAGCCCTCGATTGCGACATCGACACCAAAGACCTGCTCGATCACCAGCGGTAGTGCCGTGCCGAGCTGTTCCGATTCGCTGGCATCGGCCACGGTCTGCAACGCCTGGTCGGCGAGCTTGGCGCCCTGGTCGATCATCAGCCCGCCAGCCCGTGCAGGCATGATCTGGGGCGGCGTGCGCCGGGACTGGCCGGCGGCGAGCAACGTCTCGTAGACCTCATCGAGCTCCTCGGCGCGAGCGCCGGCCTGAGCTATCACGTCGGACGCGCTCGCCTGCGCAACCCGCGCCGCGAGCGTCGGCCGCTCCGGCGCCCCGCCGAGCAGCCAGTCGGTCGACGTCCCACCCTCCTCAGCGATCAGCGCGAGTTCGAGCGGCGTGAAGCGCCGCGTACCGGCGAGGGCCTTCGACAGCTTTGTGGGCTCCAGCCCAATCGCTTGCGCGAAGGCCGACTGACTACGCCCCGACTCATCGATGACCTGTCGCACTCGGGCGCGTAGGTCATCTTCCCTGGTCATAGGCTCAGAATGCCAGATTCTTGCGATTTTCGCAATCTTGTCGTCGGCTGTTTCGCGGCGGGGTGACGTCCCGCCCCGGCGGCGATGGGCACTACTGTCCGTGGGACGCGGACAGTAGGAGGAATCGGGCGGTGACGACCACTCCGGTGGAGGCCGGGCAGCCGCTGCTGCGCGAGCTGATCACCATCCCGGAGCGCATCCACCAGGGCGACTTCGTGCTGCGCCTCACCGAGGGTGTCCGTGACATCCAGGCCACCCTGGACTCCTACGTCATCACACCGCAGCTGCGGGTCGCCTTCGACAAGGCGCTCGGGCTGATCGGCTCTGCCCTGAGTGAGGGCCGGTCCAAGGCCAGTTACCTGCACGGCTCGTTCGGCTCCGGCAAGAGCCACTTCATGGCGGTGCTACACGCCCTGCTGAACGGCGATATCGCCGCGCGGTCGCGGCCCGAGCTGGCCGACGCGATCGCCCGGTACGGCTGGCTGGACAGCAGCCGCTTCATGCTGGTGCCCTATCACCTGATCGGGGCAGAGAGCCTCGAGGCTGCGATCCTGGGCGGGTATGTCGATCACGTCCGCCGGGCACACCCGGGCTCCCCACTGCCGGGCGTGTACCGCGCGCAGGGTCTACTCGACGATGCCCGGGCGATCCGTGACGGGATGGGCACCGCCGCGTTCCTAGCGAGGCTTCCGGCGCCCGCGGACGAGGGCTGGGGCAATGTCAACGCGCCGTGGACCGCGCCGGAGGTCGACGCCGCGTTCGCCGCTTCACCCGACTCGGAGCTTGCCCAGCGGCTGATCAGTGACGTCGTTCCGGTGTTCCTGCCGAGCTATGTCGACTCGGTCGCGGGCGCAGCTAATGCGTTCGTGCCACTCGACGCCGGGCTCGCGGCGATCAGCGCGCACGCCAAGGGCCTCGGCCACGACGGTGTGATCCTGTTCCTCGACGAGCTCGTGCTCTGGCTCGCCGGGAAGATCGCCGATCCGGCATTCGTCGCACGGGAAACCGAGAAGGTCGCCAAGCTCGTCGAGTCCTCCGACGCATACCGGGCAGTGCCGATCGTCAGTTTCATCGCGCGCCAGCGCGACCTGCGCGAGCTGATCGGGGTCGAGCGCACCGGTGCCGAGTCGTTGTCGTTCCAGGACCAGCTGTCCTACTGGGACGGGCGGTTCGCCACGGTCACCCTGGAGGATCGCAACCTCGAGCTGATCGCCGAGAAGCGCATCCTCCGCCCACGCGACCCGGCCGCGGCCCAGCGCATCACCGGCGCCTTCCGGCGGACCGACAACCTCCCCGGCGCCACCCGCGACGTGCTCCTCACCGATGGCGACGGCGAGGCGTTCCGCCGGACCTATCCCTTCAGCCCGGCGTTCATGCAGACGCTCCGTGTTCACCTCGGCGCCGGAGTTCGTCGTGCTTCCATAAGATCGGAGAAGTGCCGGCGGCCGAATCGGCGCTCGGCCTCGGGACCTTTCGGTCAGATTTGATCTGGGCCGCGAGGCGTCGGGCCTGTCGGGCGTGGGCAAGGGCGGCGTCACGGTCGCCGGCGGCAGCGTAGGCGTAGGAGAGATCGACGAGCAGGCCGGTTTGCGCTCGGACGAAGTCCGCTGAGAGGCGGGCAAGGGCGGCAGTGAGTTGGTTGATTGCATCGGGTGCGCCGACGCGGGCCAGTGCGTTGCCTCGCCAGCGGTCGAGGTGGGAGTCGCCGAGGAATAGGAACGGCAGCGCGGGGTCGACGGGGTCGGTGGGAAGTAGGCCGTTCGCGGTGTCGAAGGCTCGTCGCGCGGCATCAGCATGGCCGGCGGCGGCGAGGGTTTCGCCGTGCGCGGCGGCCAACCAGGCCCCGAGCAGGGGCGCGGCGGTGCCGTTGGCGATGGTGCGGGCGTGGGCGAGCTGGTCGACGGCGGCGGCGGTTTCGTCGAGGTCGATGAGCACGAAGGCTTGTTCGGCGGTGGCGTGGGCAAGCAGTGCGGACGATTCCGCTTCGCGGGCGGCGGCTTTGGCGCGTTCGTAGTGGCCCCACGCTAGCGCGGCGCGGTCGAATGCTTGTCATCCGGCGAGCGTGGATGCCTCCACCAGCACCGCAGCCAGCGCGGTCCCGCTGCGGTCCGGCCCGGTAGCTGAGTAGTTGGTGCACTTGGTCGATCTGGGCGCGGAGCTGGTCGAGTTGGGTGAGGGCGCCGAAGCGCCGGTCGACGTGGCGGGCGTGGTCGACCTGGTGGCGGAAGACGTCGACGGTCTCGGGGTCGACGGTGCGGGCCATGGCGAGCCGGGATCGTAGCTCGGTTGCTTCGGGGTCTTCTTCCGGTTCGTCGGGGAAGCCGAGTTCAGCGTCGGTCCGGCCGTAGATCTCCCGGAAGAGCCGCCGGTAGATCTCGCTGGGTTGCTCTTTCCCGTTCTCCCACCGCGACAGCTTGGTCTTCAGGCTCACCCGGTTCGCGATCGGCAGGTTCAGCGCGGCGGCGCGCCGGGTAACGAGGTCGATCACCTGGGCTGCGGTGTAGCCCAGGTGTCTGCGCACGGTCTGCAGGGACGTCTACATGGCCCGCTCCGCCGCCGAATAAACCGGCCTTGAGCTGCGCGGTTAATGGTGGTTAATGGTCTGGCTGTTAACCGGCGCCAATTACGAAGCGGCCCCTGTTGGCTGTTTTGTAGTGCCATGCAAGAAATCACCGACACCACAAGGGACCGGGTGCCCGCTGGCCTACCCATCGCGGGCCGCCAAGTCATCAAGGCGCCGTTCGATGGCGGCGAGGCGGCGGTCGATCGAGGTCAACCGGGCCGTGACGGGATCAACCAGCGAAGTCGCCGACTGGCCGCGATCGGGCGGAGTACCACCGCGGAGCACGGCGTCGAGGTGCTCGGGATGCCAACCCAGCGCGACGGACAGCGCTTCCAGCGTCCGGGCATTACGACGACGCTGAGCGGTGTTGCGATGCAACTCGCGCACGATGGCCACCGATACCTGAGCCCGCTCAGCCAACTCCCGTTGCCGCCAATTGAGCTCGGCCGCAGCTCATCGCGGGTGACGCGCACCAGCTCGCAGATCATCTCGCGGCTGGGGTGGGTCGGGAAGCCGAGGCGGTCGGCGTAGCTGAACAGCAGGTGCGAGCTGAGCACGAGGTCGAGGCTCCGGCGTGGGAGATCCTGTTTGTCGACGTGGAGTGACAAAGTCCCTTTTAGGGGCGAGCGACTGGCGGGTCCGTAACATGAGTGAAAGTTGCGGCATCGTCACCTAATCTAAGCCCGCGTGAGCGGGAATAAGCGGGAATAAGGAGGTACCGAGCCCTTGATCACTCCGGAACACCCTGAGTGAGGCACGAGGAGGTGCGCTCCGTGAGCACAGTCGCCCCGCGTGATCAAATGAGGTCGGGGGTCGACCGACCGCCGGCTCGTTAAGGTGACGAGTCACCCTTTAAGGTGGATGCAGAATTTGATCCACACGTCGGCTACGGCAGTAGTCGTCGCCCATGTGGAATGGTAGTTATGTTGGGGTTGTACTACTAGCCTGCTGGCGGTGGATCGGTACCGGGATCGGCCGAAAGTCTGAATCCGTCGACGCATTACGCCAATTGTTCACCTGCGGCGCATGGCTATAAGCATCCCTGAATCCCAGCTGACAGTTACCTTGGTTTGGTAGCGCGGATGGCGAGTAGGGCGATGTCGTCTTTGGGGTCTTCGTTGGAGAAGTTTTGGACTGAGGTGCGGACGGTGGCGATGAGTTGGGCTGCGGAGAGCGGACAGGTTGCGGAGGCGGCCGTGATCAATCGGTGGGCACCGTATAGCCCTTGCGGGCCTCGGCGTTCGATAACGCCGTCGGTATAGGCGAGCAGCACGTCGCCGGGAGCGATGTGCAGCCGGGTGGTGTAAAGCTTGACATGGTTTAGCAGGCCTAGTGGTGTTCCCCGTTGACCCACGAACTCGGCGGTGCCGTTGGCGCGGATCAGGAGCGGTGGTTCGTGACCGGCCAGTACCAGGTCCACAGCCAAACCGGTGGGCTTCCCGGCGGTGGCCTTGCGTATGTGGGCCGCGGCCAGGGTGCAGTACTGCCAGTGGTCTCCCGTTTCGATCATGTGGTCGTTGAGCAGCTTGAGCGCGCGGGCCAGCGGGCGCCCATCGCGGACCAGGACACGGAGCATGTCGCGGACTTGTCCGGCTCGGGCGGCCGCTCGGGCGCCTTTGCCACAGACGTCGCCGATGGCGGCGAGCCAGAGGCCGGCGCGCAAGCTAAGTACGTCGTAGAAGTCGCCGCCGACATCGCTGCCGGTGCTGGCTGGTAGATAGTCGGCGGCGAACTCGACGCCATCGGCGATGGGCAGCTCCCGGGGGAACAGAGCTCGTTGGAGCGCTTGGGAGGTCTCGATGTGTCGGGTGGCGCGTTGGGCGTTGTCGATCGCCAGCGCCGCGCGTTGAGCGATATCACTGATGAGCGCGACGTCTTCAGGGGAGTGTGAGCGATCGCCGGGGCGCCCGATGGTGAGTACTCCGATGGCGCGACCGGCCGCGTGCAGCGACAGCGCGATGGCGTCTGTGGGCCAGTTGATCCAGGTCGGTGGCAGCGTCTGGGTCGCGAGCTGGCGCAGCTGGGCGCGCAACCTACGGATGGGGTCGCCGCCCGCGGAAAGGGTCAGGGCGGATCGCAGCTCGGGTATGAGTTCCTCGTTGGCGTGGGTCAGCGCGGCCAGCTCGAGCCCGTGCGCGGGTTCTACCAGGTGGACCGCGCACCATTGGCCCAGTCTGGGCACCAGGATTTGGGGGATCACGGTGATGGTGAGTTCGACGTCGAGGGACTGACCGAGCAGCTGACTTGTGTCGGCGAGGTAGGCCATCCAGTCACGGCGGCGCCGGTCGGCTTTGTGCAGGTAGTCGGATTCGACCGCGATCGCGATCCGGAGGGCCGCGAGTTCGGCGAGTTCGGGAACGAGCGGCTCGGCCGCGCCGCTGAGGCGCAGCCGCCCCCGCAATGGCGCGGTGAGGGGCAACGGGATGTCGAGCGCCCGAGCCGGTGCTTGGTCGCCGTCGGGGTGCCGCCCATCGTGGGCGATCTCGCGGGTCCCGCTGCCGTCGCCGTAGTCGATTTCGACGAGGGCCTCGTCGAGGTCGAGCACCTCCCGCAGCCGCCGCGTCAGCTCGGTCACCACGGCACCGGCGTCGAGCTGCTGGGCGAGCACTGGTGGGATGCGCAGCAGGGCGCGGATCTTGTCGCCGTGGCCCAGCACGGGCGGTGAGATATTGTGCAGCGGCGCCACCGCTGACGTCCGCGACGCCCGAACCGCGCCGGGACCGTCGCGGTGGACGGCAAACCAGGTGGTGTTTTCGCCGTCGGCATCGTGGCGGGTGCCCCAGCTGTTGGCAAGCCGTTGTACCAGCATCAGGCCCCGACCGTCGTTGGGCGCTCGCCCGTACCGGGCCCGTGGTTGGCGCAGGTGCTGCTCGAGGGGACTTGGCCCGTGGTCGCTGACACTGACGGTTACCGAATCCGGGTCGACTTGCAGCTCGACCTCGAACTCAGTACCCGCGTGCAACAGCGCGTTGTCGCACAGCTCACTCGCGAGAAGCAGCACGGTCTCGGCAAGCTCGTCAAGTTGGTCTAGACCGGCACCGGCGAGGGCGTGACGCAAGGCCCGGCGCGCCTGGCGCGGTGCGTCGGCGGCGGGCGCAAAGCGCATCCGCTGCCCCGACCGGATCGTCATCGGCCCATTTTGCCCGTCGTGTGGTCCGAATGGCTGGCCAGGGCGCCACCGCCCGGGACGTCGCCCATGATGGCACTGTAGGGGAGTCGCACAAGCGGAGGGCCGGGACGATGACCGCAGTGAACACCGAGGAGCCGGTGAAGGGCACCCGGCGCCCGGGTGCCCCCGGCGGGCTGCTGGGCGAGCTTTCCGAGGGGCTGCGGCGGGTGCGGCGCGGGGAGTTCGACGTGCGGCTAGCTCGGCGTGGTGGGCTGGCTGGTGAGGTGGTCGACCAGTTCAACGAACTCGTCGCGCTGCAGGAGCGCCGCAACCGTGATCTGTTGAGGATCAGCCGGGTGGTCGGCCGCGAGGGCCGCATGCTCGAGCGGCTCGATGAGGAGTCCTACGACGGCGCGTTGGCCGAGTCGGCACACTCGCTCAACGGCCTTATCGACGATCTTGCTCAGCCCACGGCGGAGATCGCCCGGGTGCTCGTGGCGGTAGCTGAGGGGGACCTGTCCCAGCATATGTCCCTGGAAATCGAAGGGCGGCCGTTGCGTGGGGAGTTCCTGCGTATTGGTCGCACCGTCAACACCATGGTTGACCAGCTGTCCAGTTTCGCAGATGAGGTCACCCGGGTCGCCCGCGAGGTGGGCACAGAGGGCAAGCTCGGTGGACAGGCCGACGTCCGCGGGGTGGCCGGGACGTGGCGGGCGCTGACCGACTCGGTCAACACCATGGCCAGCAACCTCACCACCCAGGTCCGCTCGATCTCCTTTGCGGCCACCGCGATCGCCCACGGGGATCTGTCCCGCAGGATCACCGTCAGCGCCCGAGGTGAGGTTGCCGAGCTGTCCGACACGATCAACTCGCTGACCGACACCCTTCGGCTGTTCGCCGATGAGGTGACCCGGGTCGCCCGCGAGGTGGGCACCGAGGGTCGGCTCGGCGGCCAAGCTGAGGTACCCAACGTGGCGGGGACGTGGAAGGACCTGACCGAGGCGGTGAACCTGATGGCCGCCAACCTCACTGCCCAGGTCCGTGGGATCGCCCAGGTCGCGACGGCGGTCGCTCGTGGTGACCTGTCTCAGAAGATCGCGGTGGATGCCCGTGGTGAGATCTTGGAGCTCAAGTCGACGGTCAACACCATGGTCGATCAGCTGTCCAGCTTCGCCGATGAGGTCACCCGGGTCGCCCGCGAGGTGGGCACCGAGGGCAAGCTCGGCGGCCAAGCCCAGGTCCAGGACGTCTCCGGTACCTGGCGGGATCTGACCGAGAGCGTCAACCAGCTGGCCGGCAACCTCACCGCTCAGGTCCGCAACATCGCCCAGGTCACCACGGCGGTCGCCACCGGCGACCTGTCCCAGAAGATCACCGTGGATGCCCGTGGTGAGATCTTGGAACTCAAGTCGACGGTCAACACCATGGTCGATCAGCTGTCCAGCTTCGCCGATGAGGTCACCCGGGTCGCCCGAGAGGTCGGCACCGAGGGCAAGCTCGGCGGCCAAGCCCAGGTTCGGGGCGTGGCCGGCACGTGGCGAGATCTCACCGACAACGTCAACTACATGGCGTCGAACCTGACCGGCCAGGTCCGCAACATCGCTCAGGTCACCACGGCGGTCGCCAAGGGCGACCTGTCCCAGAAGATCACGGTGGATGCCCGTGGTGAGATCTTGGAACTCAAGTCGACGGTCAACACCATGGTCGACCAGCTGTCCAGCTTCGCCGATGAGGTCACCCGGGTCGCCCGCGAGGTGGGCACCGAGGGCAAGCTCGGCGGCCAGGCCCAGGTGAAAGGGGTCGCCGGCACGTGGCGGGATTTGACCGAGAGCGTCAACCAGCTGGCCGGCAACCTGACCGACCAGGTCCGCAACATCGCTCAGGTCACCACGGCGGTCGCCAAGGGCGACCTGTCTCAGAAGATCACGGTGGATGCCCGTGGTGAGATCTTGGCACTGAAGTCGACCGTCAACACCATGGTCGACCAGCTCTCTCGCTTCGCCGATGAGGTCACCCGGGTCGCCCGGGAGGTCGGCACCGAGGGCAAACTCGGCGGCCAAGCCCAGGTCGAAGACGTCTCCGGTACCTGGCGGGATCTGACCGAGAGCGTCAACCAGCTCGCGTCCACACTCACCACACAGCTGAGGGCCATTTCAACGGTGTCGACGGCGGTAGCCAGCGGTGACCTCACCCAGCAAATCAGCGTCGCGGCGCGCGGCGAGGTCGCCGACCTTACCGACACCATCAACCAGATGATCGCGAACTTGCGTGAAACGACCAAGGAGAACTCCGAGCAGGGCTGGTTGGACTCCAACCTCGCTCGCATCGGCGGGCTGCTGCAGGGCCAGCGGGATCTCGAAGAAGTCGCACAGATAATCATGAATGAGGTGGCGCCCCTAGTGAACGCGCAAGTCGGCGCCTTTTTCCTGGCCGTGGAGCCAGGGGTGGACGAGCTCGAGGCGCAACCGGTGGAGTGGCGGCTCTGCGGCGCCTACGCACTCGAGGATGACGGCGCGCCGCCCACATTTAGAGCTGGTCAAGGGCTGGTTGGCCAAGCCGTCCAGAGCAAGCAAGTCCTGCTCGTCGACAGCATCCCGCAGGGGTACCTGCCTATCCGGTTCGGCTTTACCACGACCTCGCCCAGCGCCGTGGTGGTGCTGCCGGTGCTGTTCGAGGGTGAGTCGCTCGGCGTGATCGAACTCGGCTCGATTCGTTCGTTTTCTCCGCTGCATCTGACGTTCCTCGAACGACTGGTCGCGACGATCGGAGTCGCCATCAAGACGATTCAGGCCAACCGGCGCACTGAGGAGCTGCTGAACCAGTCCCAGGGCCTGGCCCGGGAGTTGCAGGACCAGTCCGCCGAGCTGCAGCGCACCAACGCCGAACTCGAGGAGAAGGCCAAACTGCTGTCCGCGCAGCACCGTAACATCGAGATCAAAAACGCCGAGATAGACGCGGCCCGGCGCGGGGTCGAGGAGAAGGCGCAGCAACTCGCCCGGGCCAGCCGCTACAAATCGGAGTTCCTGGCCAACATGAGCCATGAGTTGCGCACACCGCTTAACTCGCTATTGTTGCTCTCGCGGTTGCTGGCCGAAGACCCCGAGCACAACCTGACCGACAAGCAGCGCGAGTTCGCCAGCACGATCCACAACGCCGGTTCGGATCTCCTTTTGCTCATCGACGACATCCTCGATCTGTCCAAAATTGAGGCTGGCCGGGTCGATGTAGTGGCCGGGCCGGTCGACCTGGCCGAGATTCGCGCTTACGTGCTCGCGGCGTTCGGTCCGCAGGCCGAGGAAAAAAGCCTCGAGCTGCACGCCGACCTGGCCCCCGATCTACCGGCAACGATCTCCACTGATCCTCAGCGGCTGCAGCAAATCTTGCGGAACCTGCTGTCTAACGCGGTGAAGTTCACCGGGTCCGGCATGGTCCGGCTACGGATCGAGCCCGCTGCGCCCGCCGATGTGCACGGGATCGAAACTTTAGATGCCGCCCGGGCTGTGGTTGCCTTCGTCGTCAGCGACACCGGCATCGGGATCAGCGAGGAAAAACTCGAGATGATCTTTGAGGCTTTTCAGCAGGCGGATGGCACGACGAGCCGCAAGTATGGAGGCACCGGGCTGGGCCTGTCGATCAGCAAGGAATTGGCCCGCATGCTCGGTGGTGCTATTCAAGTGTCGTCGCAGCCCGGGGTCGGTTCGGAGTTCACCTTGTTGCTGCCCGACGAGCTGCCTGCCGAGCAACCCGACGAGCTACCCGCCGCTTTGGCCCCGGCCCCGCCGCCCCGGGCAGGCACGATGAAAACCGACCTGGCGCCGATCCTGGCTCCCACGCTCACCGCCTCGGACAATGAACGACCCAGTCCCCAGCTCAACGGGGTTACAGTGCTGATCATCGACGACGATGTGCGTAACGTGTTCGCCCTCACCAGCGCGCTGGAGCTACACGGGCTACGGGTTCTCTACGCCGATAACGGTAGTGACGGAATTGATCTGCTCACCAGCAACCCCGATGTCGACATCGTGCTCATGGACTCGATGATGCCTGACCTCGATGGCAACGAGACCACCCGCAGGATCCGAGCTCTTCCCCATGGACGCGACCTGCCGGTGGTGTTCCTCAGCGCCAAGGCAATGCCCGGTGATCGCGAGTCGAGCCTGTCTGCGGGAGCGTCGGACTACCTCACCAAGCCGGTGGACAAAGACCGGCTGCTGGCCGTTATGGCGTCGTGGGTAGCACAAAGCCGCGCCGAGGCCGCCGGCACCTCGTGACATGACCCCAATGCGTGTGGCCAAGGTCCTTGCCGTGGACGACCGCAAGGAAAACCTCCTCGCTCTCGAGGCCATCCTGCAGGGACTCCCGATCGAGGTCGACGCCGTAACCAGCGGCGAGGACGCCCTCAAGCGGCTACTCACCGATGACTACGCCGTTATCCTGCTCGACGCCCAAATGCCCGGCATGGACGGCTTCGAGACCGCCGAGCGGATCAAGAGTCGAGAACGGACACGGCACATCCCCATCCTGTTTCTCACCGCGGTAGACTACGACGCTCACCTAGCCTTCCGCGGCTACCAAGTCGGAGCCGTCGACTACCTCACCAAACCGTTCGATCCCTGGATACTACGATCAAAAATTATGGTCTTCGTTGACCTGTGGCGGCTACACGAAGAACTGGCAGACCAAGCCACCCGGCATGCCGGCCTTCACAGTGCAGTCAACGATGTTCTCGCCCTGATCAACAAACACGGCGACAGTGATCCCACAGATCTTCTCCGCCGTGTCCGTAAACGCCTCGAAGCCCCTTAAGCTTAGCCTGCGATTACACCCTGATTTCATCCTTATGCGGGATGGCGGGTTCGTGCTGACGGGAGGTCTCTGCCCTATACTGACGGCTTGGTTGAGAGCCGAGACACCTCACGTGACGCCGGACTTGAGCGCCTGCGTGTCGGTGGTGGCTGGCACGGTGAACTTCATCGGTGCGAAGGTCATGGCCCAGCTCGCGGGGGATGATCCTCCTGGCGATGATGTTGCGGTGCTCGCCGTGCGCCGCCAAGACAGCGGCGAGGCTGGTCCATTGCACCTGGTCGTTCCGGCGCAGCCGCGGTCGCTGAGGGATATCCGCGTTGCGATGCGCCGCTGGCTATCGGCGGTCGGTGCCACCCCGCGGGCGGTCGCTGACCTACTCCTGGCTGTCGGCGAAGCCTGTACCAATGCCATAGAGCACGCCTATGGACCCGATGGCGGCACCGTGACGGTGCATATGGAGCTCCAACCGCCAGATGTGCTCGCCATCGTCGGCGATACAGGCCGTTGGCGCCCGCCCCCCGGTGAGAACCGAGGACGAGGACGCGGGACGCAGTTCATGCGCAACTGCAGCGACGATCTGCGGATCGATCATGGACCTACCGGAACCAACGTCGTCATCCGTCGCCGCCTCACCGAGTAGTTACCTCGCTTGCCTACCGACCTCTTCGCTGGCCGGACACGGGCTGTGGTGTGGCCCGCGATGCGATCTCGTCGAATTGCACAGCGACCCGGGAGGCACAGACCATACGGCTGTACCTGACGTTGCCCTGGACGAGGGAGACGACGCCCCCCTACGGTCAGGGCGCAACCCGCTACAGGTCCTCCGAACGCGCCGCACAATATCACCCGCAGTGCACTACAACCGACGAGTTCCGCGGCCGGTCTCGCTGATCCAGCCTGGGTTCCAGCCCCATGGGATGGCGACGGCCACTTCCACCGTCGAGCGCCGCGCCCGTCAGGGTGAGTTCTGCAGGGCGTCCGGCACGCTGTTGGCGAAGGTGAAGTACTCCCGCAGTCCGGGGGCTTCCAGCGCCAGGTTGGGGGTTTGGGAGTTGTACACCAACCGCAGTGCGCGGTCTTCCCGGGTAGCGAGTTCGTTGGCCTCGAACAGCACGGACACCCCGACAGATGCCAGGAACTGCACACCATCAAGGTCAACCACCACGACCAGCGCAACCGCCAGCTGCGCGGTCAGGAAGGCGGCTAGTTCCGGCGCGGTGAACGCGTCGATCTCCCCCACTACGGTCACCACACGAGCGTCGGGACCGTACTCGGCCACCTGCAGATCCAGCATCTCGGCAGGGAAGTTGCTACTCACACTCCGCACGATAAGCCAGGCCACGCAGAGGCGCCACGGGTCTCGTGCATTAGCAGGAAGCAGACATACCCCACGCCGTAGACGCCCCTATTCAGATGGCAAGGGTGAGTTCGGTGAAAATTACCGGGAGTCGATGCCTCGAGTCGACAACCGTCGACGGCGGCGGCGTAGTGGCCTCGGCGAAGGTTCTGTTCCAAGGCGCGCCCTGCGCTGACCACCCCGCGTTGAGCGCAGCTGCTGAGTCCGCGCGTTGGCCTACTCGTGCGTAGGCAGGTGCGAGGTCGGTGCTCACCTCGGTTGGGTATGGGCCGTGGGCGAGCGCGTGGGTGAAGAACTGGCGGATGGCCGCCAGATACCCGCTTCTCGCACACCAGCACGTCGATGACCTGCCCGGGCACTGTTGCATCGGTGGAGCACCCGCCCGGGCAGGCTGGGCCGTTGGCTGTGACACCAGCTTCGCCGGCCGCTGCGAACACCGTGGAGACGCAAAAATGATCACAATACCGAGGCCTAGCAGCGCCGTCGCGGCCTGCTGGTCCAGTCGCAGTACACAGCAGTTCGGCGCTGAGCGGATGCGCTCCGCCAGGAACGATTCCGGCTGACCCATGATGACAGAGAGTCACAGGGACCCAATCAGGGAGGCAGTAAGGGGAGGCAGGGAGTTCTCCCTGCCTGGGTCCCCAGCTTGCCTCCCAGCCCTGAGCTGCACCAACACCAGACAGGGAGGTAGCTCCCTCCACTTCCTTATGCCCCGGAAACCCCCCGATTTCCGGGCGCGACGACACCACGGCGCGCCTCCCTCCCTCACTGGTCAACCCTCCTGTCGATCACCATGCGTAACAGGAAGCTGATGGACGGCAGCGAGAAGCTGCGTTCCGCCGACGTGCTCGAGCAGTTCGAGCAGACGGAGCCTTACGACCAGGGCACCGTGCTCCCCACGGACACCACCACCGCTCTCCACGTGCACCCCGCCCCGCCAGAGTCCGGCCGTTCCCCTGCCGATCCAGGGTGAGGCAGACGGTGAGGCACTAACACCCAGGTGAGGCACATGCCTCACCCCTGAGCCCGGCCCTTGCCCTAGCCCTGAGCTGCCGCGAGGCAGACAACCTCGGCGAGGCAGAGGGCACCTACCAACCGAGTTCAGTCGGTATTAGCGGGCTAGGTAGGGTGCCCACACCTGCCTCGTTCAGGCCAGCCGTCGCAGCTCGGCCATCCGGGCCTGCCAGCCACGACGGGCCTCGTGCAATGCGAGCAGCTGGACCGCGGCCAGCCGGATCCCGGCGGCCTTGGCGCGCATGAGGTAGTCCCGAGTCGGCAGCGAGGGCGCGCCGAGGGCGGCCGCGACAGCGTCGGCGAACCTGTTGGGCCAGCCGTGGCGCCCGAGCCGGGCGAACTCGACCAGCTCCTCGCGGGAGGCTTCGGCCAGCTCAGGCTGGGTGGGCCAGCGCTCCAGCAGCCGCAACACCGTGGGCGCGCCGAGATCCTTCCCGGCCAGGATGAGCGCGGCGGGGTAGGTGGTCTGCAGGTCCGCGCGCAGTCGGTTGAGCAGCCTCCGCTGATCCCGGGCGGCGCGCTCGTCATCGCGCCCGATCGCGCGCAGCTCCCCGCCGATCTGTCCGTGCGGGATCAACGTCTTCAGCGCGGCGGGGCGGTCCAGGGCGAGCAGGCAGCAGATCCGGGCGTCCTCGGCATCGTCCTTCTTCCGCGCCGGCCCGCGCCGGCGCGCGACCACATCGGGGTTGACCGGAACGACGGTGAACCCCGCATCGATCAAGGCTTCCACCAACAGGCCGTGCCGGGTCTCCAGCACGACCCGGACCTCGGCCGGATCCGGTTCCAGCCGCAACGCGCGCTCGATCAGCGTCGTGACCCCGGCCGGCCCGTGATTGATACGGAACTGCTCGATCACCCCTTTCTCCTGCGTTCCCAAGGCGACGTCATGGAACTCTTCCGCCCAGTCGATACCGACCCCCAGCACCGAGCCTCCTCCCACCGATTCCACCGAATCCATGATGCTCGGCGGACCGGGAAGGCGCTGCGTCGTGCTGATGAACCAGTCCTCGCGGGACTACCCCCTCCTAGACGTCAGACCTTCGCCGGGGCCCGGCAGGGGCGCCGTCTCATGACAGTCCTCAAGGGACAAGCGCACCAAGCGCTCCCTGCCGGGATCCACCGTGCGAAAGGAAGGTAGAGCCATCAGCGCAGTGATGATCCCGTTCGGGTTGACCCTGCTCGAACCGGTGCCGGTCCGGTGCAGACCGGCAGAGCTGTCCAGGCGGTGCTGGATCAGCAGCGGCAATTGGCGGTGTTCACCGGGCGCCCGTTGGGTGAGCAGACCCTGGAGGAACTGCTGATCTCGTCGAGTCCTACCGAGACGGATGGCAAGGACCCGCTCTCGGCGGACACCGATCCGGTGTACGACTAGATGGCGGGTGAGTTGTCGAGTCCGCAGCCGGTGGCGGCGGGTTTTGCCGCTCCTGGCCGGGATCGGGGCCACCCCGCACAGGTGCGCGGCGGCGGCCGGGTTGAGCCGGCGGCTCCGGCGCACGATCAGCCGGGTGGTGATGTGCGCGGCGTCCTGGCGGTTGGTGAAGGCGGTGAAAGCCACCTCGGCGCGTAAGAGACGCAGCGCTGCTCATCGTGGTCATAGATCGCGTTGGGGTAGTGGATCGGGTCCACGCCGCCTCGTCGATGGCTAGGCTGCGGGCATTGCAGAGCAGCTTGCGCGGCTTGGCGTCAGTGTCGAGGCAGAGCCGGATGCTGACCGTGAAGAGCTGGTGGCACTGGCAGTGCGGCTTCGTGAATGGCTGCTTCCGTTGGGCATCGAGTCTGCTGGGTTTGCCGCTGCAGGTCAGGCGCCTGCGGGTACGCGTTCGGCGGGGATGTTCGTTGCGGGCGCGTTGACTGTCATGCTTGCTCGGTCTTCAGAATTGTTCGCCAAGTTGATCGATGTGGTGCAGTCGTGGCTGTCGAGCAGTGGGGCTCGCAGCGTAAAACTTGAGCTTGATGGTGATGTTTTGGAGGTCACGGGAATTACTCGGGACGATCAGCGTGAGCTGATTCGAGCCTGGATCTACCGTCACACCGATCGGTGATTTCGTCGATGAGCGGCATGAAGATCGCGCTATTGATCGGCTCTTCCGAGTATGAGGACGCGGGGTTTCCGCCGTTGCCGGCGCCAGTCCAGGATATCTCCGCGCTGAGACGTAACTATCGTGA
>QHBZ01000352.1 GCA_003244055.1 Pseudonocardiales bacterium | reverse complement strand
TCCACCGGTTGATACCAAGGTGTCGAGGTGCCCAACCAGTTCGTGGTTGTCGAGGCGTTCGCGGACGGCGCGGGCGAGGCGCACGTGAATTCTGACCATTTCAAGACCGCCATGGAGTGGATGCCAGGAGTAATCGCGACGAAGCCGGAGATCATCAATGTCCACGTTCCGCAGGACGGCTGGGATGAGATGGGGGAATTGACGCCGGTCGGCCCTCAGTAGGGGCCGCCTCGGAGCGCGGCCGCGTCGCAATATGAGACGGACTCAGGGTCTCGACGACCGCGTCACGCTCGATGGACTCCAGCGGGCTGAGCACCCGCCGGGTGGTCGCCATCGCATCGGCTGGCAAGTCCGCCAGCTTGATCACCCCGGTGCGCCGATATGCCACCACCTTGAGCAACATCCCACGCAACTGTTCGACGTTGCCCGGCCACCGGTGGCGCATGAGCAGCCGCATCGCTTCCGGAGTGCCGGCCCGGTCATCAGCACAGTCGTCGGCGTCCAGAGCGTCGAGGGCACCGCGCTGAGCATGCTGGTGCACAACCACGTCAACCGGATCTTCCAGTGCGTCGCCGAGCGGGCCCCCGGTTTCGGCGACCGCCGGCTGCGCAAGCTAAAGGACCTGGCCGCGATCACCGGCGGGGCCGTGTACAGCAAGCACTCCGGTTTCACCCTGGAGACGATGACCATTGATCAGCTCGGCCGGGCGGCCCAGGTGCGGGTCACCGAGAACAACACGACCGTAGTCGACGGCGCCGGATCGGTCGCCGACGTGGAGTTCCGGGTAACCCAACTGCGCGGAGCTCGACCGGGCGTCGTTCGGCGTCGACGAGGACGTGCTGAGCGAACGGATCGGGGCGCTGACCGGCCAGGTCGCGGTGATCCGGGTGGGCGCGCCGACGCCGGTCTCGGCAAGCTGGTCGGCGGCGGCGCGGCGCTGGCCTTCGCGGTCTCCCGGCTCGCCTCGGGGCTGTCGTCATCGAGCGTGGGTACCTATGCGGGACAGGTGGTCATGCGAGGTTTCATCCGCCGCCGCATCCCGCTGTTTCTTCGTCGCGGGTTGACGATGCTGCCCGCGCTCGTGGCGCTGGGAATAGGGTTGCCCACCACCGAGTGCCTGGTGGCGTCTCAGATCGTGCTGTCTTCGGCATCCCATTCGCCAAGGTGCCAATGGTGCTGCTCACTCGCCGAGCGGACGTCATGGGACCATTCGTCAACCGCCCGATCATCACTGTGGCGACGAGCGGAATCGCCACAATAATCATCGCGCTGAATGTGTACCTGCTGTACATCACCTTTCTCGGATGAGGTCCACTGTGGACGCGGCCCCCGGCCATCCGTCAAGACCTCGAGCACCAGCGGGCACCGCGGTCAGCCGAGCCAGGCTGAGGAGATGTCGCTGACCTTCTCGACGACGAACGCGACATAGTACAGCGGCCCGCCCTGCGCGGACAGGCGGTGCTGGTAACGCTTCTCCGCGAGCGGCCGGATGACGCCCTCGTCGAACATCCAACAGATCAGGCTGTTGAAGCCGCTCGAATCGCGCTTGGCGACGAAGTCTTCCTTGATGTTGAAGGCCAGCAGGCCTGGAGTGGCGATGAGGTTGTAGGCGACGGCGAAAGCACGCGGCGGCATGTCGTCGAAGCCCAGCGCGGCCACCGTCGTCATCGTGTTGAGGTCGGCTCCGGCGAGCGTGTCGCGGTCGTCGCTCCCCAGGTCAGTGAGGTCCGCGACGAGGTACCGTTCATAGACTCCGGGGCGGTCCCGGTGGGCCGCGGCGGCCGCCTCGTCGATGATGTCGATTCCGTAGACGGCACTGGCTCCGAGCTCACGGAGCTCCTCGCCGACCATCCCATTCCCAGCCCCGACATCGAGCACCCGGAGCTCGCTCGGTTGGGTCCCTTGCTCGGCGAGCACCTGAGCCAGGAGCCCTCGGATCACGCGAGGTGAGTCGCACTTGAGCCGGTCATAGAAGAGCTGCTCGTAGAAGCCGGGGATGTCGTAAATGTCGTGATAATCGTGAAAGCGAATGCGCCTTCGCTCCCCGTCGACCAAAATCTCGCACCACTCCTCGTCCTGGTCGAGGACCTGCCCGCCGTCTGGGAGTAGGACCTCGAAGTTAGCTCGAGTCGGAATCTCAGGAATGGTTGGATCGCTCGGCCTCATGACAACACAAAATACCCCATCGGAGTTCACCCGGCTACCGGACATCCCACCAACCGGCGGCTGACGGCCACCGCCGCCGAGGTCACGATGGTCCGCGCACCCGCCTAGCCACGAGTAATGGACAATCTGCTATCCGCCGGTAAAGTCCCATGCTTTCGTGCAGAACCGTCGCAGCGGCCATTATGAAACCGTTGTTGACGCCGATCCTCGACATCGGCTCCGGCGGCCAAACCGGCACGCTAACGCAACAGTGCCCCGCCGCGCCCTCTCCGGCGACGTTGGCCCAGGCGACCTTCCGGGGTTGGCCGCAGTAGGCGACAACGGCTCGATACGTTGAGCGCGGCCCGCCCTTGTCGCAGGTCTGAAGGAGGTAACGATGCGCATCACGCTCGCGCAGGTCGACTCCCGGCCCGGCGAGCTCGACGCCAACGTCGCACGTGCCGAGCAGGTGATCGCCGAGGCGGTCAGCACAGGAACCGACCTGGTGGTTTTCCCCGAGCTGTCGCTCAGTGGCTACACGATCGGGGACCTCAAGGAGGACATCTCGATCCCGCCGGATGACCGGCGGCTGGCCAAGCTGGCCAAGCAGACCAACGGCGCGGGCGTGCTGCTCGGGTTTCCCGAGGCGCAGGCACACGGTCTGCACATCTACAACAGCGCGGTCTACTACGAGAACGGCCAGCTGGTGCACGTCCATCGCAAGCTGTTCCTGCCCAACTACGCGACCTTCGAGGAGCGCAAGCACTTCCTGCCCGGCCAG